>JAGVUJ010000009.1 GCA_019136325.1 Deltaproteobacteria bacterium
CTTCAGCGCAGTCACTTGTGCCGCACCCCACATCTTGTGCTAAAATATTCTTGACACACAAGAGTGCGTTTCTTATACTGCCGTCAACTAAAAGCAAGTTCTTATCAATCAATATCAATTCAATGAGCCAAAAATGCGATCTTTAACGAAAACTTGTCGAAGAATAACGCGCAGAACCCATCCGGACAAAGACCGGATAAATCTAAGGAAATAAATCATTTAAAGCTGGTTAAGTGATGGAAAAACAGGATGATCTAAAAAGAATCGCCGAGCTGAGACGCGTCATCGAATATCATAATAAAAGATATTATCAGCAGGACGCGCCGGAAATTTCCGACACCGGGTACGACCTTCTGATGCGCGAACTTCAGAATCTGGAAGAACGCTGTCCCGAAGCGTATTCACCCTCATCACCCACTCAGCGCGTCGGAGCGGCTCCCCTGTCCAAATTCGCGTCATTCAATCATCCCTCCCCGATGTTCAGCCTGGCCAACGCGTTCACCCATGAAGAAATCATTGAATTCGATAAGCGCATCAAACGTCTGGCCGGCGTGAATGCTATTTCCTATGTTGCCGAACCGAAACTCGACGGTCTGGCTGTAAACCTGATTTACGAAAACGGCATTTTCCGGCAGGGCGCCACCCGCGGTGACGGCACAACCGGTGAAGATGTTACCCGGAATCTCAAAACCATTGCTACCCTGCCCCTGAAAATGAAATCGACAGCGCATCATCTGGCGCCTTCTTTCATTGAAATACGTGGAGAAGTTTATATTGAAAAAGAACCTTTTCAAAAACTGAATATCCGTCGGACAGAAGAAGGCGAAGAGCCCTTTGCCAATCCCCGCAATGCCGCCGCAGGCTCCCTGCGCCAGCTTGACTCCCGGATCACGGCTCGGCGCCCGCTCAATATTTTTTTTTACGGCGTCGGCAATGTCGAAGCGCTTGGTGTCTCAACACACTGGGAAGCGCTGCAAAAACTTTCCGACTGGGGTTTCCCCGTCAATCAACTTATCGAGCGGGCTGAAGATATCAGCGCCTGCATCCAATACTTTGAACGCGTCCGAAACATGCGGGAAAAACTGCCTTATGAGATTGACGGCGTTGTCCTGAAGGTGAATGACCTGACGCTGCAAAAAACATTGGGCAATGTCTCCCGCAATCCCCGCTGGGCCATGGCCTGCAAATTTCCCGCTGCACAAGAAACAACAATCGTTAAAAATATTGACGTGCAAGTGGGACGCATGGGCACCCTGACACCGGTGGCCATTATGGAACCGGTCAATGTCGGCGGTGTGATGGTCAGCCGCGCCACCCTGCATAATGAAGACGAAGTTCTTAAAAAAGACGTCCGCGTCGGCGACACCGTGGTCATTCAGCGGGCCGGTGACGTGATTCCTGAAGTGGTCAAAGTGATTCCTGAAAAAAGACCGGAAACAGCGGCGCCGTTCAAGATGCCGGTTCACTGCCCGGAATGCGGCTCTGAAATCGTCCGGCTGGAGGGGGAAGCGGCACATCGCTGCATCAATATTTCCTGCCCGGCGCAACTGAAAGAACACATCCGGCATTTCGCTTCGCGTGGCGCGATGGATATTGAAGGCCTGGGGGAAAAAGTTTCCGCCCAGCTTTTCGATGCCCGGCTGATTGCCGATCCTGCCGACATATATTTTCTGACCAAGGAACAACTTGTCGCTCTTGACCGGCAGGCGGAAAAATCCGCCGGGAATTTAATTGACGCCATCACCAAGTCCAAAAATCCTGCACTGGATAAATTTATTTACGCGCTGGGCATCAGGCATGTGGGAGAGCGCAACGCCAAAATCCTGGCTGATCATTTCGGCAGTCTGGAGACTTTAATGAAGGCACAAAGGGAAGACTTGACGGTCATCAATGAAATCGGTCCGGAAATAGCCGCCAGCATCGTCGGTTTTTTTCACGAGCGTAAAAATATCGACGTCATGAATAAGTTCGGCATGGCCGGAGTGATTCCTCAGAAGAAAGCCGTCAATCAAAGCGCGCCGCTCCTGGGAAAATCATTTGTGTTTACCGGAACAATGGAGAGCATGGGCAGAAGCGAAGCCAAGACCATGGTTGAGAATCTGGGCGGCACAATCCATTCCGGCGTCACCAAGAAAACCACTTACGTCGTGGCAGGAAGCGATCCCGGTTCCAAACTGGACAAGGCCAGATCTGCCGGCATTAAAATTATCAGCGAGGAAGAATTTTTAAAATTAATCAGCAGGTGATTCTTTATGAAAAGGATACGCGTGTATATTTCCGGACGGGTTCAGGGCGTGTTTTTTCGCGCGGAAACACAGCGGGCGGCAAACGGTTTTAGATTGACCGGCTGGATACGGAATATGTCTGACGGGCGCGTGGAAGCGCTCTTTGAAGGAAAAGATCAAAACATTGATAAGATGCTGGAGTGGTGCCGTGTCGGCCCGCCGGCTGCACGCGTTAAAGACGTGTTGATGGAAGAAGAAACGTATTCAGGAGAATTTAATACTTTCAGCATTCGATATTGAATGCCCCTCCCCGGCAGCAGGTTGCGGGGAATGGCGGATTAAATCGCTGTAAAGAATTTATCAGTTTGGTGAAACCATGGATCATGCTTCCCAGAACATTATTGCTTGTCCCGATTGCGACCTGCTGCAGCGCGTTCCTGAACTTCCTGACGGCGCCGCTGCCCACTGCAGGCGCTGCGATCACACGATTGCCCTGAACAGGCCTGAATCTCTGGAAAACACTCTGGCTCTGACCGTTGCCGCCGCCATCGCTTTTCTCGTGGCCAACGTATCGCCGCTGATGGAACTATCTGTTTCAGGACGTCAGACGCATACAACGATTCTCGGCGGCGCGCAGGAAATGTGGCTCAGAGGCGAGCCGCTTACGGCTGCACTGGTCGCTTTCTGCACGGTCTTTGCTCCCGCCGTTCATATCTCCATCATGCTGACCATTATTCTGGCCTCCCGACAGACGCCGATACCATCGTGGGTCGGGAAACTTCTGCGCTGGTCCGAATGGCATCAGACCTGGGCGATGGTGGAAGTGATGATGCTCGGCATCCTGGTGGCGCTGATCAAGATTGCGGAAATGGCAACAGTGATTCCCGGAATCGGTATGTTTGCCGCGGGAGCGCTTGTGCTGCTGGTTGCCGCCATCACGGTCACTTTCGATCCCCGTAAAATCTGGCAGCGCATCGAGTGGGTCAACGGTTCAATACCGCCTACGTCTTCAGGCCGGCCGTCTGCCCTTCCTAAAGCGGACAGCTCATCGCAACAGAATCATCCGCTAACGGCTATGAGCATCGGTCTTGTATGCTGCGAGTCATGCGGACTTGTATCCAGGCCGGCCAATGTCGATAATCCCGGCCACTGCCCGCGCTGCGGGAGACATCTCGCCCTGAGAAAGCACCATGCCATTCAGCGGACCTGGGCTCTGATTATCGCGGCGCTCGTCTGCTACATTCCTGCAAATCTACTGCCGGTGATGGCATCGGCCACACTGGTTTCATCGGAGAATGACACCATCCTAAGCGGCGTCGTCCTGCTCTACAAGACGGGATCATGGCATTTGGCGCTGATTGTCTTGATCGCCAGCGTGGTGATTCCACTGGCCAAAATTATGGCTCTGGCTTTTCTACTCATCACAATTCAGCGCCGTTCGATCAAAGAGCAGCGCGAACGACAGCAATTATACCGATTGGTTGATTTTATAGGACGATGGTCGATGCTGGACGTGTTTGTCGTCACGTTTACTGTCGCACTGATTCAGATTCAGCCGCTGATGTCGGTGCAGCCTGGAACCGGCGTCCATTTTTTTGCGGCCGTCGTTGTGCTGACCATGATTGCGGCCGAAAGCTTTGATCCCCGATTAATCTGGGATTCCCGCAATGAAAAAGGAGGCTAATGTGACTGAAAACATCGATCTAAATAATATACCCGAAACCACTACTGTATCCCGAAAGCATCGTAAATTTTCCGTGGTCTGGATTATTCCAATGATCGCGGCAGTGATCGCTCTCGGTGTCGCCGTTCAGCGGATTTTGATGGAGGGGCCGACCATCACCATCACCTTCGCCAAGGCTGAAGGTCTGGAAACAGGGAAAACCTTTGTAAAATACAAAGAAGTGGATATAGGACACATCACGAAAGTGGAACTTTCCAAAGATTTCCGGAAAGTGGTGGTCACAGCAAAAATCAACAAAAGTGCGGCCGGCCTTCTGGTTGACGATACAAAGTTCTGGATTGAGCAGCCGCGCGCCAGCCTCAGCGGCGTGTCCGGTTTCGGCACACTACTTTCCGGCAACTACATAGGCCTTGAGCCCGGAAAATCAAAAAAGGAGCGTCACGAATTCACCGGACTCGAAGTTCCGCCGTCCATTACTTTTGACGAGGAAGGCAAACTGTTCGTGCTGAAGACAAACACACTCGGATCCATCGTCAACGGTTCCCCCCTGTATTATCGCCAGTTCAACGTGGGCCAGGTCATCGGCTATGATCTGGCCGGAGACGGGAACTCCATCAATATTGAGGTGTTTGTACGCGCGCCATACGACAAGTATGTTACCGATCAGACCCGTTTCTGGCAGGCCAGCGGTGTCGACGTGTCTGTGGGGTCTGATGGCTTTTCCGTACGGACCCAGTCGGTCCTGTCCATGCTGATCGGCGGCATTGCCTTTGAAACGCCACCCTCCTCCGAAGAGGCTAAAACCGCGGGAGAAAAAACCGTCTTTACGCTGTTTAACAGCCGCATGGAAGCCATGGCCAAACCGGAAAAAATTGTCACGCCCTATGTGCTCTATTTCAATGAGACGCTCAACGGGCTTTATGTCGGAGCGCCGGTGACCTATTTCGGTTTACCTGTGGGTGAGGTCACTTCTGTGGGCCTTGAGTTTATGCCCCAGAAGAATGATGTGCGTCCACGAGTCGATATTATAGTATATCCAAGCCGCTTTCTCACTCACCTGAAAGAGATGTCTGCCATGAATAAGAAGGTGTCCATTGACACGGAACGCCATGCCTTTATTCAAAATGCCGTGGATCGGGGACTCCGCGCTCAACTGAGGAGCGGCAATCTGCTGACCGGAAAACTGTATGTTGCCCTGGATATCTTCCCGAAGGCGCCCAAAGTGAAAATAAACTGGGCCAAATCTCCGGTGGTCATGCCGGTTGTGCCCAGCGGCTTACAGGACTTGCAGGACAAGCTGAATTTCATCTTTTCAAAAATAGAAAAAATACCGGTAGAAGAACTCAGCGCGGATGCAAAGACGCTGCTGGCAACGACCAACACTCTGCTCAAGCGCGTCGATCAAGAGGCTCTTCCAGAACTGACCAAAACGCTGAATCAGCTTGAGCAGGTTCTGGCCAATGCCGATAACACGCTGGTCGGCAAGGATGCTCCCACACAGTATCAACTCCGCGAGACGCTGTCCGAAATTACCAGAGCGGCTCAGGGAATCAGTCATCTCACCGAGTATCTTGAGAAAAATCCCGAAGCACTGATCCGGGGAAAACAGGAGGGAAATAAAAATGAATAGATTTGCCGCCGTTCTTATCTTCTTGACAGCTCTTGTCTTAACCGCGGGATGTGCTTCTGCGCCGCAGCGTTTCTATACGCTGAATTCCAACCCAGTAACAAAAGCGACACAACAGGCTGACTACTCCGTTTCGGTTGGTCCTGTATCGATCCCTGCTGCCGTTGACCGGCCGCAGATTGTTGTGCGAACAGATCCTCACCAGGTTTCCATCAAGGAATTTGAGCGCTGGGCGTCCCCCCTGAAAGATGACATTGCACGGGTTGTCGTCGAGAACCTGATTCCGCTGCTTGGAACGACGCAGATATCGGTGTTTCCGCGAGCTCAGGCTTCCGATACAAATTACCGCTGCACCATTGATATTTTACGTTTAGATTCGGAATTAGGAAAGTCGGCAACACTGGACGCTTTGTGGAAGGTAAGCTCCTCAAAGGATGGGCGAGTACATCACGGACGCACAACACTTTCCGAACCGGCACGGGGCAGCGATTTTACCGCTCTTGTTGCCGCACACAGCCGGGCTATGGGGCAGTTGAGCGCTGACCTGGCCGCCGCCATCAGGGAGATGGAATCAACAAAGCATTAAGAATTTTTTTCCCCGAACTTATACTGGACAGAACATGCTCTACCCATTGAATTCCAGTCTCGGACACTTATACCTACAAAGTCTCAGTATTTTGGAGTCATCAAATACGTGAATTACGAATTGTAAGTTACAATAGCGGAGCTGTAAGGTGGCATAGCCCTTATAGTCTTAAAAACGATTTGTTCGGCGCTATTTTATTATTCTCTCATTTATTTCTTTTATAATTCCTAATTGACCATCAACCGTTACCAAAACAGTGATGTGCGACAAAGCCATCAAATCGCGCTGATCGAAACCGACTGCATAGAACCATTTATCTTTATTCTCTCGCCAATTCTCCAATGTAATACTTGAGACAATCCAACCCTTCTTCGTACCACTGACTTTTATGAGTTGGGAGTATGCAATATCGATAATCTTGGCCAGAGGCATTGGAAGTTTTGATTTTTTCAAATCAAAATCAGGTGATTGTTTTAGTGTGTCTATGGGCATTACGGATTTATATTTCTTACCCTTAAATTCCGAATGATATGTATGACCAGAGTCAAAATCAGATGAAAATGCTCCGGAGAAAGGGATAAATATAAGTAGCACTACAATAATAAAGTTTTTCATTTTCACTCCTTATATTTGCATTTAGAATTGTCTATATGGATCATGCTGCAAATATCGCGTAAAATCGCTACGTAATTTTTAGAGACGGATTACTTATTAATTGTGGTTGTAACCTAGCATAAAATTGTGAATATGAAAAATGAGACTTTCAGGAAGAAGTAAATGATTTGCGATCGTTTTTACATGCGTTGTTAAGACAACGCTGTCCAACAACAGTTTATTCATCGTCATCAAGTTAATGACAGTCGCCTTTTTGTTTCGCCATGTCCAGAAGCTTGCAATCGCCCAGCGAACATGCTTTTTGAAAATCACGGCATCCCTTTTCTCTTTTACGCTCCAGCATATAAACAATTCCCCGGTTGTTGTATACATCGGCGTAGCCCGGTTTCAGACGAATGGATTCATTATAATCCTCAATCGCCCGCGGATAGTTTGCTATTTCAACATAGACAGCTCCCCGATTATGATAAGCGTCTGCGTAATCCTTGTTCAAAATGAGGGCCTTGTTAAAGTATTCGATGGCCATGAGGTATTCGCCTTGCTTGAAATAATCAGTTCCTTTTTTATGAAAGTAAACGCTGTCTAACAACTGCAGATCCGAGCCGCGGCACTCCCCTATTTTCTGAAACTTATGCAAATGCAGGCAATGCCCGAGGTCGCACGCTTTTTTGAAATCAACGCATCCCAGTTCGAAGTTGCGCTTGTTGAAATGAAGCAAGCCCAGCGCGATGTAAGGATCAGCATAACGAGGATCGATACGAATGACTTCGTTAAAATCTGCGATGCCCCGTTGATAGTCATCCAGTTTAAATCCGTACGTCAGGCCCCTGTTATAATAGGCTTTCGTGTAAGAAGGCTGGATGGAAATGGCCTGATCATAACTTTCAATGGCTTTATGATACTGACGCAGGAAAGAATAAGCATTGCCTCTGTTGTTGTAGGCTTCCACACAGAAAGGATAAATTGCAACAGCCTTGCTGCAGTCCTCAATCGCCTTTTGATGCTGGCCAAGCTGGACATAGGTATTGCATCTGTTGTTGTAGGCGTAAGCATATGAAGGATTGATCCGTATGGCTTTGTTGAAGTCATCCAGCGCCTCCTGATATCTGCCGTTTGCTCTGTAAAAAATGCCCCGCTGATGAAGGGCCAGCCAGTTATTTTTTGTCACCCTTAAAGCCTGATTCCATAAATCATTGTTGTTTTGCCAGTAGGCGCATTGCCGCCAGGCTAGGATCATCAGAACGGCGATGAGGACCGCTCCGGCTGGTATGAAGATTTTCTTTTTTATTTCTTTGTCGGAGAATAAGGACGGAAGGCCCCAGACCAGCATGACAAATATACCGATTGAGGGCAGATACATGTAGTTATCGGACATCCCTCTCAGGGCGGATCTGAAAATATCAAGCACCGGAATGATGGTGATGGAATACCATAGCCATCCGACCAGCAAATACGGAGATCTTTTTCTCGCCGTCCAGGCGGCAACAGTGATCATCAGAATTAAAATCGCGGCGCCCAGAATCTGCCAGACGGGCAGCGAATCGGGAAAAGGATAGAAAGCCGCCAGACCTTCCGGCCAGAAGGTCTTTTCCAGATACAGCACAAACGAAACAACCGCATTGGCCAGTCGGGAATCGAGCGGATGGTCAACGATTTTTATGTGCTTATTGTACTGGGCTAAAATCGTGATCATGGTAAAAATGAAGGATAAAATAAATAAAGGCGCCTTCTCTCTGAACTGCCACGATAACAAGCTTTCTTTCTGCCGCTCGAAACGTTTCAGCGGCCAGTAATCCAGAAGCAGCATCACAGCCGGCAGGGTCACGGCCATCGGTTTGCTCATCAGAGCGCAGGCAAAGCACAAAAGGATGAGCAGGTATCGCTTGATCGCCGGTTTCTCCGCATAATAAACATAGAGACACAACGTCAGCATCGAAAAAAAAGTGTTCAGGACATCTTTGCGTTTGGTAATCCAGACGACGGTTTCGACATGCAGAGGATGAAGCGCGAAAAGCGCCGCGACAAAAGCGCTTTTCCAAATCGCTCCCGTCATTCTGTTGAACAGCCAGAAGAGCAATAAAGTACTCAGAATATGCAGGAGAAGATTCGTAACATGATAGCCGCCGGCGTTGAGTCCATAAAGCTGGTTATCAAGCATCAACGAAAGCCAGGTCAGAGGATGCCAGAATTCGGCATGGGTGGTGCTGAATGCCCAGCGCACCGCCTTTGCCGTCAGGCCGGACTGGACATTTAGATTATCCGTCACATAAACCGGATCATCAAACGTTACAAAGTCGAATTGATAGACCTGCCCGAAAACGGCCAGGGTGAGAGCCGTTAAAACAAGATAGACGATAAGCTTTTTCGGGAGAAGGCTTCTGCCGATTTGACCGACCATGGGATTCTGCCACGTCACGAACATTCCCGGATGGCTTCCGCGAAACCCGGGATGGCGTTGATAATGGTTTTATCATCAACGCAGTAGGCAATGCGGAAATAGCCGGGACAGCCGAAACCGCTCCCCGGAACCACCAGAATATTTTTTTTGAGCAGCATTTTGACGAAGGCCACATCATCGGGGATCGGACTTTTCACAAAAAGATAAAATGCTCCTTCCGGTTTGGCGAATTGATATCCCTCCCGCGCCAGTCCGGCGCACAATAAATCGCGCTTCTTCTTGTAAATTTTCACGTCCACGGCCGCATTCTGCAGTTTCACGACGATTCTCTGCATCAGCGCCGGCGCATGCACAAATCCCAGGATTCTTGTGCATAAAATCAGAGCCGTGATGAGTTCATGGGCTTCATGGAGTTTCGGATTGACGGCGATATAACCGATTCTTTCCCCCGGCAGAGAAAGGGTCTTGGAATAAGAATAGGCAACGATGCTATTGGCATAAGCCTGCAGCACACCGGGCACTTTGATATTGTCATAAACGATTTCGTTGTAGGGCTCGTCGGAAATCAGATAAATGGTCTGATCATACTCCCGGCTTTTTCGCCGGAGAAGCGCGGCCAGTTCCATAATATTTTTTCTGCTGTAAACCCTGCCCGTCGGATTGTTGGGCGAGTTAATCATAATCGCTTTTGTCTTCCTGCCAATCGCCTTGCCGATTGCCTCAATATCCAACGAAAAATCATCTTTCGTTTTGACGAATTTTACGACGCCACCGTAGTTGGTCACATAGAAAGGATATTCGACAAAAAAAGGCTTAAGAACGATGACTTCATCTCTGGGATCAAGCAGGGATTTAAAAATAACGTTCAATGCCCCTGCCGCGCCGCAGGACATCACAATATGATCGGCCGTCAACTTGAGCCCATAGGTTATATTGATTTTCGCGGCAATGGCCTGCCTGGTCTCCGCAAAACCGGCGTTGGGCGCGTAGCCGTGCTTCATAGCAATCTGTTCTTCGGCAAGCCTGATCAATTGCTTTTTGAAACCGCGAAGAAGTTTCACGCACCTGCCCGACACTTCCCGGAGCGGACATCAGTTCCGATGCATAAACCGTCTGGATGGAATCAATAACTACAATGGCCGGAGCAATGACTTTGAATCCTTTATCTGCCAGATTATGCATGACCTGCAGCATGAGCGTGGATTTGCCGATACCCGGTTCTCCGCCGATGAGAATGGCCGATCCACCGACGATACCGCCGCCCAGCACCCGGTCAACTTCCGCGATGCCGGTAACGGTTCGCTTGCCTTCCGTGAGCGGAATATCCTCGATGGGCAGGGGCTTGCCGTTAAAACTCATCTCCGCGCGGCTGTCCGTGCCGGACTCAACAATTAATTCCTCGGCAAAGCAGTTCCACCCGTTGCAGGAAGGACACTTTCCCAGCCACTTGGGCGACATGTAACCGCAATGCTGACAAAAGAAACCTGTCTTGCTCTTTTTCAAATCTGATTGCTCCTTAAAAATTATCAAAACAAAACCATATTTTCCTTTGCCATGTCAACATGAATTAGGCCTTGTTATTTTCACCTCATTATTT
>JAGVUJ010000348.1 GCA_019136325.1 Deltaproteobacteria bacterium
GGCCATCAGGGATGTGACGCCATCGCTGTTTTTCGCATTGATATCACTCCCCCTGTCCAGAAGCAGTTTGACGATTTCCGCATGGCCTCTTTCCGCAGCCATCATCAGCGCCGTGGCGCGCTCGTTGGTTTTCGCGTTCACCTCAGCTCCCTGATCCAGCAGGAGCTGAACCACCGCGGTGCGACCATTCAGTGACGCAGCCATCAGCGCGGTGGATCCGGTGCTGTTTTTTGCATTGACGTCGGCCTTTTTATCAATCAGAAGCCGGACGATTTCCGGGTATCCTTTGACGGATGCCAGCATCAGGGCGGTCCCGCCGGTGTATTTTGTCTTTAAATTTACGTCCGCCCCTTTGTTCAAAAGCAGACTGACGATCTCTTTGTGACCATTCTCCGCCGCCATCATCAGCGCCGTGGCGTTGTCGGAAGATCTCTGCGTATTCACGGCGGCGCCCTGAGCTAAAAGAAGTCCGACGGTCTCCACGTGGGAACTTTTCGCCGCCAGCATCAGGGCGGTGACACCATCGTTATTTTTCAGGTTTACATCCGCTCCCCGCTGTAAAAGACTTTGAACGACCGCCTTGTGACCGTTTTGTGATGCCAGCATCAAAGCGGTAACATTATCGTTATTCTTTATATTTAAATCGATCTTTTTCTCCAGCAACAGCCGGACAATCTCCTGATGACCGTTTTTCGACGCCATGATCAGAGCCGTCGAGCCATTATTATCTTTGGCATTGATGTCGGAACCGGCACCCAGGAGTATCTTCAAAACATCGCCATGACCATTCTCCGCCGCCAGCATGAGCGCCGTCGCTTTATCCGGGACCCTGCTTTTGCTAGGGCTGGCGCCTTTACCTAAAAGCAATCGGACGATCTCTGCATGACCGTTTTCGGCCGCCACAATCAGGGGGGTTACCTCCTTGCCGAAAATACCGAAATATTTTTTGATTGATGTTGCATGGACATCAGCGCCTTCGGCCAGAAGCGTTTGCACCTCCGACAGCCGTCCTTTTTCCGCCGCCTGAATCAATCGGGCGTCTTTTTCGCCGGCAACGGCTTCAGCGCAAGCAGCCGAAGCAATAAACCAACCGACGATAAACAATATGACTCTGCCGGCCGAATGAATTTTTTCCATTATTTTTTCCTCAAAAATAATTTTGCATAGCGTAAAGATATAAAGAAGTTTTTTGCATGTCAATCAAATCATGAAAATAAAATCCATACGGATAAAACCCCCGGTTGCAAATGAGGTCCGGCAATCGCAAACCTTTTCAATTCAACCTTGTTTTACCTCCCGATATCTGATAATTCACGGGACAGGATGGATCATATGGAAAACATTCTGACTGTTTCACAATTGAATAATAACATTAAACTTCTCCTCGAAGAAACGTTCGATTTTGTTCTGGTCGAGGGAGAAGTTTCCAACCTGCGGCGTCCGCAATCCGGTCATGTTTACTTCACGTTGAAGGATGAAAAAAGTCAGATCAAGGCGGTTTTTTTCCGATCGTTCGGCGGCGCACACCGGCGAAATTCTTTCGAACTGGAAGAAGGCTTGAACGTTTTATGCCGGGCGCGGCTGAATGTATATCTGCCGCGCGGTGAATATCAGCTGGTCGTCGAATCGGTGGAGCCGCTGGGTGTCGGCGCTCTGCAAAAGGCATTCGAACAGCTCAAAACCAAACTCCAGGCGGAAGGCCTGTTCGACGAATCCCGTAAAAAATCTGTGCCCTTTCTTCCTGAAAGAATCGGCGTGGTGACGTCGCCGACGGGGGCGGTGATCCGGGATATTCTGAACATAACGGGGAGACGTTTCCCTGCGGCGGATATACTCATCGCTCCGGTTCGCGTGCAGGGTCGCGAAGCGGCGGCGGAAATTATTCAGGCATTGCGCAATCTGCATGATTACGGCAATGTCGATGTCATTATCATTGCCCGGGGCGGCGGCTCTTTGGAAGATATGACTCCTTTCAACGATGAAGCTTTGGCCCGGGAGATCTTCCGTTCGTCGATACCGATTGTGTCGGCCGTCGGGCATGAAACTGATTTTACAATTTGTGATTTTGTGGCGGATTTACGCGCGCCTACCCCTTCGGCCGCCGCGGAATTGATTCTGCCGGACCGGCTGGAGCTGTTGTCCAGACTCAGCACAGCCAGACACCGAATCATGTCCGGGCTGGTTCGTTATCTGGCAGATCATCAGGATCGGCTTGATTCCCTGCAGGAGAGAATTAAAGACCCGCGCCGGTTTATCATGAATCTGCAGATGAATCTTGACGATCTCAGGGATCGCCTTACTTCGGCATTTGATCATCAGAAAAAGAATCTGGGCCATCACATCACCCGACTGGAATTACGGTTGCAGCACCGGAGTCCGGCATGGCTGATTAAAGAGAAAAAAATGTTGCTAAAGAACATCCGGCACGGGCTTTCCGCTGATTTCTCCAGCCGCGTGACGGCGCTGAAAAACAACCTGTACAGGAACGCGACCCTTCTGGAGTCTTTGAGTCCGCTGGCCGTTCTGCAAAGGGGCTACAGCATCACGCGCAGCATTCCCGGCGGTGCCGTGATCCGGCAAACGGATAACCTGAATGAAGGCGATCGAGTGAATGTCCTGTTGGCAAAAGGCAACTTTAACGCTAAAATTGAAAAAATATTTCAGGGAGATTGAATGTGCCTTAGCTCGAAGGCAAATTCAATCTCATGACTTATCCAGCAGCGGGATCAGGGGAAAGCCCCGTTAGAGAAACGGGCGCTTGGTAATTGAGATGGCAGCATTCCAGAGCCGTCTGTGTTAAACGATTTTAAAGCCCCAAAGAAACTTGGGGACTTGCTCTAACGGGGTAATATTATGGCCAAAGAAAAATTTGAAGACGCACTGGAAAAGCTCGAAGACATTGTGAGAAAAATGGAAGCCGGAGAGATGCCTCTGGATGAGACGCTGAAGTCCTTTGAAGAAGGCATTAAACTGATTCGTTTCTGTTCCGCTAAACTTGAAGAAACCGAACGTCGCGTTGAACTGCTCATGGAAAAGGAAAATTCCGTGCAGGTAAAACGTTTTCAGGGAGAAGACGATGATGCAGGATGATGATTTATTCCTGAAGGCGTATCTGGAGGACAGGCAAAGCATTGTGGAAGAAGCCCTGCAGCGTTACCTTCCCGAACAGGACATGCCCGACGAAATATACAAGGCGGTCCGCTACAGTCTTTTCAATGGAGGAAAACGCATCCGGCCGATTCTCTGTTTGGCGGCGGCGGAAGCGGTTGGCGGCGATCTGGCCCCGGCCATGCCCGTGGCCTGCGCCCTGGAGTTGATTCACACGTATTCTTTGATTCACGACGATCTTCCGTCGATGGACAACGACGATTTCCGGCGCGGCAAACCAACCTGCCATAAAGTTTTCGGAGAAAATATCGCGATTCTCGCCGGTGACGCGCTATTGACGGAGGCGTTTGTTCTTTTATCCCGCGCGGAAAAAGTTATGTTTTCCGCGGAGCGCCGCCTCGCGGTCATTCAGGAAATCGCCCATGCCGCCGGCATCAGCGGGATGGTCGGCGGTCAGGCCCTCGATGTGATTTCGGAAAAATCAGGCGCCGATGAAAGCGCCCTTCAGGAAATTCACCGGCGCAAAACGGGTGCGCTGATTGTCGCCGCTGTAAAATCAGGCGCGCTCATTTTCAATGCCGGGAAAGATAAAATTCAGGCGCTGAGCGACTATGGAATCAATGTGGGACTGGCTTTTCAAATAGCCGATGATATTTTGAACGTCGAAGGAGACAGCCGGTTAATGGGCAAGGGAACCGGCAGCGACGCCGCCCGGAATAAACTGACCTATCCGTCACTCATGGGCCTTCAGGCGGCCAAGGAAAAATTAACCCGATACGTGGAAACGGCGGTGGCAAGCCTTTCCGGCTTTGATGAAAGAGCCATGCCGCTCATGGTGATCGCGCGCTATATCAGGGACAGGAAATCATAGACAAAGGTTTATTCGGGAGAAAGAGTTTTGGTCAAGCAACCGGAAATCGTTGATTACAGCGTTCTAAAACATGTGAATTTTCCGACGGATATCCGCGGTCTGAATTCCGCCGAGCTCAACACGCTGGCGCAGGAGATCCGGGAATTGATTATTCATACGGTCGCCTCCTGCGGCGGTCATCTGGCCGCATCGCTGGGCACGGTGGAATTGACCCTTGCTCTTCATTACGTTTTCAACACGTCCCAGGATAAAATTATCTGGGATGTCGGACATCAGGCTTACGCGCATAAAATCATTACGGGACGCAAGAACGATTTTAAAAGCCTGCGCAAACAGCACGGCATCAGCGGATTCCCCCGAAGAGAAGAAAGTCCGTACGATGTTTTTAACGTGGGTCACAGCGGGACCTCCATTTCCGCGGCGGCGGGGCTTACGGAAGCGGCGTGTTTAAAGGGCGACAAGCACAAAATTATTGCCGTCATCGGCGACGGTTCCATGACCTCGGGCATGGCTTTTGAGGGATTGAACTGGGTTGGTGACCGTAAAAAAAACATGATCATTATTTTAAATGACAACGAGATGTCTATTTCATCCAATGTTGGCGCCATGTCCTCCTATCTCAACCGCGTCATGACCGGCCATAAAATTACCACCCTGAAAGCGGACATTAAAAGATTCCTCAACAGCATTCCCGGAATCGGCGGCGATATGATTAAGTTTGCTCAGAAGATAGAAGAAATCCTGAAAACCATGATGGTGCCGGGAGCGCTTTTTGAAGAAATGGGTTTTACGTATGTGGGACCGCTGGAGGGACATCGCCTCGATTACCTTATTAAGACTTTTGAAAATATCAGAGAAATGACCGGCCCCGTCCTCGTTCATGTGATTACCCAAAAAGGCAAGGGGTACAGTTTCGCCGAGCAAAATCCGCCCAGTTATCACGGTGTCGCCCCTTTCAATGTGGAAACCGGTCAGGTTATTGCGTCGTCTCCCGACATTCCGACTTATACCAAGGCATTCGGCGAGGCGCTGGTGAAGCTGGCGCGCAATGATTCCCGTATCGTGGCCATTACCGCTGCAATGTGTGAAGGAACCGGCCTTAATCCGTTCAGCCGGGAATTCCCGAACCGTTTTTACGATGTCGGTATCGCGGAACAGCACGCAGTCACGTTTGCCGCAGGTCTGGCGACGGAAGGCTTTATCCCCGTTGTGGCCATTTATTCGACGTTTCTGCAAAGAGCTTACGATCAGATCGTGCATGATGTCTGTCTGCAAAAATTGCCTGTGGTTTTTGCCATCGATCGCGGAGGATTGGTCGGCGAGGACGGCGCAACGCATCAGGGACTCCTGGATTATTCCTATCTGCGTTCCATTCCCAACATTATTGTCATGGCGCCCGGGAATGAAAATGAACTCCAGCACATGCTCAAGACCGCCGTTGACTGCGGCCGACCGGTTTCACTGCGCTATCCGCGGGGAAAAGGAATCGGCGTTTCTCTCGATGCAGAGCTGAAGAACATCGAAATCGGCAAAGGCGACGTTGTCAGAAACGGAACAGATCTGGCAGTCCTGGCCGTCGGCTCGACGCTCAACCCCGCTCTGGCCGCAGCCGATCGTCTGGCCGTTGACGGATTGAGCATTAAAGTCATTAACGCCCGTTTTGTGAAACCGCTGGATGATGACCTGATTCTGAAAACGGCGGCGGAAATGAGCGCAATGATTACAGTCGAGGAAAACATGCTGCACGGGGGATTCGGCAGCGCCGTTCTGGAACTGCTGGCGGGAAAAAACATCACCGGGATCCGGGTGAAGCGTCTCGGCATTCCCGACGAATTCGTCAAACATGCCACACAGGCCGAACAACGCAGAAGATACGGGATCGATGAAGAAGGAATTATCCGCGCCGTCAGGGAAATGCTGGCCGGTTAATCGAATTATCTTATTTAAATTTTATTTTTTGTTGTTGAAACATGGCTGCAAAAAAAATCCGGTTGGATCAATTGCTGGTTGAACGCGGAACAGCGCCTACGCTGGAGAAAGCCCGCGCGTTGATTCTGGCAAGAGCGGTGAAAGTCAATGATGCCTATATTGATAAAACCGGGACACCTGTTCCGGGTGATGCCGATATCAAAATAAAGGGTGAAGACAATCCTTACGTCAGCCGCGGTGGACTGAAACTGGCCGGTGCGCTGAAAGCGTTTAAACTTAATGTTGAAAATCTTGTCGCTTTTGATGTCGGGGCTTCCACCGGAGGCTTCACGGACTGCCTGCTGCAGGCCGGAGCCCGGAAAGTTTACGCACTGGATGTCGCTTACGGTCAGTTGGCGTGGAAGCTGCGCGAAGACAAACGCGTGGTGGTTATCGAGCGCACCAATTGCCGCTATTATGACGGCGCGGATCTGGATGAAAAAATTGATTTGATTGTCATTGATGCTTCTTTTATATCCTTAAAAATTGTGATACCCGCGGTTTTAACGTTTCTGGAAAAAGGGGCTAGAATTCTGGCGCTGATTAAACCGCAGTTTGAAGCACCCAAAGAAGACGTCGGCGAGGGAGGCGTTGTCCGGGATCCCGCCATCCATGACCGTGTAGTGCAAAATATCAGTGATTTTTGCACATCGCTCGAACTGGATGTTGAGGGCACCTGCGCGTCGCCAATTTCGGGGCCGGCGGGCAACAGAGAATTTTTTATCCTGGCGCGGAAGAAAAAATAATATGGAAATCAGACTAGCCAAAACTGCCGGATTCTGCATGGGGGTGCGCCGGGCCGTGGATATCGTGCTGGACATAGCCCAGCATGAAAAAAACCGCCGTATTTATACTTATGGCCCCTTGATTCACAATCCACAAACGATTGAGTTGCTTAAAAACCGGGGCATTCTACCCGTCGAAAATATTGATGAAATAAAAGATAAAAAAAATTCGATTCTGATTATTCGGGCGCACGGCATCGCCCCGGCAGAAAGAAAAAAGATAAAAGAGAGCGGCATTAAAGTGGTGGACGCCACCTGCCCCAAAGTTGGCTATGTTCAGTCCATCATAAAAAAACACACCGCCCAAAATTACACCGTGGTGATCGTAGGCGATAAGGAGCATCCTGAGGTTGACGGTTTGCTGGGTTATACCCGTGGCCGAGGCATGATTATATCTTCCCTGGAAGAGGCGGATCAACTTCCCTGCCTGGACAAGATCTGTGTTGTCGCCCAGACGACACAAAACCTGGACGATTATCATAATATTGTTGAGAAAATTAAAAAGGTCTGTCCGCAGGCGATTGTGTTCAATACCATTTGTCTGTCGACCGAACAGAGGCAGGCGGAAGTCATCAAGATGGCCGACGAAATGGATGCGATGTTTATCGTCGGCGGCAGAAACAGCGCCAATACCAGAAGGTTGGCTGATTTGGCCCGGAAAAAACAGTCTGCAACTTTTCATATTGAAACCCCGGGGGAGATGGAAGGTCTTGACTTCGGACCTTATAATAAAATCGGCGTCTCGGCGGGAGCCTCCACACCGAACTGGATTCTCGACAGAGTTATAGATAAAATTACGGAAGGCCGAAGCCGGAAATTAAAAAATCTGGGTAAATTAATTAACTTTTGGATATTTTTAATAAAAACGGATCTTTACTCTGCCCTTGGAGCCGGATGCCTTTGTCTGGCCTGTATGCTGCTGCAGGATATGCCGGTTAATTTTTCTTTTATCATGATCGCATCGCTTTTTGTTTACGCCATCCATGTCTTAAACCGTCTGATCAGCCGGAAACCCTCCGGACTGGTCGGTTCTTTTCGTGAAGCATATTACGTTCGTCATGAAAAAAAATTTTTTTTCACCTCTCTGATTTCCATCATCATCGCGCTTGTTCTGACTTTTAACAAATCGTCGGTTGTTTTCGTCTCTTTGCTGGCCATTTCCGTTGCCGGGATTCTTTACAACATGCAAATCCTGCCCCGGGGATGGAATTTTCAAAGTTTGAAGGATTTACCCGGTTCAAAAAACATCTTTATGTCCATTGCCTGGGGGATTGCCGTAGCCTTTTTGCCGGCTCTGACCAAACCATCCTTCCCGGACACAGGCTTCTTCGTTGCTTTTTTCTTTATTTTCAGCATCGTTTTTATCCGCTCGGTCATGTCGGATATTCTGGAAATACAGAGTGATAAACTCATGGGCAAAGAAACCTTCCCCGTTCTCTTCGGCAAGACACGCGCCCTGAACATTCTCAAAATCACGTCATTGATATTATTTGCGGTTTTACTTTTTTCCTGTCCTGCGGGATGGACATCATCATTGAGTTTTTTCCTTCTGATCTGCCTATTATATATATGGATTTGTTTCCTGTTTTGTGATAAAAAGCCGGTGCTTTCCGGGGCTATCAAGGAAGGTCTTCTGGAGACCAGCTACATCATGGCTGGTTTTTGTGTTTTGCTGTGGTTGACTCTTTGATGTTCAAAGCGCTCATTTTCGACAAGGCGGTCTTCATTAGAATGATAAAAAAATGCTGTTATGTCACCGTATTCATCGCTTTTATTTTCACGACCATCGCCTGCGGCGGATTACGTTTTTCACAATTAGCACCGGAGGCGATAGATTTTCATCCTCAAAGCATCGCCATTTTTCCGATGGAAGTGTGGAATCACAAAGAACCTGATTCCCGGACGGTGGTCGAACAAATCGTTGCCGGTTCGTTGGTTGCTAAAAAAATGTTCATTCAGGTGACCGATGTTGAAAAACTGCAAAAGCACGTTCAAGAAAATGAAACGCTGAAAAATACAAAAACTGAATATCTTTCCAAACTGCGGCTGCTCAATTTTTCCGATTCCGATTTGAGCAGAAAAATCGGTACGATGCTGCAAGTTGAGGCTATTCTGATGCTATCCGTTGATGAATGGAAATACGTCGTTCAGGGCGATCAAAAAACGGCTCAGGTTGGTTTGACAATGGAGCTATATGATGTTAGTACAGGCAAGCTCATGTGGAAGGCGAATCATGCCGTGGCGAAAGATTATGTATTGATCAAGCCGGATCTGCCCGACCTTGCTCGCAGTGTCGTTGATAAAATGGTCTATTACATGCCGCATTAAGGACTTGAAAAATAGAAAAAAACAGACTACGGAGAATTTCCATGAAGGAAGAAGTACAAAAAGCCATTGATTCCATAAGACCGAGCCTGCAGGCGGACGGCGGTGATGTGGAACTGGTCGATGTCAGTGAAGACGGGATCGTCAAAGTCCGGTTAACCGGAGCCTGTCGTGGATGTCCCATGTCCCAGATGACGTTAAAGATGGGAATAGAAAAAGCCATTAAAAAACAAATTCCCGCTGTCAAAGAAATCGTTGCTGTCTGATCGATCTTCAGTTCGTCAATGGCATCAATCTGGTTTTTATCGGCAATGATTTCCTGATGAAATACAGGCCGGTAAAGGATATTTTAAAAATAAACTTATAAAAGGAGCTTGAAATTATGGCCTATGTAATTACGGACGAATGTATTGCTTGCGGTTCTTGTGAAAGCGAATGCCCGGAAGGAGCAATTTCAGAAGGCGACGACAAGTATGTTATCGATGCCAAACTTTGCAATGACTGCGGAACCTGCGCCGATCAGTGTCCGGTAGAAGCAATCGTTCCCGGTGACGGAAAATAATGTGCCTCTGGTAAAATTCGGCACTGGGAATATATCTTCTTTATCGTGAGTCGATTTATTCCCGGTTTTGCTTTTTTATTTTGCTGCAAATCCTTAATTTTTAAGTAAAATCTGAATCAAATGATCACGCTGGCAAGAAAATTTATTACTTTTGAGGGCATTGAAGGATCGGGAAAATCAACGCAAATCAAACTTGTTGCCGAATACCTGATAAAAAAAGATGTGGATCTGATTGTTACCCAGGAGCCTGCGGGCACCGACATCGGCCGGCAAATCGCCGGGATTCTGTTTAACCGCAAGCATGATCACCTCTGCGCGGAAACGGAAATGTTCTTGTTTTGTGCCGCCCGGGCACAACATGTACGGGAGGTAATCCGGCCGGCTCTGGAACGGAACAAAGTTGTTTTGTGCGATCGCTTTTCCGACGCCACCTATGCTTACCAGGGTTTCGGCCGCGGTCTGGATCAGGCATTCATCAAACTGATCAACGATTATTCCGCGACGCTTTTGAAACCGGACTTGACGTTGTTGTTTGATCTGCCGGTGGAAACGGGACTGCACAGAGCCATCGCGCGAAATAATCAATTAAAAGATCCGGCGGCCACCGACCGGTTTGAAAAAGAAAATCTTGATTTTCACCGGCGAATCCG
>JAGVUJ010000261.1 GCA_019136325.1 Deltaproteobacteria bacterium
GTTCTCACCCGCAAATTCAGCCGCGTGGGATCAATCGCCAGGTAATTCCGGTAAATTTCAATTGCTTTATCCAGTTTTTCCTGTTTCTCGTATAAAGCAGCCAGATCGAACAGGGCCATTTCAAAATAAGGATTCAAAGACATGGCTTTTTTGAACATCTTTTCCGCCTCGTCGAATCTCTTCATCTTATCCAGAACTTTTCCGTAATAATAAATCCCCATAATATTGTCGGGATCGATTTTCAGCATCTTTTTGAATGTTTCTTCCGCTCGGTCATATCTTTTCTCTTCCGCATAAATGATCCCCAGATAGAGATGAGCGATGAGATTCTTCGGATCCAGTTCTATGACTTTTTTATGTTCCCGGATCGCTTTCGAGTATTCGGGAACATTCAGATACAACCCTCCCATGATGAGATGCAGATCCACATTATCGGGGTGTTTGGACAAAGCCTCTTCCCCTTGCGCAATCGCGCTTTTCCAATCTCCCTGTTCCGCATACAGAGACATCAGTTCCGCCGCCAGAAAAGATGATTCGGGATCCGCGGCCAGCGCCTGCTTCAACTCCCCGGCCGCCTGTTCCAGATTGCCTTCATTGCGCAAAAGAACACTCAACAGATAATGATAGGAGGCCTGTTGGGAAAATTTATCCGTTAACGACGCCGAATCCTGAACGTGCTGCAAACTACTGCAGCCGGAAAAATTTACTGAAACCGACATCAGCAGAACGATTAAAAACATGCTTTTTTTCATATTCATTTTCATTGCGCGATCCGTTTTTTGACCAATGATCTTTTCTCTTACCGCATTATGATTTTGCCGGAGAATTTTTTACACTTTTAACTATATGAGATGCCGGAACAATTAATACGCCTTTTTCACGCATCACGTTGGCCGCGTCCTTGAGCGCACGGACGGTTTCTGGATAGGGATGCCCGATGATGATGGCGGGTGAATGATCTTTTTGGCTGGCTATATCAAGCAGGTGTCGATAGATTTCATTATAATGACGATTGTTATCAATGAAAAATTTCCGTTCGGCGATGTGAAAACCCGTTCGGCCGGCTATCGACAACGCCCTGGAATCCGGCGACGTGCGTGAATCGACGAAAAAAAGCTTCTGCCGCCGGAGCTCTTTAAAAATCAAAGCAAGCTTCTGCTCGTCAATCATAAATTTCGAACCCATATGGTTATTCACTCCAACAACATAAGGCACCGCGGAGATATTTTTTCGCAGCTGCAAAAGAACTTCGTCGTCGCTCATGTCCGTAAATAAAGCTCCCTCTCCGGGTTTCTCCTGCGGATACGAAACCGGTTCCATCGGCAGATGCAAAAGAATTTCTCTCTTCGCTTTATGCAGCATTTCCGCCGCTTCACGGGAATGCGCTTGAAAAGGCAACACCGCAAAGGTCAGGTTGGCGTCAACTTTCAGCAGGGCTTTGGCCGCATTCAAATCATAACCGATGTCGTCAATAATAATGGCCACTTTCCGCGCAGCCACCGGCCTGGCCTTCGACGCCCTGGACGTATCGACTTTTGGCACAACGATTTTTTTCGTTACTTTTTTTGCCTGTTCTTTTTCAGGCAGCTCTTCCTGAAACTGCACCACATAAATAATGCCCGCTATCGACAAAATGATTAAAACGATCAGTGTAGCCGTAAATAGTTTTTTAAATACCGTCATGGCTGAATGGTTTTTATGCTCCGCCTTTAATTTGATTTAATTTTTTTCATGATATTCCAGCTCTTGAGAATATCCATTGCTGTTTTCAACTGGTTATCGTCTTCCAGAGGCAGCGCATCTTTCACATTCTTGCTTTTCGTTTCGTCAATTTTTGTCCCGTCCTCTTTGGTCGGTTTGATATGTCCTTTCAGGTCCTTCTCCCGGAGCCTCTCTTCTTTATCGATGCCGATTTCCGTGTCGTCCGACGTTTTGATAAAAGGAACAATGATGTCCGGCGTAATGCCTTCCGCCTGGATGGAACGGCCATTGGGCGTGTAATAACGCGCCGTGGTCAGTTTGAGGGCGGAGCCATCCTCCAGAGGAATAACGGTCTGAACGGACGCCTTGCCAAACGTTTGCGCGCCGACAATCAAGGCCCGTCCGTTATCCTGCAATGCGCCCGCAACGATTTCTGCGGCGCTGGCCGTACCTTCGTTGACCAGCACAACGATCGGACAACTGATTTCGAGGTTATCGTTTTTAGCCATGGACTTGGTTTCCATGGCTTTCGCCCGGCCCCGGGTGGAAACAATGACGCCCGATTTCAAAAATATATCGGATACCTCAATAGCTTGCGTCAGCAATCCGCCGGGATCGTTTCTCAAATCAACAATCAACCCTTTCATCGGATTATTTTTTTCATCCATTTCTCTGAGCGCTTTGCGTAATTCATCAGCCGTGCGTTCCTGAAACGCTGCGATTCGAATATATCCGATATGGTCTTCTGCTTTTTGATACTTGACGCTTTTCACCTGAATCATGGCGCGCGTTAAGATAATATCTTTGGGCGTCGCCATTTTCTCTCGTTGTATGGTGACAGTGACCTTGGTGTCTTTGGGGCCGCGGAGTTGCTTGACGGCTTCCATAATCGTGATGTCCTTGGTCGATTTTCCATCGATTTTGAGAATCTGATCACCGGATTTCAGTCCGGCATGAAAGGCCGGGGTGTCTTCAATGGGGGAAACAACCGTTAAGACATCTT
Source organism: Deltaproteobacteria bacterium (assembly GCA_019136325.1). The sequence goes on from JAGVUJ010000261.1 coordinate 2,705, forward strand.
TGATGATCATGATTTCTATGCCGACGCCGCCGAACTGTCCCTGGGTTTCCACTTCCAGTTCCTTGTACAGATCCGGCGTCATGAACGAGCTGTGCGGATCCAGCGACCGGATCATTCCGTTTATCGCTCCCTGCATTAACTTGTTCGTATCCACCTCGTCGACATAGTTTTTTCTGACCATATCTAAAACTTCACCGAATGTTTTAATATCCTTGTAAAGATTTTTATCTTTGGCGGTGACATTTTTATCGTTATTTAGTCCTAAAAGGATAAACGACCCCAAACAAATAATGGCCAGTAAAAAAAACTTCATGGATATTTTTTTCATTACATTCCTCGCAATATTGAATATATGTCTAGTGTACTTATATCATTTTCTTCAATATTTATCATGTTTTTGTTGGAAATGATTAGAAAATGATGCCGGTGTTCCGGCAGCGAAAAGTTTTGATTCTACTCAATCATCCAGCGGGTTCCCTGAGCGGAATCTTTCAGAACGATATTCAGTCCGGCCAGTTGTTGTCTGATGGCATCCGCCCTGGCCCAATCCTTTTCCGCCCGGGCAGACTGTCGTTGCCTGATTAATTCCTCAATCTCGTCAACGTTTAACCCCCTCTTGCGCAATTCGGTTTCCCTGTAAAATGCGAAAAACTGATCGGCATCGCTGTTGATGACGCCCAAAACCGCTCCAAAATGATCAAAAACCGTTCTGGCCGCGGCGACGATTTCAGCTTGATCGGAAGCGGGTATGTTTTTTTCTTCGGCGATAAAGTTGTTGGTCAGCCTGACCATTTCAAAAACATGGCCTAACGCCTGGGCGGTATTAAAATCGTCATCCATCGCCTCATCGAATTTATCAGACAGTTCCCGGAACCTGGTGAGGTAATCATCCTGATGCTCTGAACGTTTGCCGACAACCGGCTGCGTATCGGCGGTCAGCTTGCCCTGAAGCTCTTTCATCAGTTGCAGCGTCCTGTAGCACCTGAGCAGGCCGGCTCTTGCTTCGGCCAGCGATTCGTCGGAATAATCGACCGGACTGCGGTAATGGCTTTGCAGCATGAACAAACGCAACACTTCCGGATGATAGTGCTGTAAAATTTCACGAATGGGAAATATGTTTCCCAGAGATTTGGACATCTTTTCCGAATTGATTTTTACAAAACCATTATGCATCCAGTAGTTGGCAAGGGGCTTTCCCGTTGACGCCATGGACTGCGCGATTTCGTTTTCATGATGAGGAAAAATCAAATCTTCTCCGCCGCCGTGAATATCGAAGGTTTCCCCCAGATAACGCCCGCTCATGGCGGAGCACTCGATATGCCAGCCCGGACGGCCTTTTCCCCAGGGACTTTCCCAAAACGGCTCGCCTTCTTTACTGTTCTTCCAGAGCGCAAAATCCAGCGGATTTCGTTTCTTGTCATTGACGTCAACGCGCGCGCCGGCCATCATTGCTTCCAGATTGCGTCCGGATAAACCGCCGTATTGTTTGTAGGAACCGATCGAAAAATAGACATCGCCGTCCACGCAATAAGCATATCCTTTTTCTTCAAGGTTTTTAATCAGCGCAATCATTTCGGTCATATGTTCGGTCGCCTTCGGGGTAACCGTGGGCGTCTGAACCCCCAACGCCGTCATATCCTCATCGTGCGCCTTGATGTAGCGCTCGGAAATTTCTCTGAAATCGATTCCTTCTTTGTTGGCACGGTCGATAATCTTGTCATCAATATCCGTAAAATTTTTAACATACGTCACGGTATAACCGCGAGCCCGCAGATGCCTGACCACAACATCGAAAACAACCGCCGCCCGTGCATGTCCGATGTGGCATACATCGTAAGCGGTGATGCCGCAGACATAAATACCGACCTTGCCGTCCTGCAAAGGCTGAAAGATTTCTTTTTTTCTCGTCGCTGTATTGAATATTTTCTGAGGCATATTATCGCTACTTGTCATCAGGGATAGAGCGGTGCTGCGCGCAAGCCGGCGTCTTCTTTGAAACCGCACATGATGTTCATATTCTGCACGGCCTGGCCGGCAGCTCCTTTTATCAAATTGTCGATGGCCGCCATGATAATCACTCGCTTGGTCCGCGGATCAACCGCTAAGCCGATATCACAGTAATTCGATCCACAAACGGAAGAAATATTCGGATACACCCCCGGAGGACACATCCGGATAAAAGCTTCATGTTCATAGAATGTGCTGTACATTTCATAGAGTCCCGCCAGGGAAATGTCTTTTTTCAGTTTTGCGTAAATCGTGCTCAGAATGCCCCGCTTCACCGGCAGCAAATGCGGCGTAAAGGAAATGGGAAATTTTTTACCGGCCAGAGCGTTCAATTCCTGCTCGATTTCCGGCAGATGCCGGTGCTTGCCAACCTTGTATGCTTTAAACCCTCCATCGACTTCACAGAAAAGCGAACCGGTCAGCGGCTCCCTGCCTGCGCCGCTGACGCCGGAGGCCGAATCCGCAACGATGGTCGATACATCCAACAGTTTCTTTTTCAGCGCCGGAGCCAGAGCCAGAATGATACTGGTGGGATAACACCCGGGATTGGCTATGAATTTCGTTTTCTTGATCTTGGTCCGGTACAGTTCCGGAATACCGTAAACAGCATCCTTGATGAATTTGGCGCTTGAGTGTTTTCCGTACCAGGTTTCATAGGTCGTGATGTCCCGCAGCCGGTAATCGGCACTTAAGTCAACAAGCTTCTTTCCGGTCTTGATAAACTCCGGAGCAATGCCCATTGAAATACTATGGGGCAGCGCAAGAAAAACCGCATCGCATATTTTGGATATCTCCGCCGGGGTCGCGTTTTGATATTTTAATGACGTCAGGCCGCGCAACGCCGGAAAAACGTCCGCTACGCTTTGCCCGGCAAAGCGCCGGGATGTAACCGCAACGAGTTTCATTTCGGGATGACCCGACAAAATTCTGGTCAGTTCCTGCCCCGTATATCCGCTGGCGCCGAAGATGGCTGTTTTCATCATAACAAAGCTCCCAAAAAAAAGGGAGGCTGGAAGCCCCCCTCTTGGATTTTATCGTTTGGAGAATTGGAATCTTTTCCTTGCTCCGGGCTGTCCGTATTTCTTTCGTTCTTTAACCCGGGCATCTCTGGTCAAAAAACCAGCCTTTTTCAGTACGGAGCGCAACTCGGCATCATACTCCAGCAGGGCTTTGGAAATTCCGTGTTTCACGGCTCCGGCCTGCCCGGCCATGCCGCCGCCGCACACATTGATATACAAATCAAACTGATCTTTTTTGCCCGTAATCTCCAGGGGCTGCTTGATGATCATCTTTAAACTGGGACGTGTGAAATAATCATCAAAACTTCTTTTGTTCACTACAAAATTACCATTGCCCGTTTTCATATAAACACGAGCAATCGCGCTTTTTCTTTTGCCTGTTGCGTAATACCTTTGTTCCGCCATGATTTCTCCAATAGTGATCTAATATCTTGTTTTACAAATTAAATAGACAACGTTTCCGGGCACTGGGCTTCATGAATATGGGCATTGCCGGAATAAACTTTTAATTTTTTCAGCATTTTGCGACCCAAATTCGTTTTGGGCAGCATTCCCTGCACCGCAATACGGATTAAATCCTCCGGTTTTTCCGCCAGCATTTTTCCGGCTGCTGTTGCTCTCATTCCGCCCGGATAACCGGAATAGGAATAATAAATTTTATCGGTCAGCTTCTTGCCGGTCAGCACAATCTTTTCGGCATTGACAACAATAATGAAATCGCCCGTATCCACATGCGGCGTATAAGTAGCCTTGTGCTTTCCTCTTAAGCGGTGCGCTATTTCACTGGCGAATCTTCCCAAAACCTTACCCGAAGCATCCGCTATGTACCATTTTTTATCGGCCGTTTGCGCCTTAGCCATATATGTCTTCATAATAAAACCACCATCTTAGTGAAAAATTTAAAGGCGAACCTTATGCAATCTTGATTTGATTGTCAAGAAAAATGTTTAACTCATCATCTTTATATTATTCGGCCTCTTCCGGGAGTCGCTTCAGGATTTAATCCCTTGCGTCTTTGGAGCCGTTTTGTCGACATCATTCACGTGGTCCGAGAATAAACATTTTTTACGTAAGACTGCAATACTTATTTGAGATCCAACAAAAACACATCATCACAAAGAAGTTTTTTGAGTCGGTATCCGGCGGCCAGACAACATGCGTTTGTTCAAGAGCCAGGGACGAAGGTCTATGGTCACCGGATTCACCATCGGCCTTATCAAGAAACGCTTTACAGAGAAAACAAGATTATCAGGAGCATCCCATGCCGGCCAACAAATCAACACGGCTGCTCGCCGCGCTCCGGCTGATTTTTGCGCGGGGACTGACCATCAGGGATCATGATGGGGGAGGCCATGAAGAATAATGTGATAAGGATTCATGCGAGCAATGTATGCTCGATACATTGCTCTGCGGGAAACTTATTTATCTGGCAGCGTGATGTGTTGCTTAGGGCAAGGGAGTTTTCGCCCGTTGCGTCAACGCCGTCTTTACAGCCTGACGCGTCAGGAAGAGCATCTCCCGGTATTTTTCCGAAGCGCCCAGAGAGTTCGTCGGGGTGTTTGACGTATATTCCTTGAGAAGCCGCACCTTCGCTTTGGCGAAGGTTTCCAGAGTTTTTCGGTCAATGGAATTGACGAAGAGCTCTATAATTTTTCTGCGCATGGGGCGGGTAGAATTGGCCAGCAGCAGGAATATCGTATTATTGGCCACCCTGACCACAAGATCCTGCTGTTTTTCCTGAAGCTCGATAACCTTTTCTCGGTCATCCAGGCTGGCCAGCTCTTCATTGAAAAGCCCTGCAATAGCTTTCACGTCGCGCGGGGAAAATCTGTTGGCTGCCATTTTGAGTATTTCCGGAAAAACAGCCGTCCAGAATTCCCATATTTCATCGACGAAATAATCATCAACAATCATTTTCTGCTCGTTTTCATCTTTCTGGGAAAAGAGAAGACTGAGAAAATCGATGCCGGCATGTTGCACATAATCTTTGACATAGATGCCATCTCCCTGTTTGATATCGAGGACGTTCATGGATTCCAACTGTTTTAAGCCGATTCGCAGAGAACTCAAATCGACTTTCATCTGTCTGGATATTTCTTTTGCCGGAGGAAGTTTAGTCCCGGGTTTAAGCTTATTATTGAAAATATCTCTCATAAGAATGCGAACAACTTTCTCCGGAACTTGTTGGTTGGCCATATCGCTTCCCTCCTTAGCTTTTAATTTTATACAATTATCAATATCTTGTCAAATAATAATTCAATTATAATAATTGATATATAAAATTCTTGACATTAAATAGCAATTTGCTATACTAACTTAACTGATGATGGATACCCCTCGTTAATTATTTTTTGATTTGTAAAGACAGGAATACGTTTTTAAGGGAACAATGATTGTAGCAGGATGTGATGTCGGATCTCTTACCGCCAAAGCATTCATCATGAATGAGAAGGGCCGGCTTGCGGGAGAGATCACCCGGGTGAGATTGTCTACCCTGGATTCGGCCACGGAAGTAATGGAAAAAGCCCTGGCATCAGCTAATCTCCGATTTTCCGATCTGGACTACTGCTGCAGCACAGGCTACGGCCGTTACGAAATTCCTTTCGCGCAGATGAATATGAGCGAGATATCCTGTCACGGATTAGGCGCCTTTCATGCAGATCGCAGCATCAGAACCATCATCGATATCGGAGGGCAGGACTGCAAAATCATCCTGGTCGATGCGGACGGCAATGTCCGTGATTTCATTATGAACGACAAATGCGCGGCCGGAACGGGAAGATCATTGGAAATTCTGGCCAAAACAATCGGCCTTGATCTGGAGACGTTAGGAAGCTTGGCCGTCAAATCCAGGAAGCCCATCAATATTACCAACAAGTGCAGCATCTTTATGGAACTGGAGGTTCTGAATAACCTCTATACCAGAAAAAAACTAAAACATATCGCCTGTGGGATTGCCGATGCCGTCGCCAAAAGAGTAGCATATCTGGCCAAAGCTCTGGATATAGAAGATAACATTTGCATAACAGGTGGGGTTTCTAAAAATCCGGGAGTGGTAAGGCAGCTGGCCTATCATATGAACGTTTCATTTACATCGCTTCCTGTGGATCCCCAGATTATCGGCGCATTAGGAGCCGCCGTCTATGCCATGGAGACGTTGAAAGCAAAGGTGGGAACGTGATTACTGCGGGAGTGGACGTGGGAACACGATTTATCAAAGTTTGCGTAACCGATGGCGAGCGCCTGCTCGGGTCAGCCTGCGCGGAGATGGGCCCCCGGTTCGATGCCATTATCCGTTCTCTGTTAAAGGAAGCACGGGTGCAGGCCCAGGCGGGAAGATGGGAAATAAAAAAAATTGTCGCCACCGGCTTCGGCGGTCATTTGGTGAAGAAGGCCGCCTTTACATTGGGAGAAGCCGCTTGTACCGCCAAGGCAACCTTCTTTTTTAACCGGGATGTGAGAACCGCTCTTGATCTCGGGGGACTTTTCATCACCATTGCCACTATCGATGAAAACGGTTTTCTGGAGACCACGCATGTGAACGAGAGATGCGCCGCCGGAAGCGGCAAGTTTCTGGAAATGGTCGCCGAGGCGGCGGAAGTGCCTTTTACCGGAATTTCTTCCTGCGCCGCCGCTTCCCGTCAACCCTATTCGTTTTCCAGCAGTTGCGCCGTCTTTGCCGAAAGCGAAATCATTTCACAGATTAATGCCGGAATGAAACGAAGCGACGTTCTGGCCGGCGTTATCCGGGCCATAGCCTCAAAGGCTGCTTCACTCATCGACGGCGCCGGAGCAAAGGATCGTATCGCTCTGATCGGTGGACTCTCCAAGATTCCTGCAATTAAGGATACACTGACCGAACTCACCGGCAGAGAGATAACAACCCTGCCCATCGATGGGCAACTGGTTGCCGCCTTTGGCGCCGCCCTGATTGCTCAAGGTAAGATCATTCAGAAGAAGCGGGGTTTATGCGTAAAAGGAGGTGCCGCCTGATGGAATTGACGGATTGCGCGCCTTTGATCAGACAGGTCACAGAAATGATGAGAGATCAACGCGGGGAGTTTTCCCGTCACCTTCCCGACAATGGCCAAGAGGCGCATCGGATCGGTTTTCTGTCTCGAAATACAAAGGCTGACAGAGCCGTCATTGTCACCGCCGATAATGCCGTCATTGAATTAGGATCGCCGCAACATCCGACGGTCAGCACGTTTCTTTGGACAAAACAAAAAGATCTGCTGAGCAGGGCGATTTGGACGGCCGGCAGAGATTTCCCCCAGATCAAAGAAAGCCCCGTCAGTTTTGCGCAGGTGATCATGGTGGAATTAGAAAGTGACTTTGATCCCACGGGTCCTAATATACAAACCCTCTCAAATCTGACGAATCGGATTCCGGGATACATGACCCGGAGCATTCCCGGCAAGATCTGGATCAGGATCCATCGGGATCTCCT
>JAGVUJ010000326.1 GCA_019136325.1 Deltaproteobacteria bacterium
TGTTAAAAAGGCCAAAATCATAGCCGACGCGGTTTTCTTTGTGCGCGATATGGTTTCTGCTCCGTCCAATGAAATGACACCTTCCATCATGGCGCAAAAAGCACAGGAAGTGGCCGAGAGAAAAAGTGTGACGTGTACGGTTCTGGACAGAAACAGGATGAAGGAAATGGGCATGAATGCTCTGCTGGCGGTGGCATCCGGAAGCCGCGAAGAACCGAAGTTTATCATTCTCGAATATTCCGGCGGCAGGAAAAACGCCGCTCCCGTTGTGTTGGTGGGCAAGGGATTGACATTCGACAGTGGCGGAATCTCCCTCAAACCGGCGGATAAAATGGAAGAGATGAAAACGGATATGTCCGGCGGCGCTGCAGTGATGGGAGCGATTATGGCTGTCGCGGATATGCAGATTCCGTTAAATGTCGTTGCGCTGATTCCGGCGTCGGAAAATCTTCCCGGCGGGGCGGCCTTCAAACCCGGCGATATTTTAAAATCATATTCCGGCCGGACCATAGAGATTCTCAGTACGGATGCTGAGGGAAGGTTGCTGCTGGCGGATGCGCTGGCGTATGCTTCTGAGTTCAAGCCGGAAGCCGTTATTGACGTGGCCACGTTGACCGGCGCCTGTGTGGTTGCTCTGGGTGATGATGTCATTGGAATGCTGGGAACGGATGACAAATTGAAAAAAGAAATCAATAACGCCGCGCAGAGCACCGGAGAACTCGTCTGGGAGCTTCCCCTGTGGGAGATGTATCACGAAATGATCAAGAGCGATATCGCTGATTATAAAAATGCCGGCGGCCGATCTGCGGGCACCATTACAGCCGCCGCATTTCTAAGCAAATTTGTCGGCGACCATCCGTGGGTGCATTTGGACATTGCCGGTCCGGCCTGGGCGGACAAGGATAAACCGTATATACCCAAAGGCGCGTCGGGAATTGGTGTCCGGTTACTGGTGGAATTTCTGCGCAGCCGTTCACGATAATAATTTATGCCGCCTCTGCTGCAAATAAAAGATCTGATGACCGTGTTTGATACTGTTCATGGTCGCATTAAAGCCGTGGACGGGGTATCCCTGGAAGTCAATTCCGGAGAAACGCTGGGCGTGGTCGGCGAATCCGGTTGCGGCAAAACAATGCTTTCCCTTTCCATCATGCGTCTCATCCCTCCCAATGGCAAAATCATCAACGGTGAAATATTATTTTCGGGCCTGGACTTACTGAAATTATCCGAAGAAGACATGCGCGCCCGCCGCGGCAAGGATATTGCCATGATATTTCAGGAACCGATGACGTCGCTGAATCCGGTTTTCCGCGTCGGCGAGCAAATAGCCGAGGCGATCCGTCTGCATCAGCATCTGCCGGCCAGACAGGCAATGGCGTTGAGCGTGGAGCTTTTGCGCGAAGTGGGAATTGCAGATCCGCAAAAACGGGCGCAGGATTATCCGCACAATCTCAGCGGCGGCATGCGTCAGCGTGTCATGATTGCCATGGCGATGTCCTGTCATCCGAAGCTGCTTCTGGCGGACGAGCCGACCACGGCGCTGGATGTCACCATTCAGGCGCAGATCCTGGATTTGATTTCCAATCTAAAACAGAAAAATAATATGGCGGTCATTTTTATTACGCATGATCTGGGCGTCGTCGCTCAGGCGGCGGAAAAAGTGGCGGTCATGTACGCGGGAAAAATTGTCGAATTTGCCTCGGTGGAGAATCTCTTTGCAAACCCTCTGCATCCCTATACGCAGGGTCTGCTGGAATCGATACCGGCGAGATGTTTTGATTCCAAGAAACAGCAGGAGTCTCTAAAAACGATTCCCGGCTCCGTTCCCGATCTGTATAATATTTCTCAGGGCTGCCGTTTCCATGACCGGTGTCCCTTTGCTTTTGCTGAATGCGAACAGCAGGATCCCCCATTGCTGGCCGTGAAAGACGGTCATCTGGTTTCATGCTGGAAATACGGATCGGAAAAAAATAATTAATGAAAAGAGCAAATAATGTCCAGCGTGCTTGTCGACATTCAGAAGGTAGATAAAAAATACA
>JAGVUJ010000001.1 GCA_019136325.1 Deltaproteobacteria bacterium
TTTTTCATTGATGACGATTTTAACCGGTTCACTCTTGGGTTTATTTTCAAAGACAGGCACCGTTCTGTCGATGGCCGGTCCGGCCATCAGCATCGGGACGATCACATCGTAATTATCCTGAACCATGTTGTTCAAGTCCGCAAACATCTGATTGAACAACCCGGCAATTTCCTTGTTCCTGTCGTCAATGACCAGCTTACCCATGAAATTGTATTCGAACGTTCCGACGTTAAACAGCGGCAGCAACCGGAAAACCATGATGCCCTTGCTGTTGGGCTGATTGAAGATAACGCCCCTTTTCGCCAAGTCTTTCACTTTTTTATTGATCTCGTCTTCAGACAGGCCGCTGGACTGCTTCAACTGTTCCATGGTCTGGGATTTCTTTTCCGCAAAAGCGGCAATAAAATCCAGTTCGTCTTCCTTGATAAAAAACTTCAGAAGTTTGATCAGCGTGTCATTGACGGGAAGCGGCGTGCCTCCGGCGGTGCTGATAACTTCTCCGGCTCGTTTATATTTTTCATCAATCGTCATGTTTTCTGCCCTCTCTTGTTTTTTGTGAATGTTTGTCCCGTTAATGAAAGGTAATCTATTTCAAATTTTTAAACGCTGCAACTTCTTTCTTCAACCAGCCGACCCATTTGTCGATCCCCGCTCCCGTTTTGCAGGAAACCTCGATGATTTCAATTTTGGGATTCAACGCCAACACCCGTTTGCGCATGGTCTCCAAATCAAAATCGCTCAGCGACAAATAATCAATTTTATTGACCAGCAGCACGTCACAGATGGAAAACATCAGGGGGTATTTAAGCGGCTTGTCGTCCCCTTCCGGCACGCTCAGAATCATCACATTTTTATGAGCGCCGGTATCGAATTCCGCCGGGCAGACCAGGTTGCCCACGTTTTCGATAATCACCAGATCCAGATCGCCCACGCTTAAAGCGTCAATGCCCTTGGTCACCATCGTGGCGTCCAGATGACAAAAACCTCCCGTCTTGAGCTGCACAGCGCGAATTCCCCTGGCGGCAACTTTTTCCGCGTCCACCATCGAATCGATATCCGCCTCGATCACGCCCAGTTTCATGCTGTCTTTCAAACCGGCAATGGTTTGCAGAATCAGGCTGGTTTTGCCCGACCCCGGCGAGGACATCAGATTGATGAGCATAGTTTTTGTCTTTTGCAGATTTTCGCGGACTCCCGCGGCCACCTTGATATTATCCGCAAGGATTTCCTCCTTGACTTCAATCAATCTTACTTCTGCCACTACTGGACCTCCATATCCTTAATATAATATTCCCGCCCCGAAAGAAGCGAAGCGCCCTCTTCTCCGCAGTGCGGACAAACAAGATTTTCCAAGCCCGCCATCTCGACCTCATAGGCTTGGGAACAGGCATTACACTGCATCTTGATTGGCATCCGCTCGATTTTGAGCTTGGCCCCTTCCGCCAGCGTGCCCTTGCTCAAATGATCGAAATAGCGCTGAATCCATTCATCTTCCAGATCGCTGAGCTTGCCGATCTGCAGATTGATACTGACCACCCGCTGAACATTATTTCTTTCGGCGTGTTTCAGGACAACCTTCAAAATTTCATCCGTAACGGGGAGTTCGTGCATAGTTATATCCTTGTTCCTTTTTCTTCCTGTCTGACATAATTGAGGTATCCGAGCAAGTTGTTTCGAAAAGCATGAAAAGGCTCAATACACTTCACCACCTTCATATGCAAAACAGCCCCTTCAAATCCATGAAAAATGAAATGCGCTATGTCCGCCGCGTTCAGATCCATCGGTATGGACCCATCCGCCTGGGCTTCTTTAAGACACGATTCTATCTGCGCGATAAGTTTTTCAATCACTCCTCCCAGATGAAGGCGCAACCGTTCATTGGTATCGGCCAGCTCCAGCGAAAGATTCCCGATGGGACAGCCCAGCGTAAAGCCGCTTTTCTGAAAAATGTTTGCGAAACAATCAAACAGACTTTCCAGCCTTTTCATGGGCGGTATCTTTTTATCACCCAAATACTTTGTGAAAATTTCG
>JAGVUJ010000028.1 GCA_019136325.1 Deltaproteobacteria bacterium
CTTATCTGGCGTGGCTTTCAGCGCCTGAAATCCGATTACATACTACCCGAGGAGAATTTATTAAGGGCAATACAAAGAATTTTAAGCATTTATTATTTTTTTGCTTGACAACGTATTACATATTATATATAAGGAGCCATGGCGAGCATCATTAAGAAAAAGTCTAAATATAGTACCTACTATGTCGTTGCCGAATCCGCACGCGTGGACGGCAAGCCCCGGATCGTCAAGCAATGGTACCTGGGAACCATCGAAAAGATCATCGCTCTGGCCGAGGGAAATAACGACAAAGAAGAACCCCGGCAAATCGACTGTGTTTCAGAAGGTGCTATAGCTGTTCTCTTCAATATCGCCGAGGAGCTGGGCGTCAGGGAAATCATTGATCAGCACTGCCGTAAACGTCAGCAGGGCATGAGTGTTGGCGATTACATCCTTATTGCCGCGCTCAACCGTGCACTTGCCGCCACCTCCAAAAGCAAAATCGCAGAATGGGTCGATTCCACGGCTTTGCATCTATACCTGCCGCTGCAAAAGGAAAAGCTTGAATCTCAGAACTTCTGGGACCACTTTGATAAATTAGACACAGAGATGATCGACAGGATTGGCGATGATATCGCCAAAAAAGCGATCGCGCTGGAAAACATTCCCCTGGACACAATCGTTTATGATACGTCCAACTATTACAATTATATCGATGTGCTTACCCCGTCCGAACTATCCAAAATCACCAAATCCAAGGCCGGGCGCAACAGTTTACGGCATATCGGTCTGGCTCTGGCGGTGGACCGGGATCATGGCATTCCCTTATTCAGCAGGCTGTATCCCGCCAATGAGCATGACGCCAAAGTGATGAAGAGGTTGATCGATGAAATCTTTGAACAAATCAATCAATCCATGTCCGATAAAAAAGGGATTACCCTCGTTTTTGACAAAGGCAACAACTCGGAAGAGCTGATTGCCACGCTGGATGAAAGCAGGCATCATTTTGTCGGCAGCCGCAGCCCGTATCACCATAAAGACCTCTGCCGGATTCCCCTTGAGCAGTATCGGGAGGTTTGTATCAAGAATGGTGAAACGATACCGGTTTATGAAACCCGCGAAGAGATCTACGGCGCACAGCGCAGGATCATTGTTTCCTTCAACGCATCCACTTTCCAGCGCCAATTACACCGTATGGATCAGCATCTGGAAAAAGCCAAGGAAGAGTTGTCTTCCTTCAAACGTAAAGCCAAAGATGCCGACGGCCGTTCCACGATGGATTCAATTAAGCGACAGGCTTTGGAGATCACAGACCGGTATCATGTGACAGGGCTTCTCGATATGGACATTTTAGAAGAAGAAAACCGTTTCAAGGTCAGCGCGCGCAAGAACTTTCCGGCCATTGAGGAGGCCAAAACGAGATTCGGCAAACAGATTCTGTTTACAGACCGGGAATCCCTTCAGCCTGGAGAGATTATCGATATTTATCTTGATCGGTATATTATCGAAGATGCTTTCCGGATTACAAAATCCGACCGATGGGTCAAGATGGACCCTGTGTTTCACTGGACGGATTCCAAAATCCGCGTGCATGCGCTGACTTGCATGATTGCGCTTCTTCTGGTGCGTATTGCGCACAAGCGCGCCCGAGCCAATGGTTTTATGCACGGTGCGGAACGGATGCTGGAGTTGCTGTCATCCGTCAATACGGCCATTCTGCTTTATCCAAAATCCACCAAGGCTGTTCGTGTCCGGTGTTCCATATCAAAAGAGCAAGAGGTCTTACTGACGGCGCTCAACTGTCAAATCCCCCGTAGTATGTAATCGCATTCTTATCGGATTATTGTCATTTATTACATGATGTTACGTCTGTCTCTTCTGCGTATTGGCGAAAGTCAAGTTAGAGAAATGAAACGGGCCGCATAACGGAAAAACGGAACGAGGAATCTCCTTTCATCCGCAAACTATCTTCATTTGTCAAAGAGCAATGCTATAAAGAGCTTTAAATAATCTATTTTTCAGGACGGACTAAATAACATGCATGCATGTCG
>JAGVUJ010000037.1 GCA_019136325.1 Deltaproteobacteria bacterium
GTTTCTCAAGCCTCTGCTTTCTTTGTAATCCGAGCCAAGTCCAATCTCAAGAGCCGCAGACTTTATTCCCATCCAGTGGACAAATCCACAGGGGTTGTGTGCGACCAGTCCATTGTTTCAGCTACTTACATTTAATGATTACACAAGCAACATGGATGAAAACAGTAACCAGCGAAACTTATCCACGGATTATTCCGGACAGTAGTGATATCAGATAAGAAATGTCGGCAATCATTTCTGAGGCGAATCCTTACGGAAAAGAAAATTAAAATTCCCCGACGTATCACGTTGATCATTCCATCTCTGCAGACGGTTTTCATCGATGGGTTCGTCGCGATCCGACAACATGGAAAAGGCCGCATACCCTTTACTCCAGAACAAATCAAACACTTTTCGGAAGTTCTCATTCACGCCGCCCGGAAAGTAGTCGGTGATCACCGACTCCACAATCCAGACCGGTGCAGGCGATGACAACAAGAGGTTTTTCGCGCCCTGCAGGACCGAATATTCGACGCCCTCCACGTCAATCTTAACGACCAGCTTCAGATTTCTAAATCGATCTCCGGTCAGAATATCCAGTGTGGACAGTGGAGTCACCCTCTTTTTGGTGGAAATACCCGACCAGTCCTTAATCAGCGAAGCCGCAGTCCCTACGCCGTAAAGAATTGCCATTCCCGGTTTTTCCGACAAACCGACCGGAAATATTTCCACATCGTTCCAACCGTTTCTCTCCATATTGCCGTAAAGGAACTGAAGGTTTCCCCACAGGGGCTCCACCGCCAGCACTCTCAGACCCATCGAGCGCGCGATGCAGGCATAATACCCCATGTTGGCCCCGACATCGATGAAAACATCAGCCTCTTTCAAACAGGCAATGATGCGGGCCGTCTCTTCGGACTGATAGGTGCCGTTCTGCATGGATGGAAGCCCGGCCAGCCAAAACCCCTGCGACGTTTGCTGAAAACCCGCCTTCCGGAAAGCGCGGTAATTGCCGTAGTATTCGCTGGCGATGGCCATTTCGGGACGCCGGGAATACAGATAAGATTTAATGCTCATGGATCCTCACCCTTGCATGGTTAACCCTGACCCAGCAACACCGCCGTGTAATGCTGAAGCGTCTCATGATCAGCAGCGAAAACGCGAGCGAAGAGGTCAGCGACACGATTGCGGCGGCAAAATACTGCGGCACGCCGTTTCCGAACACTTTCAGGAAGTAGCCGTGACAGACATAGATATCCAAACGGATCATCTCAAACAATTGGCCCGGCCGCTCCTGAATCTCCTTGAAAATATCCGCAATCTCCGATACTGTCACTTCCAGTTTCATGGCGCTTTCTCCTTTCTGATCAGGTTTATGGGGATAAACCCTTCTAAAGGAAAAGCGCCTTTTTTTCTACCTTTTCTATACCCTTATGAATTTACACACAAGGTATTACACTACCCGGCAAGCAGTGTAAATGATTTTTTTCCGGTCCGCCAGGTACGGCCGGTATTTATTCACGAAGAAACCGGCTGCGTAATATGGGAAATACTGTTTGACGTCCGCCATCGCCAGGAAATCCGCGGAAGAAAGCGGAACAGAAGGTTATCGTCGTATTTTGGGTCATTGATCTGGATGGAATGGCCCAGAACGACCAGAAGGATCGCAACGCCCTTGAGCGCATCAATATGTCGGTCGCGCTGCGCGGTCATAGTGGAATCGATTTGAAAAAATGCCCTGATTTGACGGCGAAAAAGCATCCGGCAGGCCCGTAACCCTTTGCGTGAAATTTAAGAATTGATAGCATATCGACTTTTTTTTAAAAGATGATTTTTTCTGAATATGTCAGGAAGTCATGATCTTATGAATAAAAACCCGTCGATTTGTCCATTTGGATATTTTATCATTGCGGCGAAAATGGATAACCTATCGTCTTCTTTTTTACTATATGATTTTTTTTATCTGTGTTAAATGCTTGCCAAATGAAGCATCGGACAGCGTAGAATTTATGAGCGTGCCATCACCAAGCATTGATATTGTCGTTCCC
>JAGVUJ010000171.1 GCA_019136325.1 Deltaproteobacteria bacterium
GTCGGCAAGACGGGCAAAGGCAATGTAATCCGGGAGCGGCGTACGGGGAAACAACTGATAAAAATAGTTGAAACGGGATTTGGTGGCAACGATCCGGTGAGGGGAGCGCCAGAGCGTTGTGATATTGCCGCCGTGCCGTCGGACGTTCAGAAGCACACGGGGAACATTGCCCGTCGTGTATCGCAGAGCGATTCGATACGGCCATTCGCAATCGGTGCAGCCGAAATTCTCATCAAACGGATTTTCACGAATCACGGCGGTTTTCAGCATGAGTGCGCTTCGCCAGAGGGGAATTTGAAAAAGAAATTCCCTGATGATGGCGCCGTGCGATTCCGGCAACCGGACGATGCCGTCTTTCCCGTCCAGAGGATCCTGCGCGGTGCCGGAAACATCCACCTCGCTGCCGCAAAGATCAAGATTTTTTTCCTGCATCCATTGCATCTGGATTTCCAACCGATCCGGTGCGGCAATATCGTCGGAATCCATGAAAGCCGTTATCGGCCCTTCCGAGAACGAAACGGCGGTGTTCAGAGTGCGGGGCAATCCGTTATGGGACAGGAAGAAAGGTCGAATGCGGTTGTCTTTCCTGCCATAGTGACGGATGATGGCCGCCGTATTGTCGGTTGAACCGTCATCGGCAATGATCACCTCAAAACGATCATAGGTTTGTTGCAAAATGGATTCAATCGCTTCAGCCAGGAACATCTCGCGGTTATAAACCGGCATGATGACGGAAACGAGAGGCGATGCGTCTTTTGTTATTTTCATAAATTTTTATTCAATGATTTTTTAAAAAAAGCACCGAAGTCGTTTATTATTTTATGGACAGAACACCGCTTTCTGAATTTTCCGGCAGCGCTTCAGGAATATCCCGCCAGACCGTCATCCATGAGACCATCAAGGCCGGAATGTGTTTTTTCGCAATCGACTTCCGTCAATATCGGAGGCTGCCAGCGTTTTTTACGGGCAATTGATTTTAAAAAACGCCCGGATTCGGGGGCTGTGAACTCTTCCCCATTGGGAAAAACTTCTTTCATATACAATCCTTTCTTTAAGCTTTTTTGATGTCGTCCTGAAAACGTTGGAAGATGGAATCAACTTCTCCGCCGAGGTTTGCCGACCGTTCGCAGGTTTTCTGCCAGCGTTTTTCCATTTTCTGCCGGACCCTTCGATCATCCACTTTACTTAACATTACAAGCCATTGTCCAGCTTTTTTCAATTGCGGAAGGTTATTCAGGGGTTGTTTATTGGAGACCAGAGCCAGCGGAAGATAATCGTCCAGCGGCGTCCGGGGAAATATTTTGTAAAAGTAACGGAAACGGTATTTTTGAAAATCTTTTATAATTTCTTGATGTCTGATATTACTGGTTTGATTCTGATGATTCCGGTGGCGCAGAAGAACCGACGGCGCGTTGCCCAGGCGATAGCGGGGGGCGAGACGCGTGAAAAGCTCATAGTCGTCGAAAACGCATTCTTTTTCGTAACGATTATTCCGGAAGACATCCGTTCGAATCATCGCAGCCGGAAAGAGAATGGCGCAGCGGAATAACAACTCGCGGCATACGGCATCATGGCTTTCAGGAAACCACAGCATCTTTTCTTTTTCTCCGAACGTTTCGGCTTGAGCGCCGCAGATATCCAGTTTTTTCTGTAATGCCCAGTTGAGTTGAAAGGCCAGCCTTTCGGGCAGGGACACATCGTCCTGATCCATGCGGGCAAACCACTGACCGCGCGCGTTTCGTATCCCCTCGTTCATCGCATGGGTAACTCCCCGGTGAATGGTGAAAACAGGGTGAATCCGCCGATCCTTTCCGGCATAGCCGGCGATGATGTTTCGGGAATTGTCCGTTGATCCGTCGTCGACAATGATCAATTCAAGATTTTTGTGAGTTTGCTTCAGGATGGATTCGATAGCTTCTGAAAGAAAAGGCGCGGCATTGTAAACCGGCATAATGACGGAAATAAGATAAGAATCGGGCATCTCTTTTGTTATAGGCTGAAAGGTATAAATTCCTGTCTTTAAC
>JAGVUJ010000047.1 GCA_019136325.1 Deltaproteobacteria bacterium
AACATAACCAAGGAAATGTCGCAGTTCCGCCGGATCAATCTGCCGGATATCCGTTCCGTCCATGGTTACCATGCCGCTGACCGGTTCATACAACCCGAGCATTAATTTGCCCAGGGTTGTTTTACCCGAACCGACCGGTCCGATAATGCCCACTTTTTCTCCGGCAGCAATTTCCAGAGAGATGTTGTTGAGGACCTTGGTCGTCTGTCCGGGATAGGAAAATGTCAGATTTTTGATTCCGATTACACCGTCAAAACGCTTTCTCGGTAAAAATGTTTTTCCGGCGGGCCGTTCAACAGGGAGATTCATGATATCATCCAGTGTTTTTAATGCTTCCCTGACGTGATGATATCGGGTGGCCAGATTGACTACCTGAGCCATGGGGGCAATGACCTGCCGGGACAAAATAACCAATGCCACAAGTCCGCCGGAGGTCAGAGAACCTGCGGTGATCATGTAGACACCGGCCACAACGACCGCAACGGTCATAAAATTCTGCAGAAAATAGGAAACATCCTGAACCGAAGATGAAATCATGCGGGACTTGTTGCCCCATTTTGAAATGTAACTGACGGCTTCCTCCCAGGCTCTCTGAATTTGGCCTTCCGCACCCAGCATCTTTATCGTTTCGAGGCCGGCGACGCCTTCCACAAGAATCGCGTTTTTTTGTGCCGAGGCTTTCAGAGTTTTCTCAACAACTTGCCGCAGCGGCGCCTGTACGAAATAAGCATAAATGATCAGCAGGACGATGATGATCACATGGATGAGAACGATGTAGCCGCCGATCCACCAGACGACCAGCAGGCCCAGAAACGTGAAGGGCAGATCGATTACGGCGGTAATCGAAAACGATGTGATGAAATCACGAATACTCTCGAATTCCTGCAAATTTTTAGTGAAGGAACCGATGGACTGAGGGCGCGACTCCATCTTCAGGTTGAGAACCTTCTGAAGGAGCATTGCTGAAATTTTCAGATTGGCTTTCTTTGCCGCCTCATCAACGAAATAGCTCCTGAGGGCTCGCATAACGACCGCAAAAAGATAAATGACCAACACGCCGATCGATAAAACCCAGAGCGTTTCTGTGGCATTGTTGGGAATGACCCGGTCATAGACGTTCAGAACGTAAAAGATCCCGACCAGGCCGAACACATTGATGAGAAAGGCCGCCAGCAAAACATCGCGGTAAACACGCCATGATTCCATGATGGTTCCCCAAAACCAGTGTTTTGATTTATCGGCTTTTTCATCGGCAACGGATTTCTGATCGGTCTGATATTTGGGGCGGATGAAGATGCCATATCCCGTATAGATTTTTTCCAGTTCGTTGAAGGAAATCTCCTGCTCTCCGCTGCCGCTTTGAGGAATAATAATTTTCAGGCGGTTAAGGGAACTGTTTTTTTCAACCAGAATGCATGCCTCACGGTTCTGTAGCAGCAATATGGCCGGTAAATGAATGGGACTGATGTCGTTGAGGGGTTTGGCAAGGGTGCGGGAAGATAAATCAGCCCGATTCGCGGCACGATTAAAAAGCTTTACCGTCAGACGGTTCTGAACCAGAGGCAGGCCGGCAATCAGGCTTGCTTTCGATACATTGCGGCCGTATATTCTGCTCAGAACGATCAGGCAATCCAGAAGCGGATCGTCGTGAATGTCTTGATTTTCCAAAACATTCCAAGTATTTTCATTGCGGTCGTCACGATGGTTTGACATAAAGCACTTCAACAATACAGGGTTTTCATCATATCTTTTCCTAAGAAAAGACCTCAAGATTATTTTATTATACATTTTTTTAAAAAAAGTATATATATATTTTAAAAAATCGTATCATCAATGAAAGAAAGTATTGATCGGCAATCAGAATGGTGGAGTTGCTATCGGGTTATCCGGTATGTGTGAAGTAACGCAATGTCGTTTTAACT
The DNA here is from genome assembly GCA_019136325.1 of Deltaproteobacteria bacterium. Next base: position 1,923 of record JAGVUJ010000047.1, read on the forward strand.
TTTTTTAAGCTGCGGATGAATAAAAATGCCTTACATTGAGCGTTCTGACGACGGGAAAATTATTGGATTGAGAACCGTTCCCGGTCCGAATTCAACCGAGGA
>JAGVUJ010000074.1 GCA_019136325.1 Deltaproteobacteria bacterium
GATATCCAGTTCCTTCACCATTCCCGCCTCCACGAAACTTGCCAGTGTCTTGTAGACCGTCGTAAGAGAGATGGCCGGATATTCCTTGGTAATCTCGCTATAAATTTTTTCAGCTGTCGGATGCACCCGGTTCTCCTTTAAGTATCTCAATATGGCCAGACGCTGTGGCGTCACTTTCAATCCCTTATTCAAAATATCCGTTTGTAAAGAAACCATTTTCAAACCTGCTGTTAAAAAACAATCATTGTTAGCTTGTAGTATAAGCAATAGGCAGGCCATATTATATCTTTAACGCATATTAATTATATCTATTTGATATTATTTGATTTTAATTGATGTTACTTTTTTCAGGGAGAACACTGTTGGCTTTCAAATAAAGTGTTTCTACGTAATACGGTGTATTTGATGGTTTCTTAGGATGGAGTTTTCTGTAGCCGGATGCCCAGTTTCTGCATCCGTCCGCGCAACGTATTGGGATGCAACCCGAGCAGAACGGCGGCGCCTTTGGAACCGTCGATCCGCCAGTTGGTCTTTTCCAGGATTTTAAGGATGTGCCGTTTTTCAACTTCGGCAAGATTCGTGGCTGCATTTTCTTCCGTGAGGCCCAGGGTGTGATCCTCCAGCTTTTCCGCAAGCTGAAGGCTGGTGCCTTGCGTAACGATAACGGAACGTTCAATGATATGTTCCAGTTCCCGGACATTGCCCGGCCACGGATATTTCATCAGTTGCGCCATGACCCCGCCGGAAATGTTTTTAATTTCTTTCTGCATTTTCCGGTTAAACTGTTCCACAAAATGCTCCACCAGCAACGGAATATCGCCGAGTCTTTCCCGGAGAGGCGGCATGGTGATGGGAAAAACGTCCAGACGATAGTAAAGGTCCTGGCGAAACCGTCCTTTGGAAACTTCTTCCTTCAGATTCCTGCTGGTCAGGGCGAGAATGCGCACATCAACCCGGATGGTCCGGGGAGAACCAAGCCGTTCGAATTCCCCTTCCTGGATGGCCCGGAGAAGCTTCGCCTGAAGATCAAGGGGAAGTTCCGTAAACTCATCGAGAACCAGCGTTCCCTTGTCGGCAAGCTCGAAACGGCCGATCTGCATTTCGGTGGATCCGGTATAGGCGCCCTTTTCCCGACCGAATAATTCGCTTTCGATCAGATTGGGCGTGAGAGCGGCACAATTAACGGTCACGATTCTTTTTTTATTTCTGCTGCTGAGTTCATGGATGGTACGGGCTAAAACGCCTTTTCCGGTTCCCGTCTCGCCGAGGATGAGAACAACGGAATCGGTCGGCGCAACCTGCTCCATTTTGATGAAAACGTTTTGCATCGCTTCGGAATTACCGATGATGCCCTGATATCTGAATTCTTTTTTCGTGTCTTCCCGCAGCGGGAAATCCTCTGCCCGGGCCGGACCGCTCTGCTGACGCATGTCGCCAAGCGACTGCTGATACTTTTCCTCGATTTTTTTCCGGTAAAAGGCGCCGGTGAGGATTTCCCCGATCAAGTTCAGCCGGGAAACAAGCTCCGGCGAAAATTCCCTGTCCTCTTCCAGGGTGGAAAACGTCATGCCGGCAACAGCTTTACCGGCAATATGAAAGGGACTGATAATGAAGGACTTGCCCCCCAACAGCAACGAGGCGTCCTTATTGGCCTTCGCTCCTGAGGCAGGATCTTCGTTCCGAGCATTGCACGAATAATTGCCGCTCCATTGATCTTTGGAAATCCATGGAGATTGCTGATGGATAACGCCGTAGACCTTGTCCAGTTTTGGAACAGCATACTGGCGGATACAGCGCAATTCGGTTTCATCGTCCGATACTTCCCAAAATGTGCAGCGGCCGATATCCAGACATTCGACGATTTGCTGCAATGCCAGCCCTATTTTATCCTCGATTTCAGTTGCGAAAGATCCGGCAAACTGCTTGGAAAGTCTCAGAATCAGTCTGTCGAGTTCGAAGAACTGTTGCTTATTTTCATTCTTTAAGGAAGATTCCGCTTTCACTTTTTTCATTTTATGAT
>JAGVUJ010000265.1 GCA_019136325.1 Deltaproteobacteria bacterium
TTCGGACATCGCTTTTTGCTGACCCACCAGTACATAAGACCCCGTTCCCATATCGCCGGGAATCAGCACCGGCTGGCCGACTTTTCTGTAGCGCACAGGCACCGCCTCATGCCCGGCGGGAAAAGCGCGGGTAGCGCCTTTGCGGTGAACGCAAAGTTTTTTTATTGTTCCACCGATGTTGAATTCCTCAATCTTGGCAATGTTATGGCAGACGTCGTAAACCAGCCTCATGTTTACGTCACGCGGCGACATCCGCAGCGTTTTCTCAAATACTTCCCGCGTTTTGTGCATCAGGATTTGCCGGTTGGCCCAGGCGTAATTGGCGCCGCAGGCCATGGCCGCCAGATAATTTTTCCCTCTTCCTGAAGAAAGATAAGCGCAGGCCAACTGCCTGTCGGGCAGCGCTATGCCCGTTTCGTTTGCATGCTTGACCATCAAGGCCAGATAATCATCGCAAATCTGATACCCCAACCCGCGCGAACCCGTATGAATCATCACGGCAATTTGCCCTTTGCGCAAATCAAAGGCTTTGGCCGCTTCTTCATCGAATATTTCCTGCACTACTTCAATCTCCAGAAAATGATTTCCGGAACCCAGCGTGCCCAGTTGCTGCTTGCCGCGTTCCAGGGCACGATTCGATACCTGCTCCGGATCGGCTCCGGCGATGGCGCCGCCGTCCTCCGTGGTTTCCAGATCTTCGGCAAAACCAAATCCGGCTTTGACCGCCCAAGCCGCGCCGTCTTCGAGCACTTTTCTCTGATCCTTGCCCGATAACTTCACGGAACCGGTCGAGCCCACACCCGAAGGAATGCGCTGATAAAGGGCGGTTGTTAAATCACTGAGCCGGTTTTTGATATCCCCAAGCGTTAAATTTGTGGTCATCAGACGGCAGCCGCAATTGATATCGTAGCCGACACCGCCCGGAGAAATAATACCGCCATCCAGATCGAAGGCCGCCACGCCGCCGATGGGAAAACCGTAACCCCAGTGAACATCCGGCATCGCCAGAGAAAAATTCACAATGCCCGGCAGGTGCGCGACGTTGGCCACCTGCTTCGCGCTTTCGTCGCCCTTTAAAAGCTGAAAGAGTTTTTCATTGGCGTAGATGATCCCCGGCACGCGCATGCCGCCCGTCTGCGGCAACAGCCAGCGGTTGTCATCCAATTTTTTCAGTTTAATATCAGACATAACAAATTCTCTTCAAATCGCCATACCGTCGACAAGATTTATGTCACTTCGACCGAAGGGAGAAGTCTTAATATTATCGTCTTTAAGATTCCTCACCCCGACACGTCGGGATTCGGAATGACATTAAGTTACGGATTTTGTCACACATCAAAAATTATTCTCGCCTTCCAGCCAGATTCTACTCTTTTTACAGTCGCGCCGGAATAGGTTACCGCTTTAATCTCGGTTTTAATCGAATGCTTTTTGTTATTAAACGATTCTCCGGTTAACCGTGCCTGTAATTTTTTATTGGAAAACTCTATAATTTCGCAACTACCCGTTATGAAATGTTCGCCATTGAACAGATGAAGCAACTCTCGTAAAAAATTGATCAGCAAATCGGCAACATCCGTTCCTTCGACTGTTATTTTTTTCTGCCGCTTTGCTGTTGCCCGGCCTGCTTTGTGCTCAATCATCACATCAAACAAAGCCCCGGCGGTATTCATAAACAGCTCTTTTCGGGTCCGGCCATAAACTTCAACGCCGATATCGGCTGTATGGTCAAAGAATTTGTAGTTCGACATGGAGTGAGTATAGCTGAATCTTGCGTATTGAACAAGGAGAGCTGACTGCTCGGCAACTTTCATGACAAGCTGATCTTGAGTTAAACAATAGGTGTTAGCCGATTGTTTAACAGTCACAATGATTTAACATTAAATAGAACCGTCCCCAATTTCTCTGAGGGACTCCTTTCTGATGTGCGTGTTGGTCGTGCTTCACACACTACCAGAAAATCCCTTCATGTCCGTTCTTTATCTATGAGTGGTGCACTTGCAAGTAGAATGCACCT
>JAGVUJ010000117.1 GCA_019136325.1 Deltaproteobacteria bacterium
TTCCGCTCCCTTTCGCGATACCAACTATGAACCGGAACTGCTTTTGAACTTCCGCATGCAGCGGGAGATCCCCTATCTTTTGGGAACAAAGCTGCAGTTTGTAAACGTCGGCTTCAATCATCAATCCAACGGCCGCTCCGAGCCGCTTTCCCGCAGTTGGAACCGCATTGTAGCCAATGTCGGCCTGGAAAAAAATTTTGGGACGGCTACCAATGATTCCTTCGAACTGCTGCTCAAGACGTGGTACCGGCTTCCCGAAGACGATGCCGACGATGACAATCCCGATCTTTCCAGATACATGGGATACGGCGAGTTATGGGGAACCCTCTACTGGAAAAAGCAGCGGTTTGCGCTGATGCTGCGCAATAATTTACGTTCGGATAACAAAGGCGCGGTACAACTGGAATGGAGCATGCCGCTGGCTTCCATCAACGAAAATCTGGCCAAAAAGATCAGCCTCTATGTGCAGTATTTCAACGGATACGGAGAAAGCCTGCTCGACTATAATAAAAACGTCAATCGAATCAGCGCCGGATTGATGCTTGCGGACTGGTACTGATTTTTGGATGCAAACGTCTAAAACACAACCGGTTTATCTTTATGAAAGAAATCATAACAGCCACGGATGACCATACAGTTGAAAGCTCTCTGGGCTGGCGGGTCGATATTTTATCCATGGATGCTTTACGATATCAGGAGAGGGACAAAACCATCACATTTGAAATCGAAGACTATTCGGACGCTATGGGAGAACTCGAGTGGACAATTTACATCCCGCCGATATGCAAATGGCAGGATGAAAACCATCCGGAAGAAATCATTGGTCAGGAAAAACTGGACGACATTATCGACAGAATCAGCACGGCATTCTGGAAACTCGACATGAAAATTAGAGGAATAGCATGATCACATCTTCTGTGAAAAGAATTTTTCTGCTGTGGTCTGATAGTTAAGGTTATGAATTAATGACGAAATTACAGGATTGCTTAAAAACGCCTTTTGTTGTATGTTTTCATAAAGGATTTTTTGAGGAAAATTGATGTCAAATCATCACTGAAACAAATCCGTATAAATCGATCAAACACAAATACTATCAATTTTCTTTTTAGGGAAGTGCTCCATGAGTTCAGATTTTTCTCTTGAATTTAAAGAAAGGTACATTCATCTAATTCATGCACCGGATTATGAAATTTCGCCGGAAAGCAATGACATCCTATGGGCTGAATTAGCCAAGGCCTGCCGCAAATATAAATGCCTGAAAGTCTTAACGGAAGGCTCCAACCAGAAAAGAAGAATTACTTCCATGGACGCTTATCAATCCGGCGCTCAAGCGGCGGAGTCCATTCCGGGAATGACTCTGGCCATCTGTATTGACGATTACACTCCTGACGACATTACTCAATTTTTTAAAAATGTTGCCTATAACAGAGGCGCCCGCATCGAATTCTTCAACGACAAGAAAAAAGCTCTCGCCTGGCTCGGCTTCGAAGACACCGAGTAAATCCCAACAAGGATTTTATATAAAGTAAAGTTATTAATTATTGTGGGCCTGAGAATATATCATGACTATTCATAGCTATTCAAAATTAGAAATTGCTACTCAGCAATTGGATACAGCGTTAATGCTTTATTTCGAAGACAAAAATTATTTCTCAGTCATAACTTTAGCAGGAGCAGCGGAAGAAATACTCGCGGTGTACCTCAAGCTTCATAAACAACCTAATGCATTTGAGGAAATGTTGGATTCATCGCTATTAATTGGCGAATTATTGTATAATTCAAAAGGTTCAAGAGACAGTATGTACAAAACAATCAATCGAGTTAAAAATGGTTCAAAACACATGAAAGGAAGAGATGATATAAATATTCAATGTAATCTAAAAGAAGAAGCGCAAAACATTCTTGATCGTGCAGTTTCTAATTTTTACACATTGATGACTTTTGAGAATCTTAATGAAACATCCCTCATGAAAAAATTTAATTCCCAGTTAGTTAGTAAGTAATAAAGAAACTCGAATGAGCTACAAATATAAATTGCCGGGTAATCAGGCATTCGCCTGACTTCCAACCCAGCAATAACATACCTTTTGTATTCCGCTTCCAAATCAAAGATCATATCAAGGCGGCAAGGAGTCGGCTCCACAGACGTATATGATAATACGTCGAGGAAGACGACGACGCTGCCAACAAAGTTAGCCGAAGAAATCAAAATTGGTATCAGTCTTTGAAGATGGCGCCCGTCGAGGACGACGTCACCATTTTCGCATACCTCGCCAGATAACCCGTCGTAATTCTCGGCTTGAATGGTTTCAATGCTTTTCTGCGTTTGGCCAGTTCCTGAGCACCGACTTTCAGGTTCAGTTTCTTGGCCGGTATATCGATGGCGATGATGTCGCCTTCTTTCACCAGCGCGATCGGCCCGCCTTCTGCTGCTTCTGGTGAGATATGGCCGATGGCTGCGCCCTGTGTACCGCCACTGAAACGTCCGTCGGTTAAGAGAGCAACCGTTTTATCCAGACCCATGCCAACGATTGCCGAAGTGGGAGAAAGCATTTCCCTCATGCCGGGACCGCCTTTGGGACCTTCGTAACGAATGACAACGATATCGCCGCCTTTGATTTTTCCGCCAAGAATCGCCTTAATGGCGTCGTCTTCGCAGTCAAACACACGCGCTTTGCCTTCGTTTTTCTGCATGGCCGGCGCGACCGCCGATTGTTTCACTACCGCTCCGTCCGGCGCGAGATTGCCGCGCAGAATCGCGATACCGCCCTGCTGAGAATAAGCATTCTTGAGAGTTCTGATGACATCCGTATTCAACACACGGGCATCTTTCAAATTCTCGCCGACGGTTTTGCCGGTTACCGTGATGGCTTTTTCATCAATGACACCCAGCGCGCTGATGACTTTCATCACAGCCTGTATGCCGCCCGCCGCGTCCAGATCTTCGATGTGATGACGCCCGGCGGGGCTCAATTTGCAGAGATTGGGAGTTTTTTCACTGATCCTGTTGAAAAGATCCAGATCGAGTTTGATGCCCGCTTCATGGGCAACGGCCGGAATGTGCAAAACCGTGTTGGTGGAACAGCCCAGCGCCATGTCGACAGCGATAGCATTTTTAAATGCAGCCAATGTGGCAATGTTGCGCGGCCGGATATTTTTCTTGAGCAAATCCATGATTTTCATTCCGGCGCGTTTGGCCAGGCGGTGACGAGCGGCCAGGACGGCGGGAATCGTTCCGTTGCCGGGCAAGCCGAGACCCAGCGCTTCGGTGACGCAGTTCATGGAATTGGCCGTGTACATGCCGGAACATGAACCGCAGCCGGGGCAGGC
>JAGVUJ010000188.1 GCA_019136325.1 Deltaproteobacteria bacterium
CGGCAGAACGCGCGGGCCGAACAGGAGCAAGCACGCCAGCGCCAGGCCCGCGGCGGGAAACACCGGGCTTGCGTAGCCCGGCGGAATGGCCAGCGTAAGGCCGGCGGCGCCCAGTGCGATATAGGCCAGACCGACAAAAAACACGCCGGATGCGGAAATGGGGACCCTGGATGCAGGTGTGACATTGCTGCCGGCTGCCTGATTCACAAAACGCTGTTCCTCTTCAAGGATGATTTGACGGCTTTCTTGAAAAAAATCATATGGAAAATGGCTTCGCGTGTCAATCGAATATTCGCATCCCTGGCGTGGACACAGTCAGGAGAGACGCCAAATTATCCAATGGCAAACAACAGCTCCTACGGTGTCAGCCCTTTTTGAACCGGGATCACTTCGCCTTCTGTTCCCGGTTGTTTTTCGATTCTGAAAAGGCCTGGCCTCTCTGAGCCTCCAGCAGGCTGATTTTCTGCGCCAGATTCTTCACCTGGTCGCTCAACCGTGAAATTTTGACCGCGAAGTGCAGAGAAACAAACACCAGAAAGACAATGCTGAAAATGAACAGCGTGGTGGTCGGGGCCACCGCCCCGATCAGCGCCGTCAGCCAAACGAGCAGATCGTACCAGACGACGAAAACAATAACGCCAAGCCCCGCCAAAAGCCACAGCCAGGAATATTCCGTTTTCAGCTTTCGATTCCGGACAAGCCAGACAATGACCACAAAAACGGCCAGACTGACCGCAATCGCGAAAATTTTCTGATGAAGTGTCATTATTCCTTTCTTCCTTTCAGCCGGTTTTTCTTCTCATCAATATGACAAGAATGGAAAAAAACATATTGAAAAAATAGTAGCTGATTCGGAAGATTCCCCTGTGCATGCTTCGGCCCTCCGGATTGGGCGCCATCGCGACGGGCAGCTCGGCAATCCGGAATCCCCGGCGCAGAAGATCGATAAGAACATTGGCGTCTGGATAGTCCCAGGGGTAGCTGTCCGCCGTGAAATACTCAAAAACCCTGCGGTTCATACAGCGGTACCCGGACGTCGGATCCGTAATGAACTTCCCCGTCGTCATCCGGATCAGCGCGCGGAACAGCTGTATTCCCGCCTGCTTCCAAAACCCCGTCCGGTGCCCGCACTTTTGCAGAAAGCGGGAGCCGATCGCCAGGTCACAGACGCCCTCTTCCACCATTGCAAAGAGTTCGGGAATATGCCCGGGATGATGCTGGCCGTCGCCGTCCAGTTGCAAAAGCGTCTCAAAGCCTTTTTTACACGCGAATTTATACCCTGTTTGAGTGGCAACGCCCGCCCCCATGTTGAACGGATGCCGGATGACGAAAACGCCCGCCGCCCGGGCGAGATCCAACGTCCCGTCCACAGAGCCGTCATCGATGACCACGATGTCGGCTTGGCCGAACTTCCTTGCGCCTTCGATAACCGACGCGATTTGCCCGGCTTCGTTATAGGCCGGTATGACGATGCACCGTTTTGCGCTCACCCGACGGCTCCCTGTTTCATGATGATCCTTTGAACGACGCGCCAGTAGGCCGCCAGAACAGCGTTTGCCGCCCGCAGCTTCCAGTCGCCGATTTCGTCGTACCAGATCCGGCCGCAGATCATCCCGACCATATCGCGATCCTTCAACCGGCGCAACGTCTGGGATTTGTGCCGTGCGCCAACAATATACCGCCAGTTCCGGAAGTTTAAAAAATATCCGTAAACCTTCATCTTTTCCCTCAACCATCCCTTCTGAAAGGCGAACAGCAACAGGCCGAATTCCATGAAAACAAAGGCCGGAAAAATGAAAAGCAGCGTCGTCAGCTCGTAGTGCTTCAGAATGGTCAGGATGCGGTTTCGGTCCAGCCAGTAATATTTCCGGGCTTCGCCGGTAAATTCATATCGGTGATAAACAACCGCCCCGGACGCCAGGACGCAGCGCCATCCGGAAAGCCAGATGCGCCACCCCAGATCCTGATCTTCGTTATACATCCGGTATTCTTCGTCAAAAAGACCCAAACTTTCCAACGTTTCTTTTTTGTAGAGCGTTGCCGCGCCGGATGGAAAACCGATATCCCGAACAGGAGCCAGTGAAGTCCCGGACCAATCCTGGCCGTAGCCGCCGCAATAGCCAAACCCCAAAAAATGAGTTTCATTGCCCAGACTGTTCACCTTGTTCGTTTCCGGCCGGAGCATGATTCTGGCCTGAACCGCCCCGATGGCTGCGTCGCTTTGGGCCGTCTGTACCAGCCGGCTGACGCAATCGGCCTCCGCAATCGCGTCCATGTTCAGCAAAACGAGATAGTCAAATCCCTCCTCAAGCGCTCTTTGCATCGCAAGATTGTTGCCTCCGGCAAAACCGTCATTATTCTCATTTCTGATAACGTCAATCTCCGGCCCGGTTTCTTTCAGGAAGACAAAGCTTTCCTCCGTGGACCGGTTATCCGTCATGAAAATCTTCAGATCTCCCGTCCAGTCCTGCTTTCTGATGCTTGCAAGACAGTTTTGCAGATGCCTGCGGGCCAGATCTTCATAGTTGGGGCTGATGATGACGGCGACTTTAATCATGATCCTCAATGCGATGGGATGAAAACAGCCCCTACTGCATGAATTTTTTTGCTTAATCAGGCTTCTTTTTCTGAGGTTGACTTATAACCTACCACAACAAATTCTGCAACAAGGTTACTTATTTTGGCTTTGGTGACTATTTACAATTAGCGCTCAGTTGTGTTAAGAAAATCTTATGGTCAATCAACAAAAAGTCTCCATCATCATTCCGTGTTTTAACATGGGACAATACATCTACGAGGCCGTGAAAAGCTTTCTGGACCAAACTTTCCGGAATTTTGAAATTCTGATTATCGACGACGGATCGACGGACGGGAAACCCGTGAATTACTCGATTCATACCGGCGCCTGCGAACCATAGCATGAAGGGAAAGATGAATATGGTAGATTGTCCGAAGGTGACTGTCATTATCCCCTGCTACAACATGGGGCAGTATATCGATGAAGCCGTTGACAGTGTTTTTGCCCAAACAATGCAGAATTTCGAAATTATCATCGTGGACGACGGTTCAACGGATCAGGCGACCACCCAATTGCTGTCTAACTATCACCGTCCCAACACCCGGGTCCTAGTCACTGAAAATCAAGGGCTGGCTGCCGCACGAAATCATGCCATCCGGCATGCAAATGGAGAATATTTGTGTGCACTGGATTCCGACGACAAACTGCACCCCACCTATTTCGAGCACGCAACTTCCCGACTGGATAGTGATCCTGCCCTGACATTTGTTTCCTCCTGGGTCCAGATGTTCGGCACATCGGATGCCTTGTGGAAGCAGGACACCTGCGACCTCCCGACACTGCTTTCGGAGTGCACGGTTATGACGCCGGCGCTGGTCCGCGCCGATGCTGTGCGTTCCGTGGGCGGATATGATACCCAAATGCCCGACCAGGGCGATGAAGACTGGGATTTATGGATCAGCCTGGCCGAGCGTGGTTATCGCGGAACTATTATTCCGGAGATTCTCTTTTACTATCGCCGCCGGCCGGGATCCATGTGTGAAGTGTGCACCACCGGGGAAACTCATCTCCGCCTAGTGCGATACATCATGGGAAAACACCGGGAAAGCTATCAAAAGCATTTTACAGCCGTCCTCAATCGCAAACAAGCCGATGTCGGAGGACTGCTCCATGAAAATTATGCGCTTGAGCGGCACATTAGCGATCGTTTGCAGCCGATTGTGGAGTCGCGCAAAAAGGAAGTTGAACGTTTGCAGGCAAAGCGCGACCGATTCAAGAAACGCCCAAAAATTGAAGCGTATGAAAATCTAGCTCATGAACTCGAAGCAGCAAAGCGCCAGCTCGATGAAAAAAACATGGAACTGCAAAGGTATCAAACGGAAGTGCATGAATTGCGAACATCCGGAAGCTGGCGTATCACTGCGCCAATTCGCGCCGTCTACGACGTGTGGCTTGGAATAAAGGGCAAATAAGCCATGGAGAACAGATGACAGGAATCGCCGTCATTATTTTATGTTTCAATCAAGGCAGGACCATAGAGGAAGCCGTCGACAGTGCACTATCCCAAACGCGGGCTCCTGCCAAAGCTATCCTCATCGATGACGGCTCAACCGACATCCTGACAATCCAGAAGCTCGCAACGCTCAGGCGCGAGGGTTTGCAGGTGGTCCATATCGAAAACCGTGGGACGGCAGGCGCCCGCAACTATGGGGCGCGTCTTACGACAGAGCCTTATCTAGTTTTTCTGGACGGAGACGATGTTCTCGAGCGAACATACTTTGAAAAAGCCGGAGCTTTGCTTGATGCCCGGCCGGAAATAGGCGTAATTGCATGCACGATGCAGGCTTTTGAAGGAGCGGACTACGTTTGGACGCCTCCGCCCTTCAATTTCGTTGATGGTTTCAGCAGTGGAACTCCACCCGTCAGCTCCATGATGAGGCGCAGCGTCTTCGACAGCGTCGGCGGTTTTGATGAAAATTTCGGCCTGTTTGAAACTTTCGATTTCTGGCTCTCGGTCTTAGAACAAGGACACAAGGCGGAGATCATGGCCGAGCCAATGCTTAAATATCGTGTTCAAACACTCTCAAACTACAACAATATTATACTACCCGAGACTTGGCTTGAGAGAAGAAACGCCATTCTAACCAAGCACCGTAAAACGATAGAGCAGCATGGCCTGGCCATACTGTATTCGATTGAAAATTTTATTTTAGAACAAAGGGGATACAATCATTCTCTCGTAGAAAAGAAAAACTCCCTGGAGAGAGAAATTGAGGATCTGAAGCTGCGCATCCATAGTCTAGGCCAATCACTCAGAAATTTTGGCGAGCCGGCCATTGACTGGGGAGACCTCGACCGGATGGAGCCGCTCAGCCCCACGTGGGGCTGTGAGCGCGGAACACCTGTTGATCGCATCTATATCGACAGCTTTTTGGACAGACATCGGTTGGACATCCGGGGGCATGTGATCGAAATCAAGGATGCGGATTATACAAATCGCTTTGGTGATGATCGCGTGGAGGCAAACGACGTCCTTGACATCAATCCCAGAAATACCTCAGCGACCATCATCACGGACCTCAGCAAAGCCGACAGCATTCCATCTGACACGTACGATTGTTTCATTCTCACGCAGACCATTCATATTATTTATGATGTCAAGGGCGCGCTGGCTCATGCATTTCGCATTTTAAAACCGGGGGGTGTTCTGTTATGTACGCTGCCCTCCGTCTGCAGGGTCAATTATGAAGACGGCGGGTTGGATAAAGGCGATTATTGGAGATTTACCGAAGCATCGGTGCGCCGCATGTTCGCGGAGGTCTTCCCGCCCGAGGCGTTCGATGTGTCCGTGCATGGCAACGTAAAGGCATGTGTGGCCTTTTTGGAGGGACTGGCCGCCGAAGAGGTCGAACCGGAAACGCTCGATCGGACGGACCCGTGGCACCCCCTCCTGTTTTGTGTGCGTGGAGTCAAACCCCATCAGGCGGCCGGATCGGAGACAGCAAAGTCACGTCCACTCACGATTCAGCAGAAAAAACCGGGCGGGGCAATCCTCTTCTATCACCGGGTTGCCATGCTGTCGCCGGATCCGCACGCCCTGTGCATTGCGCCGGATCTTTTCCGCGCGCATATGCGTCATCTGCGGGATCACTACAAGCTGCTCGCTCTCAATGACCTGGTGGCCGGCATGAAAAACCAAGAACTGCCGGAGCGCGCCATAGCGGTTACTTTGGACGACGGATATCTTGACGCACTTGAAGTGGCGGCGCCTGTTCTGGAAGAGCTCGGCATTCCGGCAACATTTTTTATTTCCACCGATCGATTGCACGAGGAACATGAAACCTGGCAGGACACACTGATTCGCAGTCTATTTTCTGATGCTTTACTTCCGCACTCCTTATCCATCTCGTACAAAGGCAGAACGCTGCTTTTTCCAACGTTTACCTATGGCGAGCGCAAAAAAGCCCTTGAGGAAATCAACGCGCTGTGCTGGAACCTCTCGTTCGAAGGTCGGAGCGAAATAATTGCGAGTGTTTGCCGATGGAGTGGCCTCGACTTTACTCCTCGCAAGACACATCGGCTCATAACGGCTGCTGAAGTCTGTCGGCTGGCGGACAGACGGGGTATTTCGATAGGCTGTCACGGAATCCATCACCTCTGCCTTCCGGCTCAACCGCTGCCTATCCAGCAACGAGAAGTTGTGGAAAGTAAATATAATCTCGAATCGTTGCTGAAAAAACCGGTCGGTTCGTTTTCCTATCCTTATGGTGTATTTGATCACCAAGCCGAGGCGGTGGTTCGCTCGGCCGGATTCGATTCTGCGTTCACGACACGCGAAGGTCTAATATATCCGGGCGATAATTTGTGGCGTCTGGCGCGCAATGAGGTCGGCGCCTGGCCTTTGTCCAGATTTTCCGATTGGCTGCACAGAATATTCTCACTGGATGGCAACGCAACTACTGATCAGAAGTGATTGAGGCTGGTAAATACAGTATGATGGATGCTTGCTCTGAACCAGAAAATATGGGAACTCCGCCCCGTATAGAAATCCCTGGCTTCTGTTATGCCTTGGTTGACCATTGTATCCTGACATGCCATGGTTGCGACCACGATTCGCCGCTGGCCCCATCGCGTTTTACAGCGCTAGAACAGTTTGAGCGGGATCTTAAAACACTCTCCGAGGTCATGCATGCCCATGATCTTCGTCTTGGTGGGGGCGAACCGCTGCTCCACCCGCAGGTTGAAGCGTTTTTTGAAATAGCGCGGAAATCACAGGTGGCGGACAGACTGACACTGGTGACCAATGGTTTACTCCTGCACAAATGTTCGCCAAGGCTTTGGACACTGATCGATGGTGTATATCTGAGCCGCTACCCCGGCGTCAGTCTGCCCATACCTCTGTCAACCTATACATCGATAGCAAAGGATAACGGTGTCTATTTGGATATCGCGGATCAATCCAAGTTCATTCACACGCTGTTGAATCAAAAGATAGAATATCCTGAACTCATCGCGGAAGTATATCGACTGTGTAAGATGACGGGAGAATGGTGGTGCCACACAGTCCACGAAGGGCGCTATTATAAGTGCTCGGTTGCTCCATTTTCCGCCACAAGAATGGCACGGATTGGGGTGAACTATAATCCAATCGTGGATAGTATCCGCCTTGATAGTAATCCGAACCTGCGATCGGAACTTGAACAGTTCCTCCGGAGACGAGAGCCATTAACGGCATGCGCCTATTGTCTCGGAACAAGCGGACCCGAGGAAGCTCACCATCTCATGAATCCCCAAGGAGTAGAGCGATGGTGGAAGGAAGATCACTCTCAGGTAATAAAGAAAGTGTACTCTCAATTGTTGGGTCGGAGGGCTTTGGGGCATAGCAGCAACAATTTCTCCATAAAATCAGATGTTTTCAAGGTCACTGCTATTATTGCGATGTACAACGAGGAGGACATCATTGCCACAGTCGTGGATGATCTTATCAGCGAGGGTATACACGTCCATATCCTTGACGACGGTTCGACGGATGCCAGTCTGGCACAATTAAGTAAATTTAGTGATAGAGGCATGCTGACCATCGAGAGTGTTCGCTCGCCCCTGGCGTCCGGTGAAACTCGTTTTTGTTTGGAATCTATTATGAGACGCAAGGAATTGCTCGCCGGAGAACTTGATTCCGATTGGTTTATAAATGCCGATGCCGACGAGTTTCGCGAAAGTCCCTGGACAGGCGTGAGCTTAATGGATGGAATTCGCCGGGTCGATTCCTTGGGCTATAATGCGATTGATTTTGCCGTCCTCGATTTTGTTCCGACGAACGATGAGTTTCGTCCGGGAGACGATCCGCGTGAAGCTTTCCCCTATTTTGAACCAGGCCCTTTTTTCAATAAGGTGCAGATACGTTGTTGGAAAAAATCTGATCACACAATAGACTTGGTGTCCTCAGGAGGTCATGAAGCGATTTTTCCCGGACGCAAAGTCTTTCCAATTCGTTTCATCCTTCGTCATTACCCCTTCCGGGGACAAGCCCAGGCCGAGCGAAAGCTTTTTCGCGATCGCCGGCCGAGATATCCGGAAGAGGAGAAGAAACTCGGCTGGCATATCCAATACAATGACATTTCAGAAGGACACTGTTTCATTCGAAAGACCGATGATCTTGAACGCTACGATCCAGACCGTATCCGAATCGGTCTCCAGATCAATAACCGGGAACTTGAAGCTCTGTGGCAGTCTGTTGCCTTGCAGCAAGGCGAATTGGAGATGCTTAAACAGACAGTGGAATTGCAGCAACATGAAGCAGAGAATCTCCGGCATACGGTTGCGCTGCAGCAGGGTGAATTGCAGAATTTTAAAAAAACCATCGGATTACAGCAAGGCCTCAATAAAGACCTTGCATCGCAGTTGAACCTCAAATCACGCAACCTGCAGGCTGTCAATCTCCGGCTTTTACAGCTTGAAGGGCGCCTGAATCTGATGTACAGATCTTTGAGTTGGAGGATTACAGCGCCTTTGCGGCGAATGGGGGCACAATTTCCCCGTCTGTTGAATTGGGCAACGCGCATAGCGGGCGGAACAACCATTCCACCCAGCGCACCCGCAAAAACCAAAGACCACCCTGCTGTAGGCAGAGTAATTCTCGATAAAATTGTCGAAGCAAAAAGCGCTCCGGGAAGTATCGGCATTCACCTTCATCTTTTTTACATGGATCTTTTGGATGAAATTGCAGGCTTTCTGTCCAATATACCCTACCCTTTCCATTTGTATATTTCGATAACCGACAAATCAAAGTCGTCCATCGTGCAAGAAAAGCTTCAGTCTTTGAATCACGCCACTGCCTGCACAGTAAAAGTCATTCCCAACCGGGGGCGAAATATAGCGCCCTTTGTGGTCCACTTTGCCGACGAAATGCTTAAAAATGATTTCATTTGTCATATTCACAGCAAGAAGTCCCTGTACACCGGCGTTGAACAGACATCATTGAGAAAGCATTTTTACAACAACCTTCTCTGGAGTCCCTCCCTGGTGCGTAAGATCTTCGGCATTTTTAACACCTATCAGAGCGTCGGAATAATTTACCCCGAAACCTACTCGTCTTTGCCATACTGGGCGCATACATGGCTGCACAACAAGGAGATCGGCCGGCAACTAAGCCGCAAATTTCAAGTGTTTTACGACCCATCAGGCTATCTGGACGCGCCTTTGGGAGCAATGTTCTGGGCGAGAGTCGAGGCCCTGCGCCCGCTTCTGTCGTCCGGATTTACCGCTGAAGATTTCCCGGAAGAAAACAATCAGACGGACGGCACACTGGCTCACGCCATTGAAAGGATCATGGTTCCAATTGCATTACGTCAGGGGTACACCTTCTGTGAGATCAATGCCGCAAGAAATGATTTTTCTGTTTCTTTTGGCTCAAGAAATCTTTTTCAATACTGGGGGAAAAGCCTTGACGGCCTCAAAAGCGCTATCCGGCAGCACCAGCTTATCAGCTTTGATATCTTTGATACGCTGATCACTCGCCCAATCCTTGATCCTGATGCTGTGTTTGATTTGCTCAGCATCGAAGTGGAACAAAAAAACGGCATTCATGATTTCAGCAAGATCAGGAAAGCGGCGGAAACAGAAATCAGAAATGAAAAGAGATTTGATTCTGATGTGGACATCGATGATATATACAGGCGCATCGGTTTACGGTTGAAACTTGATAAAGCAACCATTGATCGATGGTGCTCCAGGGAGAAAGAGCTTGAACTTCGGTTAAATCTTCCCCGGTCGGAGGTTGTAGAGGCATTCCGGTATGCCAGGGAAAACGACAAGCGGATTGTGCTGATGTCGGATATGTATCTGGACAAGGCCACCGTTGAGGCGCTGTTGAAGAAAAACGGCATAGAAGGGTATGAAGAGATCTTCCTTTCCTCGTCGATGGGGGTGAGGAAAGACA
>JAGVUJ010000305.1 GCA_019136325.1 Deltaproteobacteria bacterium
TGAACACTACATCAAGCGTAAAATTCGCCCCCTGGTTTTGACAAAAGAGGAATTTGCAGCGTTTATGCCTGCGCTGGAAAAACGGCCAAACTTCCTGGTGTGGGAGCGGCAGGATAAGGTCTAATAATGTTTTGATGTATTTGTATTTGTTGATAAATGTATAAAGTTATCACTCCCGCGGAGGCGGGAATCAGCAAAAAAAGTAGTCATACCTGCAAAGGCCGGTATCCAGTATAAGCGACGGATCAACTCCGGAATAAAAAGAAGGGCATTCTTCAAGTTGAAACAAAAAGAAATACTGCCCTGCCCTATGCGTTACAGTCACTGGAATGTAACTCACGGGGCGGAGCTGAATCAAATGCAATGAATACCAGCATTCAAAACACCGCAACAAATTTATGAGCGAAATTATCATTGAAGCAGGTCGCACAGAGAAAAACTACTGGGCGGATCTTTGGCGTTATCGGGAGCTTTTTCTGATTCTGGCCTGGCGCGATCTATCAGTGCGTTATAAGCAGACCATCATCGGGATCCTCTGGGCTATTCTCAGGCCTTTTCTGACAATGGTCGTATTCACCGTCATTTTCAGCCGGATCGCAAAACTTCCCAGTGACGGAAATGCGCCTTATGCACTGATGGTCTTTGCCGCCATGCTCCCCTGGTCTCTTTTTGCAAGCTCGCTTACAGAATCATCAAACAGCCTGATAGACAACACCAATCTGATCAGCAAAGTTTACTTTCCAAGGATGATCATGCCCGCGGCGACTCTAATAACCGCTTTCGTAGATTTCCTCATCAGCTTCAGCATCCTGATATTAATAATGATTTATTACCAGTTTGCGCCGGGATGGAACATCCTGTTGTTGCCCTTTTTCATCTTGATGGCCATGCTGGCCAGCCTTGGTCCCGGTCTTTGGATAACGGCGCTCAATGTAAAATACCGGGATTTTCGCTATGTTATTCCATTTGTGGTGCAGTTCGGACTTTACGTTTCTCCCGTGGGATTCAGCAGCAAGGTCGTTCCGGAACAATGGCGGCTGCTGTACAGCATCAATCCCATGGTTGGAGTGATCGACGGTTTCCGCTGGTGTATTCTGGGTGGAATCAGCCCAATCTATTTCCCCGGGTTTCTGCTCAGCCTTGCTATAATTGCCTGTTTCCTCTGGCTGGGCGTCTCCCGTTTCCGCAAAATGGAAAAAACTTTCGCAGACATTATTTAGAAAAGGAATTATGTCCGACACCGTCATCAAAGCTGAAAATCTGGGAAAAAAATACGTCATAGGGCACCAGGCTGAACGCGTTCCCTATCTTGCTTTGCGCGACGTGTGGGTGCAGAATGCCCGAACCCTTTGGAACAAGACCAAAGACCTGGCGCACGGGAAACCCGTCATACAAGGCGACACTACAGAAGAAGTGTGGGCGCTTAAAGACGTAAACTTTGAGATTCGCCGTGGCGAAGCCGTGGGTATCATTGGCCGTAACGGTGCCGGGAAAAGTACGTTACTGAAGGTTTTGAGCCGCATTACCGAACCTTCCGCAGGGCGGGTGACTATTGATGGACGCGTAGCCAGTCTGCTCGAAGTAGGCACCGGCTTTCACCCGGAACTAACCGGACGAGAGAACATCTATTTAAATGGCACAATTCTGGGTATGACCCGAAAAGAAATTAAACAAAAGTTTGACGAGATCGTAGCCTTCGCCGAGGTCGAGAAGTACCTGGACACGCCAGTCAAACGATACTCCAGCGGTATGTACGTGCGCCTGGCTTTTGCCGTAGCTGCCCACCTGGAACCGGAAATTTTGGTTGTTGATGAAGTGCTGGCGGTGGGTGATGCGGCCTTTCAGAAGAAATGTCTGGGGAAGATGGGGGATGTGGCACATGAGGGGCGGACGGTGTTGTTTGTGAGTCACAACATGGCTGCGGTACAGCAATTGTGTCAAAACGGTATGGTGTTGAATGAGGGGAAATTGAAATTCCGAGGAGATATAGGGAGTACAATT
>JAGVUJ010000077.1 GCA_019136325.1 Deltaproteobacteria bacterium
GGGGAAAAAAGTTTTGAAAAAAGAATATCGTTCCCCAGTAGCTCAGTCGGTAGAGCGGCTGGCTGTTAACCAGCATGTCCGTGGTTCGAGTCCGCGCTGGGGAGCCAAGACATAGTCCAGCAAAGTCTGGATAAGTACAAAACCCACTAGAAATAGTGGGTTTTTTTATTGTCTTTCGTCCAATTGCGTGCTATAAAGTTCACCAGAATCCTATTGTTTTGGGTACCCAAATTCAAGTAAAAGGTACCCATAGAATTTGAAGGTACCCAAAAAAGGTACCCAAAAAGGGAGGTTTTACCATGCCGAAACGAATTGTCCCTTTGACAGACGTTAAGGTCAAAAAAGCCAAACCGCAGGATAAACCAGTGTCATTATTTGACGGTGGCGGGTTATATCTTCTGGTGACACCTTCGGGCGGCAAGTTGTGGCGGTTCAAATATCGCTTTGCAGGAAAGGATAGTAAACTTGCTTTCGGGGCCTACCCGGATGTTTCTCTTCAGGATGCACGAAAAAAACGTGATGATGCAAGGAAACTACTTGCAGGCGGAATTGACCCGGCAGAGGAACGAAAAACGCAAAAGCAAGCAGCCATTGAGGAAGGTGAAACCTTTGAAATGGTTGCCAGAGAATGGCACAACAAATTCAAGCCACGCTGGAAAGAAAGCCATGCCGAGAGAATAATGGGCAGGCTGGAGCGTGACATATTTCCGTTTATCGGGAAAAAGCCAATATCTCACATCAAAGCGCGGGAAGTGTTAACGGTATTACAGCGCATCGAAGGACGTGGTGCGAATGAGCTTGCCCATAGAGCAAAGGCACTGTGCAGCAATGTGTTTTGCTATGCGATAGCTACTTCGCGCATTGAACATGACCCGACTGCTGGGCTGAAGGACGCGTTATCACCCGTCACCACAATAAACAGAGCTGCGATTATAGACCCGGCAGGTGTAGGCCAGTTGCTTAGAGCCATCGACGCTTATAAGGGCAGTTTCGTTGTCCAGTGTGCATTGAAATTTGCACCGCTCACCTTTGTCCGTCCCGGTGAACTTCGTCATGCCGAATGGTCTGAAATAGATTTAGATAATGCAGAATGGAATATCCCCGGCAGTAAGATGAAAATGAAGGAAGCACACCTCGTGCCTTTATCAAGGCAGGCAATAGAAATATTGACGGCACTTAAACCGCTCACAGGAACCGGGCAGTATGTATTCCCCGGGCGCACTGCTGCACGCCCAATGTCTGAGAATGCTATTTTAGTGGCCTTAAGAACTATGGGATACGCGAAAGAAGAAATGTCCGGCCACGGCTTTCGTGCGATGGCGAGGACATTGATTGACGAAAAATTGCAAATCCGGCCAGACCTGATTGAACACCAACTTGCCCATGCTGTTCGTGATCCCCTGGGCCGCGCCTATAATCGGACACAGCACTTACCAGAACGTCGGAAGATGATGCAGGCCTGGGCGAATTATTTGGATGAGCTGAAACAGGATCGTAAGGTACTGCCGTTCAAAATAGAAAATGCACCCTGAGCAACAAAATGTTGTGGACGTTGTCGGATGAAAAAATACTTGACGACGCAGTTATGCATGCTTATAATCAAATCAAGATTAAGATTCAGTAATCGGAGGGCGTATAAAAAAGTTTTCATAACAGGTACTGAACAAGCCGTTTAAGTCGGACGGGACTATCAGCCTGAAATTCGCGAAGCTGCAAAAACGCAGCCAAACGGGTTTCAGGCTTTTTTTTTGGTTTTTACCAGGAAAGGGGAACGCAATGGACAAGCAAAACACGACGAAAACTACAAGAAGAGGACCGAACGACCTACCCGACACTGGATACGTGCGGATATGGCAAATACTTGGCGATGCTGAACGCCCTCCAATCATACCAGTTTCACGGTCTGCCTGG
This sequence comes from Deltaproteobacteria bacterium, assembly GCA_019136325.1. The sequence goes on from JAGVUJ010000077.1 coordinate 1,912, forward strand.
TGGCTGGGTGTGCGGGAAGGACGCTTCCCACAGCCAGTCAAACTTGGGAAAAGGACAACCTGCTGGCGGGTGGATGATATTCGCAAGCTGGCGGACGGCGGGACGGAATAATGAAAGTTCATAGGGACTGACAATGCAAGCAAATCAAGCAATAGAAGAAATCTGCCGGGCCTGTGAGGGTAAAGCCGCAGAAGAGCGCCGGGCATACGCACCAGAACCAGAGCCGACACCGGCACCCGAACCAGAGCCGAACACGGAGCCGGAGGCCGCGACACAAAAGGCCGACGTTTTGGGAGCCTTGCAGCGAAACGAGGACGGCGACGCGGAGCTTTTCATTTATTTACATCGAGGGCGGTTTCTTTACGATTGCGCGGCGGGCCGGTGGTTTAAGTGGGGCGGAAACTTTTGGGCCGAAGATTTAACAGGGGAATCCTTGCAAGCTGTCAATGACGTTGTTGAAGTCTATATTCAGGAAGCAAAAAAGCAAGCATGGCTGCGAACCAAAGCCGCTAAAGAACTAAACCACGAAGCCGAAAAAATTCATAGTGACAATGAAAAAGAGCTAATCAAACGGATCAAGCTTCTGCAAGGCCTTCAGCGCAAACAATCGGTTGTTATCTTGGCGCGATCCGGGGCGGGAACCTTGGCAATCACCGGCACGGAATGGGATAAGCAGCCTTGGCTATTTGCGGCGGCAAACGGAATCCTTGATTTAAAGACCGGCGATTTCAGACCGGGCAAACCGGGCGATTACATCAAAACGGCGTCACCGACGGCTTGGAAAGGGATCAATGAGCCATGCCCTACATGGGAAAACTTCATTGCAGAAATTTTCGGCAACGACGTTTTACTGATTGAATTTGTGCAAAGGCTTCTGGGTTATGGAATCACTGGACTTTCCATTTTGCATCTATTCATCATTTTATTCGGGGCTGGAAGAAACGGCAAAGGGACATTGCTTGAAACCCTTCGGGCGGTTTTGGGCGACTATGCCTATAAAACAGAATCCGAATTATTGCTTGAACAGAAAAGCGCACGAATGGCCGGATCACCTAATTCGGGCGTTCTGTCATTGCGTGGGCGGCGGATTGTTTGGGCCAGCGAAACAAGCGACGGGCGACATTTAAACGCCGGACGCCTTAAGGAACTTGTGGGCGGCGACACATTAAACGCAAGACCGATTTTCGGAAAGCACCATGTTCAATTCGCACCTTCACACCTTCTTTTGCTTCTTACAAACAGCAAACCTTCGGCACCGGCAAGCGATTACGCACTATGGCAGCGAGTCCTTTTAATTCCATTTGAACGGGCTTTTGTTGCCGAACCCAGAGAACCACACGAATCAAAAGCCGATCCGTTCTTAAGCGAAAAACTCCAATCCGAAGCTTCGGGAATCTTGGCATGGTTGGTCAAGGGCTGCTTGGCATGGCAAAAGGACGGTTTAAACGCGCCGGATATAGTCAAAGCGGCGACGAATGAATATCGAAGCGATGAGGACACCATTGGCCATTTTATAGATGAACGCTGCACCTTAAACGAAAATTATCAAGTCAGAGCCGGAGATATTTACAAGGCATGGAAGGCATGGGCCGAAGCTTCCGGGGCGGCTTACATATCAGGGAAAAGATTCGGGATGGAAATAAAAAAACGCGGTTTTGATTCCTACAAAGACAAAAAGGGAATTTATTACAGAGGAATTGACTTGAACGGTGAAGGGTGAAGGGTGGTGCACCATTTTCCGACAAACTTTCATATAGAGAAAATGAGATTTCTTATAGGGACTTTACCGGAAAACCCTTCACACCCTTCACCAGCAAACCGAAAAAGGAGCGTTAAGAATTGATTTTATTGGATTATTTGTTTTTTTTCAAAAAATGCGATCCTTCACCTTTTGCGAGGGCGAAATCTTGAAAATGCCTTTTGGGAAATATCGCGGCTTTCATGTTTCGGAGGTGCCTTTGTCTTACTTGGCCTGGATTTTTGAATCTTTGACGGGAAAGCCGGAAATTCACGAAGCGGCGCGGGCGGAAATCAGGCGGCGCGTTTCGGGTTATGAGGCGGTTTATGAATTGGACACAAAGCCCTTAAGCATGGAGCGCGTGAAGCGGGTTTATAGAACGTTGGCAATGGAGTTTCACCCGGATCGGAACGGCGGCAACGGGGAAGCCATGAAGGGGATCAACGCTTTTTATGAGGCGATTAAAACTTGAAGGGAGAAAAGGAAATGAAAGAAGCAATGATTAAGGCGGGCGCAAAAGTCAAGTTACGGGAACGGCATTGCACCTTTTGTAATGAAACCAAAAATTGTCTTGATTGGTGCCCGGAACGGTTGCCCTGGGTTTTGCCTGTTTGTGAACCCTGTTTTGTGAAGCTTCATAAGACTTTCGGCAATATCGGGGCGATTGTTTGGGAGTGATAATGGCAAACCTTCTTGAATTGATAGGGGCCGACGGCGGCGCCTTAAAGAAGCAAGCGACAACAAACGGCGGCGAATATTCTGGGACTTGTCCTTTTTGTGGCTATGAGTGGTGGACATTCAGGGTATGGCCGGAAACCGGGCGTTATTGGTGCCGACGCTGTGAAAAGTCCGGGGATGCCATTCAATACTTGCGGGATCGGCGCGGGCTTTCGTTCATTGAGGCTTGCGAATACCTGGGACACGATCCGGGGCCGCGCAAAGAACAGCCACGAACAGCACCGGCGGCATGGGTGCCACGGGAAGCGACGGCACCGGCGGCGGTATGGCAAGAGCGGGCAAGGGCTTTCCTTGCCGGCGCGGTTGAAACACTATGGACACACTATGGCGACAAAGCGCGGGCATGGCTACGCGATAAGAAGGGCCTGCACGACGCGACAATAAGAGGGGCTTGTCTTGGCCTTAACCTTGCCGACAAATACGAACCACGGGCAACGTGGGGCCTTGATTTGCAGAACAAAGAGGACGGAAAAGAGAAAAAGTTATGGCTACCGGCGGGCCTTGTCATTCCCTGGGTTGTCAACGGCGACCTTCAACGGTTGCGATTCCGGCGGAGTGATCCGGGCGACGGTGCGCGGTATGTCTTAGTTTCGGGATCATCAAGCGCACCTATGACTTTGAGCCTTGAACGGGGGGCGGCTGTTATTGCTGAATCAGAGCTTGACGGGCTGTTACTGAATCAAGAGGCTGGCGACTTGTGCGCGGTTGTGGCCTTGGGAACGGCGACGGCAAAGCCGGACACGGCGACGCATAAGGCATTGAAGGCAGCGGCGGTTTTATTGGTTGCCCTTGATACCGACGAAGCGGGCGCAAAGGCAAGCTGGAAATTCTGGCCGGACACTTACGGCACGAAGGCGCGACGTTGGCCGACGGTAAAGGGAAAGGACGCAAGCGAGGCGCGGTTGAATGGTTTGGATTTGCGGACCTGGGTCATTGCCGGGCTTTTCGGAAACGAAGAACGGTTTGAACGTTTCTGTATTCAGACAATTGACGGCAGATTATCTGATATTGAAGCCATATCGAACCTTTTAATGACAGGGGGAGGGGGAAGCAATAAAGCAAAAAATAACAGCTCATTGGATTGAATTATTACAGCAAAAAAGGAGACATGAACCATGCCGGAAAGACGATTGAACACGACCCAGGATTTGCGTAGATACCTGGCAAATTTGATAAACCGAACTGAGGCCGGTCGTACGGACGCGGGTTTGGCGAAGACATTGACATACATGACGTCAGTCCTCATGCGAGCCATTGAAAGCAGCGATATTGAAGAACGGATTCGCATGCTTGAGGAAAAAATGAAATGAAAAGAGAGGCAGATATGGCAAACACATTTGATAAGCGGATATCAACGCTAGAAGCTTACGCGGGAAAATCAATTTTGCCGGCGAAAGAACAGATGCTTGTTATTTTTGAAACCGAGCCACTGGAGCAAAAGGTTCAAGAGCGTTTGGCATATTTGCGGCAACAATTTCCGGGAGTAACTGCCGACGACTTGATCGTCGTTAAGGTTATTTATGATTGAGGTGACACATGAGCAACATTAAATCTCGACTTTTGAAGATAGAAGCCTTTGCACAGGATGACAGGCTAACGGCAGTGGATTTGGAAATACTCCTGGCTTGTCTCCCGCCAGACTATGGACTAGCGGTTAGAAAAGAGCTTTTGAGGCTCGCCAAGAAAACAATAGCCGAAGGAAACAACTCCACTCCTCGTATTGGCGAACCAGTCTGGTCACGCGGGAAAGCGCTTGAGGAGATTCTGGGTGTTCTGCCCGCTGAGATCGCAGAAAGGGCGCGGTTCAAAATAGCAAGCTACCAAGGGAGAAAGAAATGAACACCAGGGTAATGAAACGAATTGAAATTTTGGAAAAGAGACTTGACATAAGCGCGATACCGGCCAGTGAAAGGTTCCTCGCAATTCCATTTCCAGATGGCAACCACGCAGAATTTGATCGTCAGTTCCAACAGCGCCTTTCCGAGCTTCGTGATAAATATGGAAACGTCTCAGAGCGTGACGTTTTTGCTGTTGGAATACGAAAATTTAGTTGCTACAAAAGCAATAAAGTGCCCTTAATTTTTGATTCACAAGGGGGATAGGAACAGGTGGCGGGACAACGACCATCTGGTTGAGTCAACTCATGTTAACAATCTCAAACTATTTAGGGCACTGACTAAATTTTCACGGATTGTTTTACAGTCTCACAATTCATTATAACTGTAAATCTTTTGGCGCTTATTCTCTGGCGATAACCCTCTTTTCTTAATTTCTTCCAATACCGCATTTATAGTTTCTGACAATGCTAAGCTGGGGATACCGTATGACGATTCTATTGACTTTGCTCGTTTGTAGATTTCAATCAGGTCATCGCCGGGAATTGTTTTAAGTCCATTCTCGTTAATGCTGGATTTTAATAATGCAATAAATTCTTCGTCTTGTTGTTTCGTTTCTGATTTAGTTATAGCAATTTTTTGAAATTTTTGTGTCGATTTTAATTCCGCTTCTCGAATAATATTTTCTATTTCTGCGTCTTTGCTTACAGAAGTTGCTGATCTTTCTTTACTTCCGGGCCGATATAGAAGCCAATTGAATATAATCAATCCTCCAATGTTGAGTGCTGCCATCACAAATGCACTATCCATAATCAAGCCAGCTATTGTGGCTGGAATCATATATATCAGATAAGGTAAGAGGGCCTTCCACTTCCAGAATTTCCAAGCTTCAATTGTTGTATACATCCACAATATAGTCCAACCAAGATTTTTTGACGGTTTGGTGGTATTAGTTGCTTCGGATAATGCTAAAAAAATCATATAAAGGACAACTGTGATTATACAGGCAAGAAGAAGTGATTTCCAATTCCACCATGATATTTTATCTGAAGGGATTTGATGATCACTGACATTATTAGATTTTAATCGCGCGTCATCGTAACTTGAAGTGTCGGCTAATACATTCTTTTTTTGATATGATTCTTCTGTCGGCATGCCTTTAGCCAAGAAGAAGGCTATTCCCCCTACAATGAAAACGCCAATCCACTGAATCAGCAGCATAGAAACATTTATCGTCATGTAGCCACGCTTGGATAGAGCGAAAATCCAACCATAACCCATATTATGAATGGTTCCGCCCCTGACTGCTTGAAACGGTGGGTATATAAACATAGCCACAACAACGGCAACGACTGCAATCAGTATCAATCTTTGATTTTTGTTCATCATTGAGCCTCGCCATTATGTTTTTCACGTCAGTTGTAGACAGGATAATTGGATATGTGCATTTGAATCAGCCTCTTCGACTGTTCTTAATCAATGTCTAACTATTTTTTTCGGCTTAATGAAATTTTCTTTTATTTTTTGCAATCCAGTCTGCCAAATAACCGGCCTTTTCTTCGACTTCAATTTTTTGAGCAATGCTTAATTCTTTGGCATATTCCGTGAAGATATTTATAAAATCAAACATTGTCGCGTTATCACGCCATTTAGAAGTAAAGACTTTTTTAGAATCTTCCCTGCCAAATACATCCGGAATGTGCCCTATGATCTCGGCGTCACGTAAAATCCTATTTTTCTCTTTGCTGTCTCCACGCGGTGTGTTTGCTATTTTATATGCGTCCACTATTTGTCTTTTTGACCCAGGAATTATATTGAATATCATTTCAGAAAGATTCAATTCTGCTAGTAATTGAGAGGAATAATTTAACGCGCCAAGGTCTTCAATCATTTGGCCGGCATGCCCAATTCTTTTTGTAATTTCATTAAATGCGTTTTCAAGCCGCTTATAAAAATTATCGATATTCCCAGAATGGAAATATCGATTCACTGCAAAGCCAACGGGAACGATGAGGCCATTGGCGCAAATCATTCTATAAAGAAAGAAGTTGATATTTATCGATGAATCGCCAATCATCGAGTTTTTTAGCTGAAAACCAAGTTCTGTGACATCTTTGCCAGTGCCACCATGCCCTCGGACTACGCCAACTTTCTTCTTTATTGTAAAGCGTAAGCTCATTTGTGTGTTTACAGAATAAGCTCCCTTGAAAATAAAATTGCTATCATCCTTGAATAGTGAATGTTGATGTTTTTCAAGTTGAAGAAGTTTTTCAATATCTTTTAAGAAGTGATGATTGCTGTAGCTAATGTAGGACTCAGACACAACTCCAATAATTACATTTGCCGATTCGTCAATAATCAATTCCTGTGTTTTGAGTCTCTCATCTGCGGCTCGTTGTACTAAAAGATCATTGAGAACCTCTGTGGCAAGGTTCTGACGCTCAAGCAGTTCCAGCGTATCAAGCCGTATGCCAAGAAAAGAGCATAGAGATCGAATGCCTTTCTGATTGAATTGATAAGCTTGGGTTTCGTCACCAAAATACTCATCATCAATAAATCTGGCACCGTGTTCAAGCAACCCCTTTATTGGAATACGCGCCAAAGATTCCTTTTCTTTCTCGGCCGAACGATACACATCTTCCAATGTCTGAAATGATTCCTCAGGAATGGGTTCATAGTAAAACGCCATGTTAGCCTCCTAAATTTCTAGTTAATGTGGCTGGTTGATTGATCAATTGTTGTTCGTAATAATACAGCTTATAATAAACAATATCAACCTATATTAGTTATTATAGGCTGTGGAACATATCACTCTTTGTATCTATATATACAAACGATTCAAGGGGGATATGTTGGAAGACGTTAAAAAACTGGTCGGTGATCGGATTCGGCAGTTAAGGAAAGAGCAGGGTCTATCTCAAGAAAAACTCGGGGATAAAGCCGACCTGCATTATACCCATATCGGGTCCATCGAACGCGGTGAGAAAAACTGGTCTATCGACACCCTAATCAAAGTGGCAAAAGGTCTGAATATTGAGGTAACCGATTTATTCAACTTCCCCATACCCCCAACACAAGCCAAAAAGATAAAGAAATCTCTCGCTGAAGAAATCAGCGCATCTTCCCCTGAAACCATAAAGATTCTATCTGATTTATTGCGTGGATTAAAATCATTCAGAAAATAATTCTGCGTATTTCTCTGCCAGTTCGTATTAAAATATAGGGAATCCAGTCCTGCCCGTAATACAGTTATTCCCCTACCAGCCCGTCAAAGATCACCTCGCCCTTTTGCTTGCTGATGCAGATAACCCGACCAGGACCTAATTGCGGAACGTCTGAGAAAATGAATACAGTCCAGCAGGACTCATTTTTTGGCACTCCGTATAGGATGCCACCATCCGGAACGCCATCCTGAATTTCAAAGTCTTTCGGCATATGCCGGTGCAGGTATTTTCTGATCATTCGCACAGCTCTTTGACGCGACAGACCGGGGCCGTGCTCTTTCATCTTTTGCGCATTGGCCATAATTTGATACCCAACCAATTCCATGTATCTTATGCGGCCATTTTAAGCGCCGTGGTCAGCGCCAGTCTGCTGATCCGCGTACTATCGCCAAACCACAGGCTGCTGAGCGTGTTGTCCTGCGTCCTGCCGCGAAAATAGTTCAGATACTCGGTCACGGCG
>JAGVUJ010000307.1 GCA_019136325.1 Deltaproteobacteria bacterium
CAGTGAAATATTATTTACGTAACCGGTAGATGTTATAAATCTATGGATTACGCCTGATGCCTTTTCCGGAATCATCCGAACGATTGCCCGTCCTGACATTCACCGGAACCGAATGCATTGACTCCGTCGCATCATTTTACTGTTTTTCCAATTTCTCTTTTATGCTAGATAGAAATCCGGAGACACGATGATGAATCATTTTGCCCTTTTCCTTTTTATTATGCCCCTGACGTTTCTGCTCATCCACGGATGCGCTGAAAAATCATCGATCGTGTACTCCCCCATAACCGACCACCGGCCCATCGTCTCCGAATCCGGCGATGCCGAACAGGACCAAAAAGAGCTGGATGAGTTTTTTGAAGAAAATCAAAAACTCTACCGGGAGCTCGCCCGGTCGACAACGGCGATCGACAATGCGGAAGACGAAGCAGAGTATGACGAGGAACAGCCGATACAACCGGACGCGCATCAGGGAAACATAAAAGATCACACATCGATGGAGTGGTTCGAACTGGGACGCAAAGCTTTTCTGGCTAAAAAATGGGATGAAGCATTAAATGCTTTTAATAAAGCCATCCGGTTGAATCCGAAAAATCCGGAATACTTTCTTTATCGTGGAAACGTTTATGATAAGCTCGGCAATTACGAAAAAGCGGTCGTCAATTACAATAGCGCTGTGAAACTTGATCCTCTTTACACGGAAGCCTATTTGAACCGCGGATTTGCCCATAACAATCTGGGAGAAATCAACAAGGCGATTGCAGATATCAAAAAAGCTGCCAAATTGGGCGACGATCTTGCGCAGAAATTTTTAAAAAAGAAGGAAATTCCCTGGTAATATTGCATCATCGCGGGATGCTATTATCCGGCAATCATTCAATGAACAGATTCGATAATCTCGCGATCCGGGCTTTAATTGCCGGTTTTAATCAACATCGTCTCCGGGTCGAGCAGAAGGTCGTTTTTCGCCGACGCATTGGACTTGCCCTTAAGTGACGTGATATAAACCTCTTCCCCCCGGGTTGCCAGTTGGACGATCACATCGAATAAATCCGCCACATGCAGGAAAGAAAGAGGCAGTCCGTTTTCCTGCGGCGGTTCATGGCGATGCGTATGAACGGTGAACCACAGACACATGGAATATTTTTGTGCCAGTTCCTTTAATTGCACGAGCTGTCCCCTGCCCGCATCATCGAACTTGTATCCGTCAATGATCACCGTATGCGGTTTGAAAATATTCTGCTCCATCAGATCGGTCAGTCTCTCTTCCAGTTTCGGGGCGCTGAAACCTTCCACCTTAAAGGTCATGATAAAACGGTATGGCTGTATCTTATCCCAGTATTCATTCATCTCGGCAATGCCGAATTTTTCTGCGATATCGTGGAACAATTCCTGGTACCACAAATCCACTTTGCTGACCGCGTCATTGAGGCTGACGTGCATAATGGAATTTTCCCGCAGCATCCCATTTAAAGCCAGTTGAACAAGCAGGGCGGTTTTCCCGACACCGGCGTGAGCCAGCACCGCGCCAAAGCCTCCCACGGGTAAAATATCTTCATTATCATAACCAAGATTGACAAGCGGATTTCGGTAGATCATTTCTTTTTTTATCATGAGAATATCCTTATACGTTAAATGAATGACATTACTTTCCCTTTTCAGGGCAACGCTGATTGTTAACATCTCTATGTTTACGCGGCCGATTTTTTATTCTGCGCCGCTTCCAGAGCGATTTTTTCCGCAATCGACTGCGGAACCTGCCGGTAAATCGCAAATTCCATCGTAAACTGCGCCTTGCCCTGGGTAGCCGAACGCAGGATGGTCGAGAACCCGAACATTTCCGCCAACGGCACCTGAGCTTCAATGACACACATGACATCTTCATCCTGAGAACCGATGATCATACCGCGGCGCTGATTTAAAAGCCCCATGACCGGTCCCTGAAATTCAGCCGGTGTTTCCACAACGACCTTCATGATCGGTTCGTGAATGACCGGCTTCGCCCGCAGATACGCTTCCTTGAAAGCGCCTCTCGCCGCCGCCTGAAAAGCCATATCCGAAGAATCCACCGCATGCGACGCGCCGTCGTTAATGACGACCTTCACGCCGGTAACCGGAAATTCCAGTTTCGGTCCCTTGGCCATGCTTTGTTTGAATCCTTTTTCACAGGCCGCAATATATTGCGTGGGAATCGCGCCGCCGAATATTTTATTTTCAAAAACAAATTCCGCATCGGAAATCGGTTCCAGAAAGCCCGCCACGCGTCCGAACTGGCCGGCGCCGCCTGTCTGTTTCTTATGCGTATAATTGAACTCGGCGCGCTGCGTGATGGTTTCTCGATAAGCCACGCGGGGATTGCCCGTGGTTACATCGGCGCCGTATTCACGCCGCATTCTTTCGACGTAAATATCGAGATGCAGTTCGCCCATCCCTTCAATGATGGTATCGCCGGTTTCGTTGTCAACAAACGTTTTGAACGTCGGATCTTCCTTGGCGAAACGGTTCAGGGCCTTGGCCATCGCCACCTGCGATTTGTTGTCCTTGGGCACGATGGCCAGCGAGATAACCGGCTTGGGCACATACATCGAAATCATGGTCAGATTCACCTCCGGAGACGTAAAGGTGTCTCCCGAAGAGCATTCGATGCCGAACAAAGCGCCGATGTAGCCGGCATGCAGATATTCGACATCTTCCATTTGATCGGCATGCATGCGCACAACACGGCCGACCTTGACTTTCTTGCCGGTGCGAACATTGACAATCGTCGAGCCTTTCGCCAGCGTTCCCTGATAAACGCGGATGTACGTCAGTTGTCCGTACTGCCCGTCTTCCAGCTTAAAGACCAGAGCGACAATCGGTTTGTCCGGATCGTTGCTCAACACGGTTGTCTCTTCATTATTATCCATATCAATCGCCACGTTTTCAATTTCCGACGGACAGGGCAGAAGATACGTTACCCCGTCGAGCATCGGCTGGACGCCTTTATTCTTGTAGGCTGACCCCATGTAAACAGGCGTGATTTCGCGTTGTAAGGCGCCTTTGCGCAAAGCGGCGTAAATCAAATCGGGGCTGATTTCGCGCTCTTCCAGAATCGCTTCCGTCAAGTCGTCGGAAAACAACGAAGCCGCGTCAATCAATTCTTCCCTTTTCGCTCTGGCCTCATCCAGAAGATCGGAGGGAATATCCGCCTCACGGATGATTTCGCCGTTGTCGCCATCGAAATAAAGCGCTTTCATGCCGACCAGATCGACAACTCCCTGTAAATTATTTTCCAGGCCGATGGGAATCTGCATCGCCACGGCATTGTGCCCGAGTTTTGTTCTCAACTGACTGATGACGCGGAAGGGATTGGCGCCGCTGCGGTCGCATTTATTGATGAAAGCAATGCAGGGAACCTTGTACCTTTTCATCTGACGATCAACGGTAATGGACTGGGACTGAACACCGCCCACCGCGCATAAAACCAGAATCGCTCCGTCCAGAACGCGCAGAGAGCGCTCCACCTCGATCGTGAAATCGACGTGGCCGGGCGTATCGATGATGTTGACTTCATGGCCTTTCCATTCGCAATACGTGGCCGCCGAGGCGATGGTAATGCCGCGTTCCTTTTCCAGCTCCATGGAATCCATTGTTGCGCCAACGCCGTCTTTCCCCTTGACATCATGGATGGCGTGAATTCTTTTCGTGTAATAAAGAATTCTTTCGGTCAGCGTGGTTTTGCCCGAATCGATATGAGCGCTTATGCCGATATTGCGTATTTTCTGATCATCGAATTTCATCACATTTTCCTTTTTTTATAATAACTATTTTCATATTATCCGTCACTTCGTTTCTGACGCTTGGGACTCACTAAACAAAAACCCCCTCTGGCCGACTCTCTTCCAGATGGGGTATCCACCAAAAACGAGCTTTTGTAAGGTGCGCTTAATACATGTTGCGGCGCAATAAGTCAAGTAATTATTTTTCATAAAAATTATTACTGGAAAACTTGTTAATTGAGGTTAAACGTGCTAATCAGGTAGTCCATATAATTAATTGAATTATAAGAGTGTTCCAATGTTTGAACAAATTTTGCCCGACCTTTACCGGATTGTCATACCACTGCCGAACAGCCCGTTGAAAGACCTTAATTCGTATGTCATCAAATCCCCCGAGCGGAACCTGATCATCGACACCGGATTCAACCGCAGTGTGTGTTTTGACGCCATGCAGGAAGGTCTGCATGACCTCGACATTGACTTGTCCAAAACTGACTTTATGCTGACCCACATGCATTCCGATCATACGGGACTGGTTTCCCGGTTGTTCACCGATACCAGCAGGGTTTATTTCAGCAGAATCGACTCCGAAATATTCAATGAAAATATCAATTGGCAGGCGATGCTGGATTACGCTCTGCGCAGCGGATTTCAACTCGAAGAACTCATCAAGGCCATGGAAAGCCATCCCGGCTTAAAATACAGTCCGAAGAAAATCCCCGAATTCACCATGCTGGATGACGGCAGCATCATTCATATCGGCAGCTACACCCTTAAATGCCTGCTGACACCCGGCCACACGGCGGGACATATCTGTCTCTATGAAGAAGAAAAACAAATTCTTTTTTCCGGAGACCACGTTTTATACGATATAACACCGCATATCGAGTCCTGGTCTTACGAAGTAAACTCCCTCAAAAATTATATAAAAAGTCTGGATGAGATCAGAAATCTTCCTGTCCGGCTTGTCCTGCCCGGGCATCGTAACTTCTTTACCGATCTTGCCGGACGGATAGATGAAATAAAACATCACCACGAAGCCAGAGTTAACGAAGTACTTGAGGTTTTAGGTAAAAGCACAATGAATGCTTATGATATTGCGGCGGGCATGACCTGGGATATCGATTGCGAAAACTGGCAACAGTTTCCGACCGCTCAGAAATGGTTTGCCGTCGGCGAAGCCATCGCTCACCTGCTTTATCTGGAAAGTGAAGGCAAAATCAAAAGGAACAAAGGAGAAAAGATAGATACATTCTCCGCTTTATGAAACGCTTCCTCTCATGGTTAATCCGTCCATGCATCCCCCCCCCCGACGGTTTGAGGCAAAGATTCCTGTTAATATGAATTCTGTCCCAGTATCTTCATGATGGTTTGAATCAGTTTTTTGGTTCTGATCGGTTTGGGCATGATATAGTTGTCGCCCATTTTATTATTTTCACCGTCAATCATGTCGTCATTGGAGGCCAGAGCCGTAATATAAAGAATCGGAATATCCGCCGTGGAAGGATTTTCTTTCAGAACGGCCGCAACATCCTCACCGGGCATATCGGGCATGAACAGATCGAGCAGAATGATATCCGGTTTTTCTTTTCTTGCCAGTTTTATTCCGTCCGAACCGTTCGTCGCGACAATGACATCGAACAACCCCGATTGCATAAGATTTTTTTTAATGAAGTAACAAAAATCAGCTTCGTCATCAATGGCCAGAACTTTGATATTCTCCGTCATAAGGAACCTCCATCGCGTTCGCTTCTATAATTTCAGGCTGAATATTAACATAAAAAGTCGTTCCCTGATTCTCCACACTTTCAACATCAATCGTACCGCTCAGGCGTTCCATGATCATATGCACGATGCTGAGTCCCAGACCGGTGCCCTCATTAACCGTTTTGGTGGTAAAAAACGGCTCGAATATTTTCAACATATCATCTTTCGAAATGCCTTTTCCGGTATCCGATACTTCCACAACAATTTTATATGCGCCTATTTTAAAATAATCGGTATAACGATAACCGGTTTTATATCCGATCTCAGTGATCTGTTTTCTGTAGACGCGCACCGTCAGAATCCGTTCCGGACTGTCTTTCATGGCATCGACGGCATTGTTGAAGAGATTCAGGAAAACATGTTCCAGCATGTTATAATCTCCGGCCACGTCCTGCAACTTATTCTCATACTCGCATCGGACGGCAACCTTTCCCTTCTTGATGGCCTGCTGCGCCAGGGACAGCGTATTGTCCAGCAACTGGCAAATGGGAATCTTCGTAATTTTGCATTCCGATTTTCTGGAAAACGACAATATGTTTTTGATGATGTTATCGGCGCGGTTTGCCGCCTTGTATATTTTTTCCACAGACTCCGTGATCTGAGGATCAGCGCCGGAAATGTTGTTTTCCAGGTAATCAACGCCCATGTAAATGATTTCAAGAGGATTCCGGATTTCGTGAGCAATACCCGATGCCATGCGTCCGAGCGCGGCCATTTTATCCTGCTGGATCAACTGATCGCGTGTTTTGATCAGCAGTTCAACCGTATTGTTCAATTTCTTCTCTTTCTCAATCCGGTCGGTTATATCCTTCGAAATGATACACACCGCGGAAACCGCGCCGGTGCCGGTTTCCCTGATCGGACCGAGCGTATGGGCAAACCAGATATTATTTTTTTTATCGTAGGATTCGTAACGCACCACCTCGTTCTTTTCATACACGGACTGAACATGGTTCAAGGATTTTTCCGCCGCGGTTTCATCTTCTTTATAGATCTGCGTTATAATCATTTCAGCAAGACTGTTTTCATCCGGATAGCCGTAAAATTCAGCAAATTTCTTGTTCACGAACAGCAATTTTCCGTCATGATCGACTATGCACATCAGAACGTCGGTCGCCTGGACAACCTGCTCATATCGCTGCCGGGCTTCGTTAATCCGCGCATCCTTGTCCTTGAGGCGGGTCGTGATCAGGTATCCGTAAAAAATCGCGATGACGATAATAAAAGGAATCTGAATCAAATAACCGCCGGATTTCGGACCGGTCAGCGCTCCCTTCTCGTACAGAAGCCAGAGATAGATGAAGGAAAACAAAAATGTGTTGATCATCAGATACCCGAAACGGGAACTCATGGTCGTCAATGAGATAATGAAGAAGAACATCAGATACAAATCGGAACCGATGTATCCGGAAAAATAAATTCCCGCCGGCAGAAGAATGCTGTCGCACAGGATAAAACCGTAAAACACCCTGTCGTCATGAAAATATTTTTCCGGAATGTATGCGACAATCAGATTGGTCAGCAGATAAACGGCGATGAAAAGATATCCGTAAACTTCCAGATCTTTGCCCACCACCGGCGAAAGGAGAATAAAATAAGCCGTGGTAATAATAACCATCAGCCGGACAAGAAAAACTGTTTTTTTTCTTGGAATTTGCACTGCCATTGTTAATCCTGTGACAGGTTATGTAGCGTGTTTAACTGATTTTACAGGAAAACCCGGGGCATAGTCAAGAGAATCGTCACTTCTCTAAGGCGCTATTCATCAAAATTCACCCCGGACGAAAACACGTCATCTCCTGCATCAGGACACAGTGACGGCGTCATTGCGCGAATGCGGAATATCAGGCCGGCAAGTGTTTGTTCAGCCACGCGATCACATCGCTGAATACTTCGTCGCGGTTAATTTCGTTGAGCATTTCATGACGGCCGTCCGCATAAAATTTCAGCGTCACATCGCCGATCCCCGCGCTCCGGAGCGCATGGTAAACCTGGGTGACGCCTCTGGTGTTCGCACCCACGGGGTCTTTTGAACCGGAGAAAATATAAACGGGCAGATTCTTCGGAATCCGCCCGATATTTTCCCGTTTATTGATAAAGGAAATGCCGCCCAGCAGGTCGCAGAAAAAACCGGCCGTGAAAACGGTGCCGCACCACGGGTCGCTGATGTATTTATCCACTTCGGCTTGATCACTGGAAAGCCAGTCGTAATCCGTACGGTTGGGTTGGAAAGACTTGTTGAAGGCGCCGAACGACAGCGTGTTCATTAATCCGCTTTTTGCTTTTTTCCCGCGCAGGTTCGCTTCCATGCGTGCAATCAAAAGACCCATCCTGCCGATGAAACCCGGATCACCGCCCGTGCCGGACAGGACAAGGCCCGAAAGTTCGCGGCCATGTAACATCGCGTAATGTCGCGAAAGAAACGACCCCATGCTATGGCCGAAAAGGAAAAAAGGTTTCTGCGGATTTTCCTTTTGAATGATGCCGGTCAGCGTATGCATATCGCCCACGACTTTTTCCCAGCCGTTCTCATCGGCGAAATAGCCCACATTTTCCTGCGCGCCGGCGGTCTTGCCGTGTCCCCGGTGATCGTTGGCAAAAACGGCATATCCCGCTTTGGTCAGCGTTTCGGCAAACCGCCCGTATCGCGCCGCGTGTTCCGCCATGCCATGGGCGATTTGCACAACGCCTTTCACGGCATCCGCTTCATCAGGCAGCCATTTATAAACAAATACCCGCACTCCGTCGGGAGCGGAAAAAGTAAACGTATCGTCTTTCATAGCGACAACCTCTTTTATGTCTGCCGTTCATTGTAACGCTTTACCCGTTTACGTCGTGTTGCATTATCGCGACTATCCGGCAACGCACAATGGTCCGACTCGTCATAGCGAAGCCTCCGCCGTCATGCGACGGCAATCCCGCTCCATGCGTTCAGTGCGGTTACTGTTTAACGATAGACTGGAAGTCCCGCGTGTTAACAACCATCGCGGCATCCTCCGTCATCTTGATGTCGCTCTTGCTGAGCTGCAACAAATATTTGTTCAGATAAAAATCGAAATAGTCCGACGGATTGGCGTCCACCAGCTGCAACCGTCCGTTGGATGAAAGCAGCTTCCCGAAGATCAAAGAACCGTTAAATATGTAAATATAGTTCTTCGCTTCCGGAACAAGCAGAGTGTATTTGACGTCTGCGGGTTTTGCCTGTCCCAGTTGCAGATCAACGGAGCTGTTCTTCAAATTGACCTTGACATCCTGAATGGTACCGGCCAGTTTCGGCGGAGGCGTCAGATTCAGGGCATCAACATACATTGTATTTTTGACGATCGACAACCCCCGACCCGGCTTGATGGACAAAAGCGTTTCAAGTTTGATGCCGGACATGTCCATCAGATTTTTAACAAACGGCAGGCCGACCGATTTGATTCTCAGCGCTTCAATCGTCATCTGATTGGTTGATTTTTCCAGTCCGACGCGCGATGTCATCTCAAAAGGAAGCCATACGCCCATTCTCATCATGCCGCTTATTCTAAGCGTGGGGATCTTTTCGCCGTCAACGTCCATTTCCGCCATCGAAATCTTCAGTTTTTTCAAAGGCGAGCCTTCGTAATTCAAAACATAGTTATTGAAAAGAGTCTCCATCACGACGGGATCAAGAGAGCATTGCGCCGAAATGATATTAATGATGAAGGATCTTCCGTCGTTCATGTTCACGTATTCGTAGGATTTGCTCGGCTCTGTCAGCGACAGCATATTGTGAACGTTGAAATAGATATCCTCCGTGAATCTGAATTTGACGTTTTTCAGCAACATGTAAGGATTATCCTTGGACGGTGTCCAGGCCGTTTCCGCCACAGGCTGCGTCTGTTCAGCGGCAGCGGAACTTATGCCGGCCGGAGCAGCAGGCTCTTTTGAAGAACCGCTGTTCATAACATAAAAAGAAATACCCGCAAGAAGAACAATGACAACACACGCGATCAAAATTTTTTTCATAATACCCCCCTTGTATGCATTTGAACTGCTTTTATTCCGAGAACTCATTTTCAGCCTTTTGCGCGGCAGTTGGACCTCTGAGGCGCAAACAGGCCGGTATCTTTCTTATACAATTTGAATAAAAAAGCAATATCTGGAATTCAATTGCGATAATTTTCTTTCCCGGTTTCGCGGCAACGTTCATGGAACCCTCAGGGGAACGCCACGCGCCGCACCTGCGCCTTTAAGTTTTCAACATACGATTCTCTCGGCTGCAGAATCGTGCCCTTTTCATCGTATTCCTTTCTCGCCATGCATTGAACCGCTTCATCGACATTGCCGTTCGCGGCATCAAGATACGTTT
>JAGVUJ010000240.1 GCA_019136325.1 Deltaproteobacteria bacterium
ATCGACATTCATCGGCGCACTGCCGGTCACTGCGTTTTCCAGGCGGCCTCCGAAACGCTCCCGGATTTTTTTCAAAACTATTTTATCCAGAATTTTATATTTCCAACCGGCCTCTCCGGTCTCTCTTTTCCTCTTGGCCGCCTCCAGGGCCGCTTCGAACAGTTTCAGTTTCAAGCCGCCTTCCTCCCGCATTTTAGCCCAGACGCCGTTATAGACTCTGTTGAAAATGCGGGGCACAGTGATCATGAACGTGGGCTGAATCTTGGGCAGATCGTCAATCAGCGTTTCCACCGATCCCATAATGCCGATGGATGCGCCCTGGAGAATAAACGCATGCAGGTCGGCCGTGATGCCGAACGAGTGCGCCCACGGCAGCATGGAAATGCAGCGGCTCTGTTGCGTCAGATTGGGAAACCAGGCCAGGCCGGCCTTGACGTTTTCCGCCAGGTTGCCGTGAGACAGCAGAACGCCTTTCGGCTCGCCGGTCGTGCCGGAGGTGTAAATCAGCACGGCGACATCGGAGTATTTCGGTTTGCGGGACGGCACCGGATTTTCCGCGCCTTTCCCTTCCAGGGCGGCCATTGTTTTTTCTCCTTCGCCTTCAATCAGGTAGATGTCCTTCAACGTGGGAATTTCAGCGGGAAAATCTTTTACTTTGTCCAGAATCTCAGATCTCGACACCAGCAGCACCTTGATTTCGGCATCTTTCACAATATACTTCCACATCGAGACGAGTTCTTTTTCATACATCGGCACATAAGCGGCACCCAGGCCCTGCGTGGCGATTTCTCCGATTAACCATTCCTTGCGATTGTTGGCAATGATACCGACCGTGTCTTTGGCGCCCACGCCGATGGACGCCAATCCGGCCCTCAAATGATCCACCCTCCGGGCAATATCACCGTAAGTGACCCATTGATAAACTCCGGCGCTGTCTTTTTCTCCGATGAGCGGATTATTCGTGTATTTCGCCGCACTGGACTCAAAAAAGTCCACCAGGTTGTCCGGTGGTTCATACACATTACTGTATTCGCCATATTCAAAGATCGCCATAAACCTTTTCCTCCCCTCCGGCTTGAATCCCGTGCTGATAGAAATTCGGTATGTTATGGGTTGACGTTGTCTGGTAAACGTTTACGAACGGAGTTTCAACAGGAAGACGATCGCAAAAACTCCGTTGTCATTTATTTAAAGAATAGCATCCAAAAGATTGCTCACACGCTTTAATCAGTCGTCTGTTTTGGATGAATGGATAATACGGGCAATAACCCGCCAAGTCAAGACAATTCGAATATTCCGAACCAATCGTTCCGGAGGGACATCAACCTTGAAGCGCCTGTTTCAAAATTTCCATATTCATATTACCGCCCGACATGATCATCACCACTTTTTTACCCGCCAGGCGATCTTTGATTTTATAAGCAGCCATCAGCGAAACCGCTCCCGCACATTCGGCCAGATTGTGCGTGGTGGTCAATGCCATTCTCACTCCTTCGAGAATCTCCTCTTCGCTCAGCAGCACCACATCGTTAATGGCATTTCTCATGATAACATAAGGCAGATGAAACACGCTGCGCGCGGCCAGACCGTCCGCTACGGTGTGGGCTTCATCAAGGGTAACAAGTTCTCCCTGCTTCCAGGAGTTGTAAAAAGAAGGAACGTTTTGCGGCTCCACCCCGATGATTTCGATATCCGGCTTGAAAGCACGCGCCGTTTTCAGAATCGAAGCGCATCCCGCGCCGCCGCCGATGGGACAGATGATGGTATTCACGTCCGGAAGATCCTCCAGAATCTCCAGTCCCATCGTAGCCAGACCGTTTAAAATTTCCGGTTCATTCCCCTGCTGGACATAGTAATAACCGGCCGTGTCCACGAGTTCTTCGCAATAGGATTGAGCGTCGTAGAAGTCTTCACCATGAACAATCACTTCCGCGCCGTAACTTTCTATCGTTCTGTTGATTTCAGGATTATTGCCCTCCGGCACGACTACCGTGCAGGGAACATTAAACCACTGTCCCGCCCAGGCCATCGCCAGTCCGTGGTTGCCCCGTGTGGCAACGAGAATGCCCGCTTCCAGTTCTTCCCGCGACATGTGATGAAAAAAATTCAATGCTCCTCTGATCTTGAATGATCCGGTCGGGTTGTGGTTTTCATGTTTGACGAAAGCTTCGCAGCCGATGAGACGGGAGAGCTCCGAGTAACACAGAAGATTTGTCCGGTTGAGATACCGGTCCACCACCGATTTGGCCATCAGGGTTTTGGTCAGATTCACCTGTTCACTCATCACTTCGTATTTTTTCAGCATACATTCCTCCTGATTATTAAAGACCCGCTTAAAGATATCTGGTGATTAAATCGGCATATCTGGAAGAAGCGCCGATATGATCCAGAACAACCGCTTTGCCCTTCTCGCCGCGGGCTTTCATCTCTTCGGGATGAGCGAGCAGGCCGGTGATGCCCTTGAGCAATTCCTCTTCACTTCCGACGGTGATGCCGCAACCAACTCCTTCCAGCAAATCCTTTTCCGCGCTGAAATCCTCCATGGAAGGTCCGTAAAAAATCACCTTGCCCCACGCTGCCGCTTCCAGAATATTCTGGCCGCCTCTCGGCACCAGCGAACCGCCGCAATAAACAACAGAGGCCAGTGAATAAAATTTGAACAACTCGCCGATGACATCGACCACAATGACGCTCTCGCCGTTCCTTTGTTGACCGCCGTTGATCCGGGAAAGCATGATCATATCGTAAAAACCCGACTGCTGCAAAAGGTCGCAAACCTCACCGGCCCTTTCGATGTGGCGCGGCACCAGAATCAGTTTCAAATCGGGATACGTTTTTAAAAGCTCGCGGTAAACATTGATGACAATTTTTTCCTCACCCGGATGCGTGCTGCCCGCGACAAAAAATTTTTCGTCCGCGCGCACGTTGCATCGACGGGTAATCTCCTGCTGCAGCGCAGGCGAAACCAGCGATGCAAGCCCGTCGTACTTGGCGTTTCCCAGCACTTTTATTTTTGCGGGATCCATGCCGATATCTTCAAGCCGTGTCGCATCGATGCTGGAAATCATTCCCGCAAAATCAAGGTCCTTCAAAACGCCTTTCCATAAGAATTTCGTCAGGCGGTACCGGCGATAAGAGCGCGGGGAAATCCGGCCGTTCACCATTAACGTTTTTATCCGGCGTTTTCTGCAGACTTTCAGAAAATTAGGCCATAATTCCGTTTCCACCAGCACAAAAACATCCGCATCCGCCATCTTTATCATCCTGGCAACGACAGACAAAACATCCAGCGGGAAATAGATAAAAGCCGAGGCGCCCGTGATAAACTTTTTGGCCATTTCCTGACCCGTTTCCGTGGACGTCGAAAATATTACTTCGACGTCCGGTCTTTTCTTTTTCAAAGACGCGACAATCGGCGCGGCGGCTGTCACCTCTCCGACGGAAACCGCATGAATCCAGATGCGCGGCTTCTTCTTCAATCCGGCAAGAATGGATTCCTGCTTCCCGCCGAGCTTCTGCCGGAAACTGTTGCGGTATTTGCCTGTAAAAAAAATCTTCAGCAGAAAATAAGGGGCGATGATCAGCGCCGCGGCAAACAAAATAATATTATAGAGAATATACATGGTTTTATTTTTAGATTTTTCCGCTTAAGAGTCAAGCTTCTTTTACGGATTGAAACTAAAAAATGCATTCATTGACAATATCCGGTCTTTGGTATAGTTTAAAAAAATAATTCATCAGGAAATAATTTATAATGAAATTAATCGCTCCTTCAATTCTTTCCGCGGACGGCAGCCGGCTGGGCGAGGAAATTCTGGCCATCGAAAAAGCCGGGGCGGACTGGATTCATGTGGATGTGATGGACGGCAATTTCGTTCCCAACATCACCATGGGCCCGGCCATTATCGCGAGTTTGCGGAAAGTGACCAAACTCCCTTTCGATGTCCATCTGATGATCGCGGATCCGGACCGTTACATTGAACCTTTTTTTAAAGCGGGCGCCGATATTATTACCGTCCATGTGGAAGCATCCGGTCATCTGCACCGCACCGTCGAACTGATTAAAAGTTTCGGGGCAAGGGCCGGTGTTTCGTTAAATCCCGCAACGTCCCTGAAACAGATCGAAGAAATTGTTCACTACATCGATCTTCTGCTGATCATGTCAGTCAATCCCGGCTTCGGCGGACAGCAGTTTATCGGAACCTCTCTGGCAAAGATCGCAAAGGCGAGAAAAATACTGGATGAACTGCCGCATCAGCCGCTTCTGGAAGTTGACGGCGGCGTGAATCTCAGAAATATCGGAGATATCGCTCAGGCCGGAGCGGATGTCATCGTTGCCGGAGCCGCTGTTTTCGGAAGCGGAGATTATGAGAAAACCATTGCCGCACTGAAAACCGCCGCTAACAGCCACTAAAAAACGTGAAGAGTGAAAAGTAAAGACCCTTCACCATTCACCTTTCACTTCCTGCTGCTTACGTTTCCGGGAAAAGGTTATTCTTGATCAACTTCATCTTTGCCAGACGAAAGGCAAACGCCGTACTCAGGCACCCGAAACCGTATTTCACGCTGCGACTGAAATTAATGGATGACGCTTCGACAAAATAACTCGTTGGGCAGCTCACTTCAGCAATCGTATAGCCGAGCCAGACAATCTGCGCCAGCATCTGATTATCGAAAACGAAATCATCGGAATTTTTATCCAGAGGAAGCTTCAGCAGAAGATCGCGGGAAAAAGCGCGGTAACCGGTGTGGTATTCGGAAAGCTTCGCGCCGATTAATATATTTTCCGTCAGCGTCAGAAAACGGTTGGCAACATATTTCCAGTACGGCATACCGCCCTTGAGAGCGTAGCCGCCCAGGATTCTTGAACCTAACACACAGTGATAGAGACCGTTGGCGATTAATGACGCCATGGCTGGAATGAGCATGGGCGTGTACTGATAATCGGGGTGAACCATAATGACAATATCCGCACCCTCTTCCAGCGCCAGCCGATAGCATGTTTTCTGATTGCCGCCGTAACCCAGGTTGCATTTATGAACGAATACTTTCGTTGCCGGAAGCCCCTCGGCCACTTTCACAGTATTGTCCGGGCTGGCGTCGTCAACAAGAATCACCTTGTCCACGACGCCCTGTGCCATGACTTCGTTGTAAGTTTTGAGGAGAGTCTTTTCGGCGTTATAAGCCGGCATGACCACCACGACTTTTTTATTTTGAAACATGCCTTGTCCCGGCCGCTCGTTTTTTAGGCAAAATGAGCGTCAAGTTTCTGCTGCTGTTTCTTTGCTTCGGCCACCATTCTGTCCATCAGTTCGGCAACCGTCGGCTCATCGTGAAGAAGGCCCATGACCTGTCCCACGGGAAGCACGCCTTCCTTCGTGTCGCCGTTTTCCGTAGCCACTCTGATCGCATGAAAGCCGTTGGCCATGAAAGCCAGTTGTTTGGCGGTCTTCCAGCCGGACAACAGAACGCCTATAAAAAGTTTAAAGAAAGGTAACTTCAACTGTTTGGCGATGTCCTGCGCGTTGAAGAAAGCCGCCGGCAGATTCAACCCTTTCTTGACGGCTCTTTCCGCAGCATCCGTCTTCATGATGCGACAGAGCAGTCCGTCAAACCGATCCGAATACAACGTATCTTCGACGTCTTTTTCCATGGAAAGTTTTTTATAGACATCATGCAGAGGGCTTTCCCTGGTCGTCATAAAACGTGTGCCCATGGCAATGCCTTCCGCGCCCAACGCCAGCGCCGCGGCGAGTCCCCGTCCGTCGCCGAAACCGCCGGTGGCGATGACCGGAATTTTCACTGCATCGACAAGCGAAGGAACCAGCACCAGCGACGTGACATGCTCGCCGTGCGCCGCGGCTTCATGACCGGTGGCAATGACGCCGTCACAACCATAATCCTCCGCGCGTTTGGCGTGACGGGCGTTCACCACGGTGGCAATGACCTTGCCGCCGTATCCATGCGCCTGCTTCACGATCCAGTCGCCCTTACCCAAAGAAAAATTAATCACCGGCACCTTTTCGTCCAGCAGGACTTTGGCATTCTCAGCCGCACCCGGAAAAAGAAGCGTGGCGTTGGCGCCGAACGGTTTATCCGTAAGGGAACGGATTTCTTTGATGGCCGCGCGCGTCTGCTCGGCGTTGAACGGTCCTGTCGCCAGAATGCCCAGACCGCCGGCGTTGGAAACAGCAGCGACCATTTTAGGAACGCTGATCCAACTCATACCGGACAACAAAATAGGATGCTTGATGCCGAAAAGTTCTGTAATTTTAGTTTTCATATTTTTCTCCAAAATAAATATTTTACAAATTAAACCCCTGCAAATCCCGTTTCATGTCATTTCGAGGAGTCCCGACAAGTCGGAACGACGAGAAATCTTTTTTTATCATTTCATGATAAGATTTCTCCCTACGGTCGAAATGACAATCATGAACAGTTCACGAATTATCAGCCTTAAATCCTCGGCTTCTACTTCTTGGTGTAATCGTAAACACCCTTGCCTGTCTTACGTCCGAAACGACCGGCGCGGACCAGTTTTCTCAACATGAGCGCGGGACGGTACTTGTCGCCCAGCTCTTTGTACAGATCTTCCATAATATGCAGCAGCGTATCCAGACCGACCAGATCAGCCAGCGCCAGCGGCCCGATGGGATGATTGCAGCCCAGCATCATGCCCTTATCGATATCTTCAGCCGAAGCGAGTCCTTCATCCAGCACGTAAAAAGCTTCATTCAGCATCAGGCAGAGAATACGGTTGACGACAAATGCCGGGGCTTCCTTAACAACAATGACGTCCTTGCCGATTTTTTTGCCCCAGGCTTTGGCCACTTCCAGCGTTTCAGGAGATGTCTGATAGCAACAGATGACTTCCAGAAGTTTCATGACCGGAACCGGGTTGAAGAAATGCGTGCCGATGACCTTATCCGGACGCTTGGTGACGGAAGCCATTTCGGTAATGCTCAATCCAGATGTGTTCGTGAAGAAAAGGCAATGCGGCGGAACGATTCCTTCGAGTTCCTCGTAAACCTTTTTCTTGACCGCCATGACTTCAATAACAACTTCGACGACCACATCCGCTCCGGTTGCCGCCTCTTTCATGTCCAGCGTGGGCTTGATGCGTCCCAGAATCGCGTCCATCTGTTCCTTGGTAATTTTACCCTTTTCCGCGTCGCGGCTGAGATTCTTTTTTATCGTGTTCATCCCGCCATCGATAAAGCGCTGTTCGATATCGCGCATGGTGACGTCGTAGCCCGCCTGCGCGCATACCTGCGCAATTCCGCTGCCCATTAAACCGGCGCCCAACACACAAACTTTTTTGATTTCCATTTTGCCTTCCTTTCTTTTTACACTAATTTGTTAAGATAATTTAACTTATCCCTTTTTTATAAGATCTTTACAGTTGCGAAAGCTAACAAACTATCTAAGTTAAATCAAGGGAAAACCCCGGATTGAAAAAGCAACAGAATTTCATTGAATGAACAGATGCGATATGCAAGAATTATTGTCATGGTAATCCTGATAGACGGTTATAATGTGATCCGGCAATCCGATAACCTCCGGCGTTACGAACGAAAAAGTCTGGAGGCGGGACGCCAGGCGCTGATCAAAAAACTGGTCGAATACGAAAAGAAGAAAAATCACCAGATCACGGTGGTTTTCGACGGGGGGAAAAGCGACTGGCTTGATGAAGGAAGAGACCGGGAAGGGAAAATTAATATTATTTACTCCCGCTTCGGCGAACGAGCCGATGATGTGATCAAACGCCTGGCAGCCAAAACCGTCGGGGATGTCGTCGTTGTTTCCTCCGACCGTGAAATATCCTCATTCGTTGCACAATTGG
Source organism: Deltaproteobacteria bacterium (assembly GCA_019136325.1). The sequence goes on from JAGVUJ010000240.1 coordinate 7,844, forward strand.
GGAAAACGCCTCTGACGTCCCCGGAATTCGAAATGATTATCAACAACGCATTATCCGCTCCCACACGGCCAGTCCGGCAAACGCAAAATAATGTTGCTCATGAAAAGCAGATCAAAAAGAAAGGGCCGGCCAGACGACTGCCGCGCGTCAAAAGGAAAGCACAAACGAAAATTGATAAACTTTAATCAACAACCTTGCTGGATAACCTTTAGCAAGCGCATCTTTATAAATAATGCGCTCACCGGCAAAGCACATTTAAACGTATAAAATGCTTGACCCTTACTCGATCAAATCTCATGCTAAATTACGCGCCGAAAATAATTATTGACAAATATTAAAGAAATCTGGTTTTTATGAAACAGTATGATGTTAAATGTTTATTTTAATCCTATTCATAATATTTTAATAAGACCCAAATTTCAGAAACGAAGTGCACTGAAATTCGATAGTCGAATTATCCCCGAGGCGAAACCGAGCGGGATCAATGTGGGGCTAATTCCCCACCCCCGGGGGCTCAGTTTTTTTGGATACTCCATTGCTGGCGGCGGGGTTGTTCATTTGTATTTTCTGAAACGGTTAATGTTAATTTCAAATTAAGGGATAAGCTATCTATGAAAAAATTCTTCTTTTTGGTGTTCGTAATATTATTGATGTCTTCGATTTGTGTTTCGTGTGGAGATCGTCTGAGTTCGATAAATCCGGGGCTTTATGAGGTTAATCTCAAGCTAAAATACCCGGGACATACCCTCATCCTGAAACAGAGAATCCGTTTTAATCCTGATGGGACATATGTAGCGGCAAATTTCGAAAACAATTCATCAGTCAAAGAACTTCAAGGCAAGTTCAGGATCGAGCAGAATATGCTGATTTTCTATGATAATCAACAACGTCTGAATATTCAAGACGGAACATGGTTGCCCAAAGAACAATCAGCGATGAAAGTCCGCAGAATGAAAAGGGAAAGCTACCAATGTTATGTGAAATGTCCCGATGCTCAAACAACTGAAAAATATAAGGGGATTGCGTTGTCCGAAGGCTGGGAAACTTATCAACGCATCAGCAATTAGAGTGGAAAATTATTGTCTTAAACATTGATCCAAAGACCGCTGCACACTGGAAGACGCACAACCGGTTAAATATATACAAGTCACACTGAAAACGATTTATCATTTATAAAGCTAAACGTGTTCCTGTATTCATGAAATAAAATCGAATCAATAAAAAAGTTTGAAAATAATTGATGTTTTTGTTAAAAGTTTACATCTTTTTACAAATACCACCTCTTTCAAGAAAAGGAGAGAAGAATGGCAAAATCAACAAAAAGACAATTTTTGTTATTAATGAATGTATTCATCTGTTTTGCCTTGTTGCTTTGTATTTCTGCCTGCGGCAGCGGCGGCGGCAGAAGCGATGATGAAGAAGAAGCAACGACAAACAATAGTAAACTGACTTTAGAAATTTCATCCAATACTGTCACATTTGGAACTCCCGTCACTCTTACCGCTACATTAACAGACGCATCTGGAAACCACGAGCCCAATACAGTGGTAACCTTCGTAGCGGCTGATTCTTCTCTTGTCACATTTACTCCCGTAGCCGCAACCGCCTTGACCAACGACAATGGCCAAGCCACTATAACATTGAATGCGGCAAGTATCGATTCTGAAGGTGCTACAAGCATCACGGCGTCGGCACCGGTTAGCTTTCAGGGCGCAACTGTAACCACGACCAGCAAGCCGCTAGGCGTTACAGTGGGCGGTGTAACAGTTAGTCTGGGTGCCATGACTGTGGGGACGTCACCTATTTCAGCTTATGGTACAACCAGTGTCAGCGTACCGGTTCTGATAGGCGGCACAGCCGCAACGGTGCCTGTTTCAGTAATCTTCAATTCACCCTGTGTCTCAAGCGGCAAGGCAACGCTTTCCAGTCAGGTGACAAGTTCCGCAGGTATTGCAACTTCCACTTACAAGGATAATGGATGCGCTTCGGGAA
>JAGVUJ010000234.1 GCA_019136325.1 Deltaproteobacteria bacterium
TACCTTCAGCGGGGTCATCCATACAGCATCCCATATCTTGTGGCCAAAATCTTCTTGACATACAAGAAACCGCTAAATATACTCCACGCCACAAAAAGGAAGTTCTTATCAATTCAATAATATTCAGCAGTGACTAAGGAGGATCTAACTAATGCAAAAACAAAAGTTTACTTTGTTATTCCTGATCTTGCTTCTTGTTTCTGGTTGTGCAACGCCAAGTGCATATAAACCAGAGCAAGTAGAAGCGCCGGCATCAAAAAAGCAGCAGATAAAAGCACAACAGACTAGCGCATTGCCATCAGCAAAAAGATATAAACAGAAAATTGCAATCATACGCTTCACAAACGAGACCAATTACGGCAGGGCTTTGATGACAGACGCGGACTTCGATCGTCTCGGAAAACAGGCATCCGACATGCTTGCAAGTCGATTGGTCAAGTCTGGTAATTTCATGGTCTTTGAGCGTTCGGACATCAAAAAAATTCAGCAAGAGCAAACAATATCTGGAGGAGGCCTTATTGGTGTAGATACAGTTATTGTCGGCTCTGTTACAGAATTCGGCCGTTCCATAGCAGGCAAAACAGGATTTATGAGTTCAACAAAGATGCAGACGGCAAAAGCCAAGGTTGAACTTCGACTTGTTAATATTAAGACCGGACAGGCATTTTTCTCAGCAACCGGAGCAGGAGAGGCAAGTACGGAATCAGGAGAGATTGCAGGATACGGCAGCAGAGCTGCTTATGATGCAACATTGAACGACAGAGCGATAGGCGCCGCGATAACTGATGTTATTGACAAACTAGTCTCCACTCTTGAAGAAAGAGCATGGCGTACTGATATTCTTAGCGTAGAGAACGGACAGGTCTTTATCAGTGGTGGTTCACGCCAAGGAATCAAGGTTAGTGATACTCTCAACGTCATGTCACCCGGACAAAAAATAAAGAGTAAACAAACTGGAATGGAGATCAGCCTTCCGGGCAAACAGGTTGCAACAATCAGAGTAGTCTCCTTCTTCGGTGATAATGAAAACAACGAAGGTTCGGTTTGTGAAATCGTTTCCGGATCAATTAATCTTTCTTCGGCCGCAAATCTTTATGTAGAAGAGGTGAAACAATGAAAAATGTAATGGTTTTTTCTTTCTTGGCGCTTGTTTTAACACTTTGTAGTTGTTCAATGCCTTCAACCGCAGTCCGAACAGTGGACGACAGGCCAACCTTGGCTTTCAAGGGTGCTCCCGAAGGAGCTCTCGTCTATATCGATAATATCAATATGGGTCAGGCAGCGGATTATAACGGAGAGCAGAAAGTCATGACCATCGAGCCGGGAACGCACACAGTCCGTGTTACGCTTAACAATGAAGTAATTTATGAGCAGAGGATATTTGTTGAGAGTTCATTAAAAACTATAACCATTAGATAGGAGACGGCATGAAATCGGCAACTAAATACCTGTTTGTTCTTTTTTTACTTATTTCATTTATCGGCTGCGGTGCGCATAGCCGCTATAATTGGAGTGATTATGATACCAAGATGTATAAGCATTATAAGAACCCAGCGGAAAGAGAAGATTTCGTTCGATCATTAAAAGAAATTTTGGATAATGCCGAACCAGAGGGAAAGGTGCCGCCTGGTATCTATGCAGAATATGGCTTTGTTATGTATGAAGAGGGAAACACTCAACAGGCAATTATTTATTATCAGAAGGAAGCAACCAAATGGCCGGAATCTCGTGCCTTCATGACCAAGTTAATTGCCATTGCAAATAACAGGGCAACGAATCAAAAGCAGAATACTCAGCGCCCTTTGGACTCTGCAATTGATGCCGATCAAAATGTTCAAAAACCCTCATTGGAGGTGTCAAAATGAAACGAATAGCCTTATTGCTACTGCTATTGCTCACCTACCTGACATTTTATGGATGTGTCCCTAGAGGGGAATTAAACAAGCAAGAGAAATTTTTAGCAGCTGCACCTAATACTAATCGTGCCTGTCGTCAATAATAGTGTGGATATAACGGCGGCTGATTATATGCTTTCCACATTAACCTTTCCTCTCGCAGAACGCGGCTATTATGTTTTCCCGATAAACGCAGTAAAAAGAGTGCTTGAAGACGATGGCCTCGCGGATAGCTCGTTGGTACATTCTTCATCAACATCGAAACTCGCGAACCTTTTTGGTGCTGATGCAGTCCTTTACATTGTTATAGAGCGATGGGATTCCAAGTATGCAGTTTTAACAACCACAACTACAGTAGCTGTTCATTACCAAATAAAGGATGCAAAAACTGAAGACGTTTTATGGGAAAACAGAGTGAGTATGGTTTATCAGCCTCAACAATCAGGTGGCGGAGGGGGTAGTCTTATAGGACTTGCAGTACAATTAGCTGTGCAGGCTACCGTTGCTGCGATGGAAAAAGCATCCCCAAACTACATGCCATTGGCCCGTCAGGCAAATGCCAGTGCCGTGTGGCATTATCCTGGGACAGGAATCCCATTCGGCCCTTACGCAACAGTTGAGCAAAAGAACTGAATCTAAGAAAACGACTTGCAGATTAATGATGTTATACAAGAATCGCCCCGTCGTAACACGAAGGGGCGATTCTTCTTCCTGTACACAATTTGGCAGAGTTTTGAAAAGTTGATGCTTTCACTTCACAATAAACGCAATTCGGGTTCACCGACAAACAACAGAGCCACATTGTCACGGTAGTTATTTCATTGACACAGAAGACGGTTACTAATATAGCGTCTTCAGTTAATGGCCATTATTTATCTTGTCATGATTTATCAAAACAAGTTCACTCTAAAAATGTCATTTGCGCATGACGGGCAGATTGTTCTGGCATGCCTCAAAAACGAAGCCGCGCCACAGTCGCTGGCGCATGAGCTTTGCCGCGGGAAATGTGGATTTGGTTGATCCGCGACG
>JAGVUJ010000335.1 GCA_019136325.1 Deltaproteobacteria bacterium
AAATTGATACGACAAAAGGAATTTCCCTCTTTTTCTGAAGGCTCGCGATTACGCCCTGCACTCCACCGACAATTGATATCGGGATCAGAAAAATTGGATTTCCTAAGACGAGCGTCGCAGCGATCAATAATTTCACATCTGCGCCACCCAGGATACCAAATTCCCACAATATCCAAAATCCGAGAATGAGGGCACAAATCAAGGCTGCTTCAGGTTGGAAAATTGCAGAAAACGCGGCTAAGGTCAAACCGAAGGCCAGACGTTTCTCTCTTGGGTTGAAATCTGCAACATGGGTCAAAGCGATGGTCAGTAACACGGGAGCCCACAATCCAACAAACAACGCATATACGCCGGCACCAACCAGTCCTCCGACGGTTAATGGCATCGGAACTTCACGGTCACGCAGATCATAAACCGTGCAAACCAGAAAAAAGGCTAATAAGGCGATGCTGACGATCAGTTGATGCTCCTTCTTCTTCAAGTACGAAATGATTACTTGCATAAATTAAAGCCGGACAGATTCCCAGAAGGTTTTGTCCGGCCAACGATTTAAAAAGAATTGTCTATATCTAATTATATTGACGAAAAGGCGTTATCCAAGGGGGACACTGATTATTGAGAAAGAATTCAAAATTAACTCGTCCTCAGTAAAATGAAAAATGGATATCAATATCGTTAACAGCCTTCATAATTTCATTGTCAGGAAAATGCGACTTCTTACACATCTTGTTATCTATCGCATCTCCCCGGTTTGCTCAAATATCATAGCTAAAAGAAACACGCACAAGATTAGAGGAATGGAATTTCATAATACAATTTCTAAATAATAGGTTAGTCTAGGCATTTTTGTTGAGAACCCCAACATTTTTCGTTTTTAAAGATATTAATAGTGAGGGCGCTCGACTTCAGAATTCAAGGAGCATTTATGGATGAAGCACAAGCTATCACCCAACTCAAAGCGGGAGATATCTCTGGATTGCAAATGTTGGTGGAAACATACCAAATCGAAGCCATCCAAGCAGCATGTCTCATTACTGGAGACCGCGCTACGGCAGAGGATGTTGTTCAAGATGCTTTTCTTCGAGCCTTTGATAAGATTCAAGGTTTTGACGAGACGCGCCCATTCCGTCCCTGGTTCGTTCGTATGGTGGTCAACGATTCGATAAAAGCCGCAATCCGGCAAAGCCGACAAATATCATTGAAAGACGATGGAGAAGCGGATTACAAGACTGTGCTGCAAAAATTGACCGAGTATATTAGAGAACCTGAGGATGCTTTCGAGCAAAAGGAGCTGGTAACAGAGATGCGACAGGCAATTGCCCGACTTTCACCATCCCAGAGAGCAGCAGTAGTTTTACACTATTTTTTGAATATGAGCACAGCAGAATCAGCAGGCCAGCTGAACTGTGCACCAGGAACGCTCCGTTGGCATTTGAGCGTGGCTCGTGCAAGGCTGCGGTCTCTGCTTGCCTCGTTGAAATGAATTGAAGGAGAAAATCAGATGAAAAAAGAAAACCAAACTCATTGGATTCTACAAGAGATCGCTGAAGAACGATCTCCAGGAAATACCATTAACCTGTGGCCTCAGATCAAGTCGCGTCACGTTTTAGGGGCGAAAGAACGCCATATAGTAACTCAAACTAAAAACTTGAAAGGAGGGTTTTCCATGAAGAAATCCTTACTTCACGCAGCTATAATGCTGTCACTAATAGCCATCGCAGCGACAGCGTTTATTCCTACTGTTCGGGCTCAGGTGATTGATTGGATTAGCGGACAGACCACTGTGTTCTCATTTATGACTCCTCACAGTAAGGTGACCGTTGGATTGTTCAGTGACGGTTCCTGGGGTTTTGTCCCTCTCAGTCCGACCTATCTACCGATTGGGGATTGGGTAATGGTCCCCGATTCTTACAAAGATGAGGTTACGGGTCCTGATACGTTAAAGCTCATCTTCAACAAAGACAACAAATTTTTAATTCTGACCGAGCGAAAAGCGCTAACGGGCGAAACTCTACCCGTGGGCGACTCAGTTAAAGTAAATGATCAACCCGCCGTTTTGTTTACTGGGTTGTCAGGAGAGATAGCTGCAAGTATTCCTTTGGCCAAGGATGGCGGAGTACAGCCTGAACCGAGTGGGCAAGTTAACATCAACCCGGTCCGGTATACCGACGGCGTTCGGTTGACTTGGCAGGTGGGAGAGATCAGGCTGGAAATCCTCTCCAATCTCCCTTTGAGACAAGTAATGAAAATCGCTGCCTCTCTTCAATTGGTCGAAACTGAACCGGCACAAATGACAACTCCCGAACCGTAACACTCTTCGCTAAAGAGATCCTGATTCATGCCAGGCGGGGTTGCCGAGCCATTCTCGACAACCCCGCTTTGTTGTGAATCGAAATACGCAAGCACTACTAGATGTTTCCGTGGTAGTCATCTGTAATTGCAAAACCTTGGTCGTTCAGACAGTTGAAGAATTCCTAAGGATTGTTGAGAAATGTAACAGGTAGGAAACAATTGCATTGCAGTAGGTCGGAAGATTGCACGCACGACAGGCGATCATTATCCAAATCTCTGGTGAAGATGTGATCTTGAGTTTTATAAGTAACCAACCTAGAAAAGGGAATCGAAGTTCAGTGGCTGCTATTGATTGTGATTATGCGTGCCACTTGCTAGTCAACTACATCAGCAAAGCAAGGCTAATTTTCAAGAAGATTACAGATGCCAACAAAATGGGTATTCCTGGCAGTCGGTGCAAACTTATTTTCTTTTCCCGAATCGCTGATACCAGACCAAAGCCCAACACCACAATAAGATGAGTTGCTAGAAATGCAAAGATAAAGATATCACTGGGCCATATTAGACAAACGGTAATGGCACTGACAGCATCAGCCCCGCCCCACCACTTCAACTCCCACGCAGCCCAAAAACCGATGATCGCTACAGAAGATGAATGTTGCGGACATCCGGCATCTACTCAACGCACGAGTAGCTTATTATTCTATGACATGGCCAGCATGCGCTTGCTGGTCCTCCACGATATAATTCAAGAAATGAGCCCTTGTTACTTTCGACTTCTATCCTCGATATATTAATACAATGATTCAAACATTACCCAATGACGATACCCTTGTAGAAAATGCCCGGCATGATCCAGATGCTTTTGCTGCTCTTTACCAGCGTTATTTAACACCGATCTATCGCTATTTGCTCGTCCGCCTGGGTAATCCACAAGATGCTGAGGATATCACATCTAAAGTGTTCACCGAAGCGCTGGAAGGCATTGTCCATCAGCGCTATCGTGAAAATGGAAATTTTGCAGCCTGGCTATTTACCATTGCAAGGCGCAGGCTGATTGATTTGTATCGTCAGCGCCCCGCTGTCTTACTTGAAGAAGCTGCTCTCCTTGACCCGGATCCATTCGATCAGATTCAATTTTCTGATAACAAAACTCGTCTTAAAGAATTACTTTCACAGTTGGATGAAGATAAACAAGAACTGATGCGCCTGCGCTTTGCCGGTGGGCTAAGTTTCGCGGAAATTGCTGCTCTGGAAGGCAAGAGCGAAGCTGCAGTCAAGATGATGACCTACCGCACGATCCAATGGCTGCGTGAGAATTGGGAGGCAAAAAATGTCTGACATGGACTTGACACTTCCACAGGAACTGGACACTGCGATTACCGAGTATTATGCCACTCTCGAACCATCGTCCTCTTTTGCAGCCCGCCTTGAACAAGAATTGCGCCAGCGCCAGGGCGTATTGCTTCAACACAAAGCCAACTCCCGATTCCATTTTTCGTGGAGTGGTAGGAGAGAAATCATGCAAACTTTACGAGCTCGCCCCATCCTTGCAGTAATCGTGGTGCTCCTTGCCTTATCCTTGCTAACTGGAGTGGCGTATGCGCTTGGCAGGTTGACCGGATTTATCCCCGGCTTTGGTTTTACCTCAGATATCCAATCGGTTTACCTTCTGTCAGAACCGGTTGAAGCTATCAGCGGGGATGTAACGCTGAGTGTAGATCAGGCGGTAAGTGATGAGAGTAAGTTATGGGTAAACCTGACAGTAACGGGGTTACCTGAAGAACAGGATTTTTCTCAGGCTTTTGTTTACCTGTCAAACGGTGAAAAAATACCCTTCCAAATGAGCAGCAGCATGATTTCTGATCCTGATGGTGCAAACTTGACGTACATCTTTCCATCGTTGCCTTCCGCTACAAGTGATTTGATTTTATACATTGAAAACCTGGGTGGTCAGAATTTTAGTGTGCCCATGCAATTGCGCCTGGCAAAACCAGGTGAAATTCTTCCTTCTGAGCCGGAACAATCAGAGCAATTGAGAAGCGAAACCCAGGATGGGGTTACCATGGTTCTGGATCATATTGCCCCGGCCAGCGATAAGACCGTATTTCAAATTTCTCTACATTTTGATCAACCAGGCATGTCCCTCAACAATGATTGGAATGTCTTCCTGACAGATCATAATGGCGCAATATATCCGGCCATCGACATCACTCCCGATACGATGGATGGAAATGCCAAGATATTCCAAACCTCACCCTTCTCCGGTAATGAGCAACTAACGGTTTCATTGAATGTTTTTCCCAACGCGAAGGAATTGCCTGTGTCAATTGACTTCTCGATGGATGATGCCAATGGATTTCTGTTCGACCCCGGGTCAGATCCTGCGGTTGGACAAATCTGGACACTGGACGATGTGATCCAAATTGGTGGTTTCACGCTGCGGGCTACCAGGGCGAGTCTCGTATCAACCACGGAGCTGCTGTTTGAATTTGAGACAGCCGAAAACCTGACGGGTGTCATGTTGTACACTCCAGATCCCTTGGTGCGCGGCGCTGGTGGTGGTATCCCACTGGCAAACGGGGGAGTTTCCTCTGGAATGAGATTTGAGAAAATCCCATCACAGCCGTTTGAAGTGCGGGTGACGCGTGTCTACTATTCGGCTCACGGTTCTTGGGAGATCAAATGGCAGCCCTCAGCTGCGCCCCAGGGGGCAGCAGTGCAGCCTACTGTAACATCGGCCCCAACCCAACCACCCTATGCCACCCCAACCCTGGCTTCAACCAATCCGGTTTTGCTCGAAGTCCAGAGGCTGGCCCAGCAGTTCGATGCACCTTTCCAGGAAGGCCCGGCATGGATTCATGTGGTGACGGAGAGAACATCGAATCCTCGTTCTGGTCAAACGTATCCCCTGCCTTATTTAATCAGCGAACAATGGATCGAGACGGATGCCAACGGCTACGTTATCCGCAGCGTTTGGATGGATAAGGATGCAAATGGAAATACAATCCAGTTAACAGCAACGATCGGCGATTATTCGGTCAACTTCACGACCGGTGATGCGGGTTTCAATAATGGTCAGCCTTACCGTTTTTCTGCTGACATACTTACACGTGACCTGGAGCGTGCAGAACAATATGGTGGCTCCGTTACACGCGAGGAAATAACCTGTGACGATGGCCAAGCCTGCATTGTCATCACATCGGTAGAATCCTTTTCACAGCCCACCCTGCTTGCAGGCGAAGCGCAAGCATTTGTCGGATCTGGCAATAAGGTATGGATAGACCTGGCTACAGGCCAACAAATCCAATTCCAGGCATTCTGGCGGTTGGAGGATGGAACGAACAGAGTAGAATCCACCGAACGCTATTTGCTTATAGAAAAAGTTACTTTCCCACCACAGGAAATCTTAGATGTCGTGGCCAAAGTGATAGTACCTTGAAACCTTGTTGTCCTCAAGCAAGTTTCACCTTCAAGAGTTGAAAGACCCCTTGTTCTTCGCTCACAGCCAATTTTATAAAAGCCCAAGGCGGTTGATGGTCTTTTTGAAGGTGATAAGGTTGTCCGTATTAATCTACTAACAGGCTGAACGAAAGCTGCGCCAGGTACTCAAGGTAAACAATTCAACCTTTCCTGATCTAAAGCGGAATCCTCTCAAGCACCAATCATTTGGTGTGTCTTTCTGTCATATGTAGATTGGACCTCCTGTTGTTACATCAAAATGGGCGATTAAACCAGAGTCACCTCCTCAACTTCCGTTCTGGCCAACAACAAGTAACCCGGCTGAGGGTCGAGATGTCCAATTTTGTTATCTTTTCAGGTTTTAAGGCGCTGGAGGTAAGGTCATCTAAGACCAATCTTTACACTCGCGGCATGAATTGTCACATTTCTCTCCCTTCCAGCGACTTACTTAATGTAGCTACAATACAATCAAATGGATCGATCCTGAAAAGGAACATCAATGAATGAAACCAAAGCCCTTAAAAAAGAATCCCTTGCCTTGATGATGAACGAAGCCGAAGGAACCCACCAGACGACAACAGCGGACTTTACTGAGCTTTATCGTCGGAATGCAACCAATGTCTTCTATTATCTCTACAGTCGCGTGCGCAACGTAGCAGATGCCGAAGACCTGGCTTCACAGACATTTTTGACCGCGCTCGAAAACCTGCCCAAGCTACGCGACCCGCTCAAATTCACGCCCTGGGTTTTCACCATAGCCCGCAACAAAGCCTTCGATTTCTTCCGAAAAGCGCAGCGCCGCCCAACCGTGGATTTCGACGAAGAGCTGGATCAGACACAAGCTACGATAGGAGAGCTATCCCAAGCGAATCAGGATCGTCTACGCGACTTGGAACGTCTTATTTCCCGTCTCAATCCGCTCGAGCAGGAGTATCTGCGCCTGCGCATTGTAGCAGACCTGCCCTTCGCCGAGATTGCCTCAATCCTGAGCGAGCCTGAGACTCGCATCAAAAAGAAGTATTACCGGCTCCTGGAGCGCCTACAAGCCCAGGTGGAGAAATAACATGAACGACCTCAATCCTTTTGAGAAAGAAATCAAGCAAACCTACCGCCTGCCGGAGGTTAACCCAGCCTACTTCAAGCAACTCGAAGCCAAACTACAGGCTAAGCAACCCCATCCTGAAGCGAGCGCCAGGCCCGTTTTTCACCTTGCGCGTGGTTGGGCTTACGCGGTGGCTACCCTGCTGTTAATCGGAGTTATGGTGATTGCTATCGGCCCCTCGAAGGTATTGGCGCAAATCCAGGCTGTTTTCGGATTTGTGCCAAATGTCGGGCTTGTGGACACCAGCTCACCCTTCAGGCAACTGGCTCAACCGGCGAGCGATACGAGAGATGGAGTTACCCTTGACATCCAATCCGCTTTCCTGAGCGCTGACGGAACGATCATCACTTACACAATGTCCGATCTGCCTACTGAAATTAAACATACCAGATTTGGCGAACCAGAGTGCAACCTACCGGTTTACCTGACCCTCCCGGATGGTAGCAGAATTGAAGCAGCCGGAAGCAGCAGCGGCAACATGCCGGACGGGTCATACGCCAATAGTATCCGCTTCAGTGACCCGGTCCCGGCGAACTTCAACCAGGCTACTCTGGTCTTCCCCTGTCTGGAGGGTACGGTTCGGGGCAAGGGACCTGAAGACTGGCAGTTCGCTCTTACCTTCAAGCCCGCACCTGAGAACCTCGCGGTTTACCCGGCCACGCTCATACCGTCCCAGGCTCAGATCGAAAACCCTGTGCTGGCCACAGTGGAACCTGCCACACAACCCAGGACCGAAACCGGGATCCCTGTCATGCCCGCTATGATCGTTGATGGAGACCGCCAGGAGGAAATGGTTGTCCTAAGCGTTGTTGAAAAACCAGATTCCTACTGGGTTACCTGGGCTTATCCCGATAAATCCGATGACGGTATCCAGCGTAATGGTTACCTTTATGAACAACCTTTCAATCCTGTCCTTTACGATGCGAACGGCAGAGAGCTGCCAGTGCCTGATCATGAAACCCAGCTTGAGCTTTGGGAATATGAAGACAGCTTGCGCAACCAGCTCTCCGATCAAGAGGGGTTGTTATATGACAGCACACTGCATACGTTTGTCGTCCCCAAGTCAGGTATCCTCTATCCTGTCTATGCCAGGCAAAACGTCTATGAGCGCTCCTTCCCCGAAAAAGAGGAGTATGTTGATGTTGAATTTGATGGCAGCAAGGTACAAGCTTCGGATAAACCCGTTGAAATCAACCGTGAAATCCAGATCGGTTCGGTCAAATTCACGCTGAATGCCATCGGAAAGAACCAGTTCGGCGGCTATTCCTTCCTCTTCGATGGTACTGAAGGTAATGTCGTCCAATGCCAGGCAGGCTTGGTTGGATACACAACCAACATGGGCGGTAGCAGTAGTTTTAACCCGGATGATCCTTTCCACTTCAAGCAGGCAGAAATGTACTCGCAAATTCCGACCGGCATGCTGACCGTGCGCGTTTCTCAACCGGCAGTCCTTGGCAAAATGATCAGTTTCATCGGCTCCTGGTCGCCTGAAAAGTAACCGCTTTACGAGAAACCAGGAAAATATGAAAAAAGCGTTGGATCATATCCAGCGCTTTTTTCCATGGTCTATCCCAAACGCGCGTGCGCATGGCAATTTTTCCCGCAATGAGGGACTGGAACTACTTTGTCAAAATTATACATCCCATCGTGCCCGAGATAAGTGACATCAAAGGGAGAACATTTCATATTATAGGTTTATTTTGTCATGAAGGTCGTTTAAACCTTCCCTTGCGGTATTTCGTCTTGTTAATGTACAGTAAAGGATCATGGAGAAAAGCGTGAAAATTTCTATTCATCAACTGACGAAGAACTATCGCAAGTTTCGGGCGCTCGACAGCATTTCACTGCACATCCCTGGAGGTATGTTCGGTCTCCTAGGACCAAACGGCGCCGGGAAGACGACCTTGCTGCGCATCCTGACCACCCTACTCGCGCCTACCAGTGGCCAAGTAAGGATTGGGGAGTTCGACGTGGTGCAAAATCCGGGAGCAGTGCGGCAGCGCTTAGGTTACCTCCCCCAGGATTTTGGCTTCTATCGCAGCCTTACTGCATTCGAGATGCTGGACTACATCGGCGCGATGAAAAACGTCCCCGCCAGCCTGCGGAAGGAACAGGTCATGAAAACGCTCACGGAAGTCAACCTGCTCGAAGAAGCGCGGCGAAAAGTCGGGACCTTTTCTGGCGGGATGCGCCAGCGGTTAGGGATCGCCCAGGCCTTGTTGGGAAATCCCGAACTCATCGTGGTCGACGAGCCGACCGCCGGGCTAGACCCGGAGGAACGCATTCGATTCCGCAATCTGCTATCCCGCCTGGCGCAGGATCGCACTGTATTGCTATCGACCCACATCGTCGCCGACATCGAAGCCAGCTGCACCGGGCTGGCGGTGTTGTATCAGGGCAAACTGGTCTTCAACGGCACGCCCGAAGCATTGATAGACCAGGCCAAAGGAGCCGTATGGCAGGTGGATGTTCCGTTAGATGCGTGGCCAAAATTGGAAGTAAAATATCCTGTTTTATCCTCCCGAATGCTGAACAGACACATGCAGGCCCGGCTGTTGGCAAGCCACTCCCCGTTCAATGGCGCACAACCCATCGAACCTGGCCTGGAAGACGGTTATATGGCTGTCATCAAGTCGACCCTGGTCCAGAAAGAGGTCCACTATGGGTAGCTTGACTCTCAACCGTTTATGGACTGCCTTCCGGACAGAATTTCGTCTGCTGGCTGGGAATTGGATGTATCTCTCGCTGCATGTTTTATGGGCTGCACTTGTCTTGATGTTCCTTGGCCATGACAATCGCTCCGCGCAGGGGCTGCTTGAAACGACTTTGGGAC
>JAGVUJ010000357.1 GCA_019136325.1 Deltaproteobacteria bacterium
CGCTCAACGGGTATGAATGCATTGGCAGGTGGAAAAACAACTTTGCCAATCGTAGCCCGAAAAGATTGGGGGCAATACGCACCGGGTGACAATCCGGGTAATTTTTCAGATGAAGATAGGGAAACCTATGATCCAAACAATGAATTCGGCGGTTACTACGAATATCCCGGCAATTTGGCTGATACTTTAGATTCTGCCGTCATTCACCATGTGGGTGATGGTGGGGTTACTAATAGCCCACAAGCCATCGAAAATGCGCATATGGTTGGGCTTGGACATTATGATGTAGGTTATCATTTTATCGCGGGTGCCGACGGGACAATCTATGAGGGAAGATATATTGGAGCAAGAGGATATCATGTTCAAAAATATAATACTGGAAAAATTGGCGTCGTATTAATTGGCGATTTTAGCGGTGATATCAGCCCGACCCAAATTCAAGTGGATGCGACCTTAGGCTTATTGTTGTATTTAGATGCCAAATATGGTATTGATTTTGTCAACGGGCATTCTGATTATCCTGATCAGGGAAACACAATCTGTCCAGGGCAAAATATGGCAAAGCCGATTAATATGTTCCGGAGTTTCATCGAATGAGCATTCGACATCTTTTTAAGCTGGCCCTACTAATACTTCTTGTTTGTGGCCTTTCAGCCTGTGACAATATTAACGCTGAGACCGAACAGCCAAAGATAAACAGTCTCCAGGATAGGACTGCCATACCTACACAAACCCTGACCCCACATCCGATCACAATTGGGAAAGGTGAACTCATGGTTGTTGTCGAGGCGGTCGAAAAATATTATGCCGATCACGGAGTTTATCCTGATTTGATCACCGATTTAATCCCAGGATATATTGCTCAATTACCTTATACATTTGATGGGCACGAAATTTGGTATGAACGCAATGAATACCAAACATACGAAGTGGGATTCGACCCATCAGAAAGAAAGTATTGCGTTTATCTTAAAAAAGACAATTATTTGGAATGTGGGTTTCGTAATCCCGAGCTATTTATCACGCCGGGGTCACCGACCTTAACCCCGCCTCCGCATTGATGGTAAGCAAAGGTCTTTTGTGAAAATTGCAACTCCCGGCGACGCCTGAAAGCGAGCGGGTTCGCACCTTACAAATTGAATAATATCCCCTAACCCACAGCCACATCCACCGGCGGCGGGATCCAAACCTGGCTACCAGCCTCAACTGGCAAAACCGCCTCAGGGAACGTCTGCCCGCCAAACAGCAGGTAGCGCATCTGCTCAAACAGGTTTCTACGCATCTCTGGCTCGGCTTCCGGAGCGGCCAACTGCCCGGCAATGGCCAGAATTTGCATTTTCTTCTCGTCCGTGACCACTGCTATTGTCGGTTCCGTTTCTGGTGCAACCAACAAACGCTGTTCCACCCGGCTCATGGCGGCAAAGTAGTCGGCCTCCACCGTCTGGTCGTATGCTCTGGCGTACACCATCGTGGTATTAAGACGCTTGTGACCGAGGAATTTTTGGATGCTGGTTACCGGGCAGCCCGCATTGAGCAACTGCGTGGCGCAGGTGTGGCGCAAGCGATGAGCATACACCGATACCCCCACCCGCACTCCACAGGCCTTGAGCCTACCGTGGATGAGATCCTTGGAGATGGCCTGGTTGCGATAGAGAAATACGTGGTCGGTCGGTCCTGGCCCGCGCATGGGCAGGTAAGCAAGCAGAACGCGCACCACCGATTGAGAGAGAAACACGGTGCGATCAACCAGCCCCTTGCCGCGCCGCACGGTAAGCTTACGGCCCTCCAGGTCAAGGTCCTCCAGGCGCAAGTCTTCCACCTCGCCCCGCCGTAAACCGCCTTGCCACAACAGGTAGAATGTGGCTCGATCCAGAAGCGCATCCCGGCAGTGGGCAGCGTTGTCAGCACCCGCTACCCGCGCCTCCAAATCATCCCGTAACGAGCACACTTGAGTATCGGTCAGGAATTTAGGCAGTGAATCGGGCTCTTTGAGACAAGGCAGTCGCAGCAAGATATGCGGAACCGGCCAATCCTGTCCCTGCAGAAATTCCATGAAGCCGTGAAAGGTGCGCAAGTCGCCGTTCACGCCCCGTACCGACATCCCGGCTTGCAGCCGCCAGTCAGTGTAGTCTAGAAAGTGGCTGCGTTTCAGGTCAGATAACGCCTGGATGCCAAACCGTCTGACCAGGAAGCGCCAGAGGCGTAAATGCTCACACCAAAAGCGACGAATCCCATCCTCTATCCGGGATTCGCGCCAATTGCGCTGCTTAACATGCTGGTAGCGGGTAAGCTGTTCCACCAGCCAGGCGGGTAAACCCTCGGTATGAAGAACAGGATCAAAGGGCGTGATGTGGCACTCGGTCTGCCCGCGCTCGTGCAACAGAAATCGGCGGAATTTGAGCATCGACAGGCGGCAGTTTTTTGTCCAGCAAAAGCCGAGCCCTTTAGCCAGAATGTAGTCCATGCCTGCTTGCAGATCGTTGTCCAGGTCAAGCGCGGTGGATGGCTTATGGTTTAGGCTGAGAATATGCCCTGCCATAGGGATGTGGATCACGCGAATGACGTAGGCACTGGTTCCTCCCCCGGCCAACCAGGTAACATAACGTTCCAATATGGCAATATTCTCCGGCAACCAGGTGTTGGTGGAGTTGGGTAGCGGCACTCCTGGCGGCACATGGTCGTGGCGTGAATATTTGAGTGCGTGATTGTAGATCTCACATGGGGTAACCGCGGCTTTGGCAGGGCTCATGACCAATCCTCCAGCCTGGCACAAGCAGCGTAGTAATCGGCGGCTACCTGGCGGTCGTTAGCCTGGACGTAGATCTGAGTGGTCTCCAACCAGCGATGCCCCATGAGCTTCTGAATGGTTGTGATGGGCACATCAGCGGTCAGCAGGTCGTTGGCGAAAGAATGCCTGAGGCGATGGGCGGTGAGTGAAACTTGCGCTTCCTGGCGGTAATGCATGAGCCGCTTGTGTATGGCAGTGGTGGACAGCCCATCACGGTGGTAAGCCAGGAAGACGTTTTCGCTGAGGCTGTCCGGACGGAGAGCCAGATAGCGACGCAGGGCGCGTTCAGCCTGAGGCGAGATGTAGACGACCCGCTCGCGGGAACCCTTGCCGCTGACCACCAGGCGCGGCCGAGGTTCATCCAGGTAGAGGCCATTGAGGAGCATGTTGGCGACCTCGCCGATCCGCAACCCACAGCGCAGCATGAGCAGAAACATGGCCCGATCGCGGAGAGCTTCGGAGCAGCCAGATTGAATGGCATGGTCAATGGCTATGAAGAAGGCCTTAAGTTGCTCGGGCTGGACGGGACGGGGCAGGCGCTCCCGCTCACGGAGGAAGTGGCGTTTGGGTAGCACTGGACACACTAAAGATGGGTCCTCATCCGAGAGGAAGGTGAAGAAAGAAACCAGGCAGGCTAACCGTCGGTTGACGGTGGTGGGTTGGAAGCCACGTGATACCTGGTGAGCAACGAAGCAGTCGACATCGCGGAAAGTAACGGATGTTGCCGGGAGATCGCCGATAAAACTGGCGAACTGATGCAGGTCGTAGCTGTAGTCCTTCCAGGTGCGGGCATTGGGGCTTCGCCTGCGCACCCAGTTGACGAACTGGTCGATTTCGGATAGCATGAAAGAACCTCCTGAGATTTAGAATGTGGCTTGGTACCCTTATTCTACTCTCGGGAGGATTTCCCATGAGGAGGTGGTTAAGATAAGCGATCCGCCCTGGGCAGGTTTGTGCAGGCGGACAGCCTCATTCCCCAGCCGGGGAACCCAATGGCGTGGGACCGGTATGGGTACGGATATAACAATCCGTCAAGATATACCGATCCAACAGGTCATTTTAATAAAGATGAAATCAAAAACTACTTCGGTGTCGACTCTTGGGATGATGTCTTAAGGGTATTTCAAGAAGGAGGTACTCTAGAGGGGCGTTGGGGGTGGCTAACGGTATTACAGAAAGCTGAATTAGGAGATGAAATCAACATTAACTGGGATACAGATCAACTACCCAATAATCATCCAGATGTTGAGTCGTCATTTACTGGTAAGTTTACGTTGGATCAAGCAGGCCGATTAATCATAGCTGGAGAAAGTAGTTATATGGACCAGGTGAAGGCAGCGAAATATGGGTCGACCTACTCTCTAATACACTATGGATCTGACGACGCCAAAAAAGTAGCGGCGGCATTTCTTATCGCAGCCACCGATTTAACAGTTGGTATTCCAGCATTCGGCTTGATGTTAACAGGTCAACCTGTCTTAATGAAAGCTGGCGAAGCATTAGAAACTCTCGTGGTACTACCTGTCAATATTTTTGGTGTTAAAATGTGGCAAGATGCGGAACATGGAAAAATAGAAGAAGTGCTAAATATATCAGCCATACCCAATCAAAACATACCCTCTATGCCAAATCATTATCCGGAGGTCAACTGATGAATGGAAGACTGGGGTTGGCTTCATTGCTTTGGGTAGTTGGTTTTAATCTTTGTGTAGCATTAATTGCCGTATATTGGGGAATTGGCTGGTCGATTGCGATTTTATGTCTTCGACATATATTACTTGGCATTCCAAAAGTTTATGATCGTTGGAGGGGCTTGTTCCTAACGTCTACCACCTCAACAACTTTTGTAAAAGCTAATCAACAGTGGCCTACTCGAAAATGGATAATTGAAACAGGCTTATTAATCATTGCCACTATCATTGTGATAGTGCGGTATAACATTCCTCTTAAGAATGTCCTATTTGGTAATTGAAAGACGAGCGAAGGGTCATGAGACCGCCTCAGCTCGCCTTTCTCTTGGGGTGTGTTTTCAGTATAGTACGGAACAGGTCCTCGAACCTTAAAAACCAAATAAGAATACAGCCCGCTTGAACGAAACGGGTTCTACACGCTTATTCAGTTATCCAAGCCCACACTAGCTCACGGTCAGCTTACTCTCCGGCAGCTTGAACTTCCGCGAGCCCCACGGGATTTGCCTGACCTCCTGACCGATCTTCAGCCGGTCGAGCTGGTTGCGCGTGAACTGCAGAGCAGATTGTTCATCCGGCAGGTTCTGAACGCGAATGCGATGGGCATAAGCGAAAAGCGCCGTGGCCACCTGCTGGTGATCGGCAAAACGATCGGCCTCCTGGTGGCTTAATACATGCCAGACGGCTACCAGCAGCTTGCGGGCAATGGCCACAATCGTTTTCTGCCTGCCAATGTGCATTGATTGACGTTCAAACACGGCTCTCCAATGGGGATGGAATGGAATGGCATGATTGGCAGCATCCACCATGGCGCGGCGCAGATCGCGCCTGCCGGTTTTGGTAATGCGGCCAGTGGTGCGGCTCATGCCGCTGTCGTGCACCCTGGCACCCAAACCGGCATAACCCACCAGTTGCCCTGGGGTTGGAAAACGCTGAATCTCGCCGATGGCAGCCAGGATGGTGATGGCGGTAATAAACCCGATCCCACAGATTTGAATGAGTAACGGAAGGCGTTCATCCTTGCCCGCCAGGTGTTTGAGACACTGCTCGTCGGATTCCACCTGAGACCGGGCGAAATCCAGCATGGACAGGTCAGAGTGCATGCAATGCTTTTCCAAGGCGGTCAGGTCAAGTTCATCCCACCAGAGGCGCATTTCGGGTGAGAAAGGTTCCACGCCTTGCGGGGCTTCAATCCCTTTACGCTGCAGGAGCGCATGAAGGCGGCACTTGGCGATGCTGGAGAAATGCACCATTTTATTGCGGTGAGCCACCAGGGCGCGCAGTTCCCGCACTTCAACCGGCGGGATCCAGATACCCGGCAGCAAACCCGAGGCATGTAATTGCGCCAGGGTGAGAGCAGCTTTCTTGTCCGTTTTGACCTGAGCGCGTACGATGAGGGAAACATGGGGTGGATGCACAACTGTGACCGAATGGACCAGTGGCTTGATGATGTCGAAAAACAGATAGGTGTTTGTGGTCATCTCGACCACGACTGCGTCTTGAGGGGTCAGGTTCTTCCTGGCCCATTCAGCCAGTTGCGTAATGGAAGCCTGGTGCGGTCCAAATACCGGATTAAGCTGTGGATCGACGCCGATGGCGACGAAGTAGTGTTTGTGAATATCGAAACCGATGTAACGTTTGGGAGTAGAATCAATGTGCGGCATATTCTCATAACCTCCATTCGAATATGCTGGCAAACCTGGCCAGTCAGGCCGGATGCGTTTGTTTTTGGGCGTGACATCACACACGGATTCGAGCTAGGGCTGTGGCGGCAACCAAAGCCCTTCTCAGGTGAGCGGATTCGAACGGGCAGCCAAACATGTGAGCGGACTTGTCTTTGAGAGACTTTCCATAAGCATACCCGGCTTGCCCATACGTCACGCACCCGGGCGCAACGTTCCCGTTCACTCAGCCAAAGGAATTATGCGTCCAAACGTACCGTCCCGCAAGATACGAGACGGACTGGCTGGCCAGTTGTTATATGCTAACATGTGATGAACAACCCGGTGCGGTACACCGACCCGAGCGGGCATGATGTTTGTGACGAGGAGGGACATTGTTTTAACCATCAGAAATGGTATCGCAATTCAGGAGTGTCAAAATTAAACGTTAATGACACTTGGAAAATGATGATCCTTGGAAAGTATCACATAATGATGTCTGACACAGGAGACAAGAATTGGGATTCTCGAAACTTACATCTTATGTATATTAGCCTTGGAAATATTAATAACGTTCTTGATAATCAATTCCGAAGCTTGACTGGATTTGCATCATTTACTTTACGAAACCAAGATCCGAGTGGAGGTCAATATCATGGATCAACGCTTTTGGATGGAAGTGGCATTCAATTTTATACTCTTGGTCAGAATCCCATACGACAAATAAATATCTACCATGAAGTTGGACATTTACTTGATAACACTTCTGGTTTACGGGATATATTCACCAATGCTGTTGAAAACCTGAACAACCCGAGTTGGGTAGAGGATGACATGCAAATTACCCCCTATGCTCTCAATTCCAGGTATATTTATAACGATCCAAATTACCCTTGGGTGGAAGCCAGACAGACATATATTGGTTTTGGACCGTCTGAACAATGGTCGGATGCCTTTGCGAATTATATTGGTGGGAATATAAATCTTTGCAACTCCGAAGGTATTAGTATGTTTAATTTTATCAGAGGTGCCCTTCAGCCTTATTTGGCTTTTCTCCCATAATATTTAGGATTTTTACAAGAGGAGATGAAATTGAATCTCATATATAGATCAGGTTTTATCCTAATTTTGACAGTTATCCTGGCAGGTTGTGGAACATCACCATTGACTCTGAACCCGGATCAGACTGAGAAATATTTCCAACCGACGGTTATTACACCAAACCATACGCCTCTATCAACATATCTGCCAACCAAAACTCCAACGCCCATCCCTACGCTGGAACCGGAGAAGGCTGCAGAGCAGATTCATGCCTTGCTGATGGGCTCTGCAGATTGCGCTGCTCCCTGCTTTTGGGGGATTGTGCCAGGCGAAACCACAGCATTAGAAGCGAAGGATTTCTTCCACTATAATGGATTGGAGACAAAGGTTATCACTTTCAAAGGGCAGGAATATTTTGATATTAACTATGATCTAAAAAGCGGAATGTCAATTAATATTAACTTGGAAATCAAAAACGATATTGTTGTAACGGTGAATGTCGGCATAAGCATTTCCTCATCGATTAATGGCACATTTCAGAAAATAACGGCTTATTCACCCAAGACGTTGGTCGAGCGTTATGGCACACCCAATTACGTAGGTATAGCCGCCGACTGGGGACCAGGACCTTTATTCTCTCTGATAATATATTATGATGAAATGGATTTGATCGTGGAATATTGGGGTGTTAACATTATCCCGGCAGAGCGAGGAGTATCGCAAATATGCCCACTGACAACCAAATTTGATGGAGTAAGCCTTTGGTTTGGGGAGAATCCCAGACATCCCCCCCAAACCATATCATTGGAGGATGTAACTTCATTAACGGTTGATGAATTCGCTCGTTTGATGATTGGCGAACCGGAAAAAGCGTGTTTTCAATTTGACGGGAATGCATACAAAATAGAACGGTAAATGGGCAGATTTAATCGCGCACTTGAGATCGATGAGGTCAAAAAAGAGCTTACTTCTCCATTACTCCCACTGCAGCCGCTCTACTGCCCGCCGCCAAGGGTCAGGCGAGGTAGGTACAGGATAGGAGTGGGATATTATTTAATCAATGTCTGTAAATGTTGATTCAGAAGCATCAGTGTAACGACGAACAGTGCAGGCAATTTGGTGGCAGAGATGTTGCTGATGGTATAACAAAGGTAGCGAATGCTTTCTCTGTTGTAACAGGCAGGGATCCCATAAATGCTTTCCGTTCAATATATGGAATAAACGGGGATAAGAAAATGGTTTTCCAATGGGGGAATTGCCCGGAGTGTCAGGGAGTTGGAGCATATACGTATGGGGCGAGAAAAATAGGATTTGCATCCATGGTTGGAACCTGGGTACCCGACTCGGGGTGGATAAGAACAAACCACGTAATCCATGAACTTGGTCATGCGTTTAATAATCGCCTGTGGGTAGTATCTTCTTCGAGAAATTACCGGTTGGGTGAGTTTGAACTCGGCAACCGACAAGCACAAGATCCTAATTTTCCTGATCGTTCTGATGGCCAGGATCCTGGGGATTATGGCTTTGCAGGTCCATTTGGAGCTTGGGGTGGCTGGCAGCCAAGCACGGATGGATCCCCTGGTGAAGAGTTTGCTGACATGTTTATCGGCTGGACATACCAGCGATTTTCGAGGGATAGATGGGGAGAAAAGAGGATGATTTTTATGAATGAAATTATGCCTACACTGATAGATTATGCCATCAGCCATTAGGAGGGCTAAGATGAAAACCAGGAAAGCCATTGTAGGTATAATTGCGATTTTCCTTTTCATGTTGGGTGGATGTCATACGCCGTATCTGAATGGAGAGAATCTCCCCGGAGAAATGGGGGAGCAGTCGCCTTATCCGTCTTCTTCAACCACCACACCAAGCACAATTCCATTGACTTCCACGCTCGAGATCGAAAAAACAGCAACAGCGACCCAACGCCCAACCTGGACACTTTCTCCAACCCCAATTCTCTGGGTTGATTGGACTCCTTTGCCCGATTTGACCATCGATGAGGCAAGAGAGAATCTACGTAACTTATTGGAAACCAATGGCGGTTGTGATCTGCCTTGCTGGTGGGGAATTACCCCGGGAATTACAACCATCGATCAGACAGTGAACATCTTGAATACGATATCAACATCTATGTCTGTCAAGGAAGAAGTAGGAGAGGTAACTTACCTTGAAATTACTTTCCCGGTCCCGGATGGATATCCGATGTTTAATGGGCAAAGTTATGTTTTTGAAAATAATATTTCAAAGATTATCGAAGCCAGTGCAAGTGGAGTAACTTCCTTTCAGATGAAGAACGTCCTCAATCAATACGGGCTTCCTTCTCAAGTGATGTTCATGGGTATAAATTCCAGATCATTCGGGGGAAAGTACCTTTTTTCAATAGATTTGATCTACACGGAAAAGGCTATGTTGTTGCATTATACTTTTGAAGTCTCAGCAACAGAAGAATATTTGTATCATCTCAACAATTGGGGGTAAATGACCAGCCAAGATTGAGTTCTC
>JAGVUJ010000302.1 GCA_019136325.1 Deltaproteobacteria bacterium
CTGGACCTATCAGATGCAAACCGGTTGCGGACCGCTTTACATAACCATCAACGAAGACGACAAAGGCTTGTTTGAACTTTTCACCACGATGGGAAAATCGGGCGGATGCGCGGCATCACAAAGCGAAGCCATCGGACGCATGGTCTCCCTGGCCTGGCGCAGCGGACTGTCGTCCCGTCAGGTCATTAAGCAGTTGCAGGGCATTTCGTGTCATTCGCCCTCCGGTTTCGGTGAAAACAAGATTCTGTCCTGTGCCGACGCTGTGGCCAAGTCCATTCAATTTCACATCGAAGCCAACGGCGGAAAAGTGCAGCACGAAAAAATCGTATTCCGCAAAGGCGCCTGTCCGGACTGCGGCGGCATTGTCGAACATGAAGGCGGTTGCGCTGTTTGTCGCATGTGCGGTTACAGTGAATGCGCATAACCGATGCATCAGGACAATGCGTCAACGACATCCCTAAACAATGCACTGCCGAGTTATTCTATTGTCACGTTCTTATTGGAAGAAGATGCGGCTGTCGACAATCGAAACGCCCTTGCCCTGTTCGTGGACGATCACCGGGTTCAAATCGATTTCGGCGATGTCCGGAACCGCTGCCAGGAGATTGGACACACGGCAAATCACATCGGCAAAAGCGTCGATATCCGCTTTCATCTTTCCTCTGGCTCCTTGCAGAACCGGGTAGGCCTGTAAATTTTTCAACATATCCAGCGCTTCGCTTTTCGTGACCGGAGCGAGTCGGATGGACGTGTCCTTGAAGATTTCCAGAAAAATTCCGCCGAGTCCCGCAATCACAATCGGTCCGCAGACGGGGTCCTGACGTCCGCCGACAAAACATTCCACGCCTTCGGCAGACATTTCCTGAATCAGGAAACCGTCCATGGCCGGTCGCGGCGTGATTCCTTTGACAGCTTGTTTCATGCCGGAAATCGCTTTTTTAAGTTCTCCGTGATTTTTGATATTCAGGCGCACACCGCCGACGTCGGATTTATGAGACGCGTCGCGTGAAAGAAGTTTCAGGGCGACGGGGAAATGAAGATGAGCTTCTCCGGCCTCTTTCGCGGATGTGACCGTAACGCCGGTAATGCTTTGAATGCCCGCGGCTGCTGTAATTAGCAGGGCTTCATCCGTCAGAGGAATCCTGTTTTCCGACTGACATCGTTCTTTGATTTTATCGACAGCCGCCCGATCGACAGATGACCGGACATGGCTGCCTCTGGCATCACGCGCCGTTTTGTTTTCGTAATAGGCGGCCGACATGTGCAGGGCTTTTGCAGCCATCAGCGGCGTCGTAAAAATCGGATATTCCTGATTCTTCGAAATATTCACCAGTTCCTGCGTATCCGTGACCATGGTCATGGCCACAGGCTTTTGATATTGCTGCACAAGTTTGCCGACGTTGCTCAGAAAATCCCGTGACATTTCCCCCTCATAGTTGGATATATAGAGATGGTTGAACAGAACGCCGTCCACATCGGGCAACTTCAAAGCTTCTTCCAGAATATGGGTAAAAATGGTGTAATCAAAAATTTCTCCCAGATCGAGCGGATTCTGGTGAGCGATGACCCGCGTGTTGTAAATGGTTTTCAGGTTTTCGATAAATACAGGCGGAAAATCCACCAGCGTGAATCCGAACTTCGCACAGGCATCCACGCTCATCACGGCATGTCCGCCGGACCGCGACAGGACCGCCACCCGCCTGCTCTTCATTAATGGCAGCCGGATAATTTTCACCGCGTTGATGAAATCAATATCGTCTTCCACGCGGATGACCGCCGTCTGCCGGAAAGCGCCGTCGACCACTGCATCGTCGGCGGAAAGGGCGGTGGTATGAGACTGGGCGATCTTCGCGGTAAGATTGCTGCGGTTGGATTTTAGAACAATCAGCGGCTTGTCGGATTGGATCGCCAGGTCAAAAAAAGCTTTTCCACGCTTGAATCCTTCCAGGTACATGGCGACGATGTCCGTTTTGTCGTCGTTAAGCAGATACTCCAGCACATCGACTTCATCGATCTGCAGCTTATTGCCGACGGCGGCAAATTTCCCGGGTACAATCGCATTGTCGCCGAATTCGCCGAGGTAAGACCCTCCCACGCCGCCGCTTTGAACGATCATGGCTACGCGTCCGCCGGGCACTGTCCTGGGGAAAAATCCGAAAGGCATCATCATTTTAATATCGAAATTGATGGTGCCGATACAGTTGGGACCGATGAAACGTATGCCGTAACGGTCGGCGATTTCCAGCACCTTTTCTTCCAGAACATTTTGCCCTTCGGAATATTCGCTGAACCCGCCCGACTCGATGACAATCCGCTTGATGCCTTTTTTGCCGCAGGCTTCCATGAACTCCGGCACGGTCTGCGCGGGAGAAATGATAATAGCGACATCCGGCACCTCCGGGATTTTTTCAACGCTGTTAAAAACCGGAGCGCCTGCGATATCTCCTTCTTCCCGACCCACGCCGTAGATATTTCCATGATAGCCGTGCTGACGGTTGTTGAGGACAATGATGTGACCCAGATTAAGCCTTTTGACGGATGCGCCGATGACCACCATGCTGCGCGGATAAAAAAACTTTTCCATTTTTCTGTGCGGTTCCTCCCTGGTTATCCAATTCGGAATTTCTAAGAATCATTTGCCGATTTTGGATTTAATCCTGTTCTGATATTCGATGATTTCGTTTCTTAAGATGTTAAGGTCAGCAATACGATCGTCGAGCCTTGTCAGTTGATTATTCAAGAGCTCCAGCAATCGTCCGAGAACCTTGTCATTGGATTTTTCAATCGTCCACATCGCTTCCAGTTCCTGCATTTCCGACAACGTCATGCCCATAATCTTCAGGCGCTTGATCAATTTCAGACGGCGCAAATCCGCATCCGTATAAATGCGGCGTCCGCCTTCAACACGTTTGATGGAGTTGAGCAGGCCGATTTCTTCATAATAACGGATCGTGCGCTGGCTCATTTCCAGCTTCTGCGCCAGTTCGCCGATGGAGGTGAACGTTTCCTTTTGCTCTCTCGTCATGGAGGACTCCCGTTGAAATTATGAACCGTACTGCTCTTTGAGTTCCCGTTTGAGAATTTTTCCCGATGGGTTTTTGGGCAGTTTGTCGGTGATAAAAACTTTCTTGGGACATTTAAATCCCGCCAGGTGCTTTTTGCAATAGGCAATGATTTCTTTCTCTTGGAGATGAACGTCCTTCTTTGGCACGGCGACCACCGCCACGATTTCTATCCACTTGGGATCGGACAGTCCGATGACCGCCGCCTCCGCGATGCCCGGATACTGATAAACGACTTCCTCGACTTCGCGGGAGGCCACATTCTCTCCGCCGGTTTTGATCATATCTTTTTTACGGTCTACCACATAGAGATAGCCGTCGCCGTCGAAACGTCCCAGATCGCCGCTGTGGAACCAGCCGAACTGGAAGGCGTCGGCGGTTTTTTCGGCGTCATTCAGATAGCCGGTCATAACATGGCCGGAACGATGAACAATTTCTCCCACCTCTCCCAGCGGAACAAATTTTCCGTCATCGTCCATCAGCCTTGTTTCTACATTCAGTACCGGTTTGCCCGCGGAACCGGGTTTCAGAAGCTGATCCTCCGGTTTCAAAATAGTGGCCACCGGTCCCATTTCCGTCTGCCCGTAATAGTTCCAGAGCTTCAGGCCGTGGAACGTTACGGATAATTGTTTGATGATTTCCACCGGCATGATGCTGGCGCCGTAGGCGGCCTTTTTCAGGCTGGTGTGATTATAATTATTGAACTCTGGATGATTCAGAATTCCGATCCAGACGGTCGGCGGCGCGAACATATGCGTGATCTGATATTTTTCAAGGAGCCTGATCATTTCCAGCGCGTCCGCTTTATGCATGATGATATTCGTGGCGCCGACGTACAGATAGGGCATCAGGAAGCAGTGGAGCTGGGCGCAGTGAAACAGGGGCAGGGCATGGAGACTGACATCGTCGGTTGCGTACTGGCCGTCGAAAATGCAGCTGTGATACTGCGACATCAACGCCCGGTGCGACAGCATGGCGCCTTTGGGTTTTGATTCCGTTCCGCTGGTGTAGGGAATTTGCACGATATCTTCCGCGCTGACATCCACCTGCGGCTCATCATAGGTCATTTTTGCCGTTTCCGTTATCAGGTTAAAGAATCCTTCGGGAACAGCGGAATTTTCCAAAGGGAGGAAGCCCCAATGTTCTACGGTGGAAAATTTATCCCGGCAATCGGCAATAACCGGGTAGAGCGAATCTTCGACAATGAATAATTTCGAGCCGGAGTGATTGATGATGAAAGCTATTTCGTCGGCATTGAGCATATAATTGATGGGAACCTGAATGGCGCCTATTTTGGCGAGTCCCATCATGCTGATCGGGTAATAATGGGAATTGTAAGCGAAGAGGGCCACCCGGTCGCCCTTCCTGATTCCGTAACGGGTCATGAGATTGGCAAAGCGTCTTGCTTCCCTTTCCAGATCGTAAAACGACAGCTTTTCATCTCGGAAAATAATGGCCGTTTTGTCGCCGTATTTCGTTGCCGCCCGGCGGGCCATATCGCCGATGGTGTCGCGATTAATAATGTTGCTCATAACCTGTAATCCTTTATTTAATCGTTGTTCAATATGCTTTCGCGTGATGTTTCATCAGCGCTCTATACCGTAGATCATGTCGAAGCGAATCCTATCGTCCGGCGAGGCCGGGGAGAAATAGGGGGTTATGTTGTTTACGATTCCACTCATATGTTCGGAATGACATCGACTCCCGTTACGATGCATTCCCCGCGCGGGGACAGCTTAAGCCTGATATTTTTTCTCATACATTTCTTTCATTTTGAATTTCTGGATCTTCCCGCTGGCCGTTGTCGGATAGCCGTCGACAAACTCCCAGTATCTGGGAATCTTGTGTCGCGCGATTTTCCCCTGACAAAACTCGGTGAATTCTTCCGGCGAAGCCGTCTGTCCTGTTTTGAGTTGAATCGCGGCCAGGACCTGCTCGCCGTATTTTTTATCGGGGATGCCGATAACCTGCACATTAACCACTTTGGGATGCGTGAAAAGAAACTCCTCCAGTTCGCGGGGATAAATATTTTCGCCGCCGCGGATGATCATGTCTTTGATTCGGCCGGTTACTTTGAAATAACCGTTTTCATCGATTTCGCCCAGATCGCCGGTGTGCAGCCAGTTGTATTTATCAATGGCATCCGCCGTTGCCTCAGGCATTTTGTAATAGCCCTTCATAACGCAGGCGCTCCGCGTGACAATTTCGCCCTGAGTATTGGGGGGCAGATCGACGCCCAGATCCGGATCGACAATTTTTCCTTCGATATCCGGCAGAAGCCGGCCCACGGTGGAAACGCGCAGTTCAACCGGATCGTCGCGCCGCGTCATCGTCATCACCGGGGCTGATTCCGTCTGGCCGAAGGCAATGACGATCTCGGGACAATGCATTTTCGTGCGTACCTGGTTCATCGTTTCGACGGGGCAGGGAGCCCCGGCCATAATGCCCGTACGCAGAGACGTCATGTCGTATTTGTCAAAGTCGGGATGATTCAAAATCGCGATGAACATGGTCGGCACGCCGTTCACCGCCGTGCATTGCTCCGCGGAAATGAATTGAACAGCTTTGAGGGGATCAAAAAATTCCACCACCACCATGGTGGAACCGTGATAAACGCAGTTGAGCGAACTCATCACGCAGCCGAAGCAGTGAAATAACGGCACTTGAATCAGCAGCCGGTCTTTCTCCGTCATCCCCATGACATCACCGACCATGCGGGCGTTGTTGACGATGTTGTGATGTGTCAGCATGACGCCCTTGGGGAATCCTGTTGTTCCGGACGTGTACTGCATATTGATGACATCGTCGTCATCCAGGCTGTTTAACCGGTCGTCCAGTTGTCTGTCGGTGACCTCTCTTCCCAATTTAAGGATGTCGCTGAAACGAAGCATCCCGGGCGTGTCCTCTCTTTTCCCGATGTAAATAATGTTTTTCAAAGCCGGTAGTTTTTCGGAAACCGGATGGCCTGCTTTGTGATGATCGATATCGGGCAGTATCTTGCGAACATTATCGTAGAAGCTGATATCGCGATAAGATTCAATAAGAAAAAGCGTGGTGGAATCGGACTGCCTGAGAATATATTCCAGCTCATGGGTCTGATAATTGGTATTGACCGTCACCAGAATGCCGCCCGTCATTCCCAGCGCAAACTGCAAATAAATCCATTCGGGGATATTGGTCGTCCAGACGGCGATATTGTCACCGCGTTTGACACCGATAGCCATTAGTCCTTTGGCGACATCTCTGCATGCCCGATAGAATTCGCTGTATGTTTGCCGAATGCCGAACTCCGGACAAACAAGAGCCATATTGTCCGGATAACGTTCCGCCGTTTCCTTCACCAACCGGCCGATAGTCTTTTTAACAAAATCTGACATTATTCCACCTCCCGGCATTTGATTTTTTATTGTAAAATCCAGCCATTAAATGCCATTTGCGTAAATTGGTCAACGGGGATAATCTTTTAATATTACGACCGTTTTTTAATGAAATGCCACCTTACGTTAACTGGGATGATAAGTCTGTAAAATGCATTTGTCAAGAAAATATTAGTGCAATCTGATGAAACCCGGATATTACAAACGAAGCGCGGTAATCTCTGCAAGTTGTCATGAATCTTGTTGAAAGCGAACGGCTGAAAGCAGGATATGTTGGACGAGTTATCCAATCCCGACATGCAGGGATTGGACGCTATCTCCTGATGCCGAAACGCATTGGGGTTGACACCTCAAGCGTAAGAGAGTATATAAACGCCGTTAATGTTTCATAATGGAAACATTAAATGAAAGTTAAATAGGATTGAAAACTTATATTTCAACGGCATGACTCTGTTGTTCCCATTTATTCCCATGATCTAATCCCCGTTAGTTCGTTTCTCAGATGTCAAATATAAGCTTGAAATAACCTGTGCCGGCTTGCGACGTTCGGATCGTCCGGAACCTGTGGCCGGCGCAGACATAAAATACAGGAGTGATATCATGAGCGCAGTTAAACCTTACAATGACACGACAATGCCAGGTATTTTCAGAAATCAGGTGAAGAAGTCCCGCGACATAATTTTTCTGAGAATACGCGATGAAAACAAAAACTGGAAAGAGTACACGTATGGCGATATCAGCGGGCAGATCGACGCACTGGCTTCGTACTTTCTGAAAAAAGGCATCCAGCCGAAAGATAAAATTGCCATCTATTCCAACAACCGTCCTGAATGGGTCGTAGCCGATCTGGCCACGCTGGCCATCGGCGCGGCCGACGTGACCGTC
Organism: Deltaproteobacteria bacterium; assembly: GCA_019136325.1. Next base: position 7,325 of record JAGVUJ010000302.1, read on the forward strand.
TATCCGACCAACTCCGGGCCGGAAGCCGAATACATCCTGAATGATTCCCGGGCAAAGATATGCATGTGCGCCGGGAAGTTTCAGGTTGATAATCTGTTGAAGGAAAAAGATAATCTTCACTATCTGCAGGAAATCATTGTTTTCGACGATCTGGACGACAAGGACCCGATGGTGGTCAAGTTTTCCCATGCTCTTAAGACCGGCAGGAAAAACCTGAATTCCTCGGAGATCGACAAGCGCATAAAAAATATCGATGTTCAGGAAACGGCAACCCTGATTTACACCTCGGGCACGACGGGCAATCCCAAAGGCGCCATGCTGACCCACAGCAACCTGGTGTCCAACGTGAAACAATTCGTCGAGCATCATCCGTTCCCCCCCGGAGGGACATGTGTGTCGCTTCTTCCTCTGTCTCATGCACTGGAGCGTACGGTCGGCTACAATTCCATGATCCACGAAGGAGGCACCATCAATTATACAAAAGGGTCGGATACCCTGCTGGAGGACCTCAAAGACATCAGGCCCACGCTGGCCATCTACGTGCCGCGCGTTCTCGAGAAAATTTATGAAGGCGTCATGGGTCAACTGGCAAAGGCTCCGGAAAACAAAAAGAAGTTGTTCAACCTGTCCATCAACGTTGGCAAAAAGGCATTGCCCTATATTCTTTACAACAAATCGCTGCCCTTTTTCCTGAATCTGGAATACACGCTTTTCGATAAGCTCATTTATTCAAAACTTCGCGCGGCTCTGGGGCTCGATCGCATGGTCACGATCGGAGTCGGCGGCGCGCCTCTGTCCAACGAGATCCATGCATTTTTCCATATTATCGGCGTTGAAATCCACATGGGCTACGGCCTGACCGAGACCACGCCGATAACGCACCTGAACACATACAAGCATCTCCGGCCGATCAAGATAGGCACCTGCGGTCCGGCCTTCCCGCGCACGGAATGCAAGATTGCGGAAGACGGTGAAATCCTGATCCGCGGGCCTCAGGTGATGAAAGGATACTACAACAGGCCGGAAGACACGGCGCAGGTGCTCACGAAGGACGGGTGGTTTTACACCGGCGACATCGGCACCATCGATGCCGACGGTTATCTGACGATCACGGACCGCAAGAAAGATATTCTGATTACCGCGGGCGGCAAGAATGTTTCACCCCAGGTCATCGAGGGACAGTTTATGATGCATCCGCTTATCGAGCAGATTGCCATCGTGGGCGATCAGAAGAAATACCTTGTCGCCATTATCGTGCCCTGCTTCCCCGAACTGTTGAGATGGACCAAGTCGAAAAACATAACCGAAACCGATCCGAAAAAACTTATCGCCAATCCGGAAGTCGTCAAAAAATTCAACGAAACGATCGACGAATTGAACAAGCCGCTGGGACGCGTGGAACAGATCAAACGTTTTGCCCTTATCGACCACGCCTTCAGTCAGGAAACCGGCGAACTGACGCCCACGCTCAAGATCAAGCGCAAAATCGTTCTGGCCAATTACAAAGGCCTCATCGAGGAGATGTATAAGGAATAAAACAGGAATCTTTTGTGGAAACCGAAAGGGGTAATTCGGGACAGCAATTCCGAATTACCCCTTTTTTATCTTTTTTGTTATACTTCATGCGAATACAGGGAAGGAGGAATGAATATGCGTCACGGAATCTATCAGGTGTTCACAATCGTATTATTCACGATGTTGGTCATGTGCTGTCTATCATGCACGGAAGCGAAATGTAAAATCGATCAGACAGTATGCAATTATGATTGTCCGTCAACCATCGGAGTGAAGCAGGCCTGCGAGCAAAAATGCAATCTGTTATACGATATTTGCAGAAGTAATAAATGATATTGCTTTGATGTATGGCTGATCCGAAACATAGTCCTTTCAATAATTTACAAAATGAAATTGCACGGGAAAAGTTTGCCGCCCTGCGCAGGATTTCCGAAAATCTTTCCGGTTGCTTGAAAGAATTGGAAGCAATGAGCGTGCGGATCGATAAAGCTATTCAGGATAATCTCTCCATCCACGAGATCAACAAAATGATAGAATCGTTTAACGGTCTGCGGGAGGATGCCGAAGAATGGCGGTATTATCTGATTGCGACTCGTGAAGCATCCGGTCTTTTTCACAGCAACCTGAAAGCGGATATTTACGCGATTCCCCCGCGAAAGAATCCTGTAAACAAGTCCGCATAAATTAAAGGGCCGGAATACTTATTCAATATCGGGAAAGGCCGGGTCCCGTTTTTCCAGGAAGGCTCCCACACCGTAAAAACATTCGCCTGAAGAAATCAGTTCGGAGGCTAAAAGAGCCTCCAGTTTCAGCAAATCCGACGATAGGGTGTTTGCGCTTTGCCTGATAAGAGATAATGAAGATCTTATTGCGCGGGGTCCGTTTTGCGCGATTTTTTCCGCTAGAGCAACAGATTCATTAAGCGCGTTTCCTTTCGCGCTGATTCTGTTCGCAAGTCCCATGAAATACGCCTCATCGGCGCTTACTTTCCTTCCGGACAGAATAAGATCGGCTGCGCGCGCGTGTCCGATAAGCCGGGTCAGCGCCGCCCCTCCTCCCCAATCGGGCATGAGCCCCAATCTTGTTTCCGAAAAACATATGACCGCGTCAGGGTCCATCACGCGGATATCGCATCGTGTGGCAAGCTCGGCTCCGCCGCCGTACGCCAGGCCGTTGACCGCCGCAATCAAAGGAACAGGGATGGAGACAAACGCGTCAATGGATTTTCTTATCGCCGTGATCACGTTCCCGGCCGGTTCCGGGTCGCGTGTGGCGGCCGCATCGATGATACGTTTGACCATCGGATTGTCCGGGTGGACGTCGAAACCTGCGCTGAAGGATTTGTTGCCCGCTCCGGTGATAATCACCGCGCGGGGAAGCGAAGCTGTAATTTCGGATGTTATCGATTCAAGCCGAAGGAAAAGCTCTTCATCAAAGGCGTTTCTCTTTTGGGGTCGGTTGATGGTGACGATGGCCACCTTTCCGTTTCTTTCCAATAGAATGCTGTCGTTCTTCATTGTATTTATCTCACTTTACCGGTTGATGATCTGATGAATCTCTAATCCTGCATATCGACAATGATTCTTCCCCGGTGTTTTCCTGCTTTTATCTTCTCAATTGCGGGGATGACGTTCTGAAGCTTTACTTCCGTCGAGATGGATTCGAGCCACGGGTATTTCCAACGCCCCGCCATGAGTTCCCACGCCCTTGCCCTGGTTTTCATGGGACAGTTCTGAGAGTCGATTCCGTACAGCGTGATGCCTCGCAAGATAAAAGGATATACGGTAAGAGACAAGTCGCCCGATGCCGCATTGCCGCAACAGGTAACCGCTCCGTTGCTCTTTACCGATCTCAGGGCAAAAGCGAGGAGATTGCCTCCCAGCGTATCAACGGCGGCATCCCACCTTTCTTTCAGAAGAGGTTTCCCCGCCGATTCGGCCGGATCGGGTATCTCAATGACTTCAGCCGCTCCCATACTCTTAATAAAAGAGCTTTCGTCGTAAATTCCGTTGACCGCCGTCACCCGGTAACCGGTGTGTGAAAGTATCGATACGGCGCTGCTGCCGACTCCGCCGCTTCCGCCTGTTACGAGAATTTCAGATCCTTCTTTTAAGCCGTGATCGACGAGTTTGAGAATGGACAGGGCGGCGGTAAGCCCCGCAGTGCCGAATATCATGCTTTCGCGCAAAGCCATGTTCGCGGGTTTTTTAACAATCCAGGAAGCCGGAACCTGAATATACTGTCCCAAGCCGCCGGAGGTGTTCATGCCCAGATCGTAACTGGTGACAATCACTTCTTCGCCCGGCTTAAAGTCCGCCGAACTGCTTTTTTCCACAATGCCGGCAGCGTCTATGCCCGGCGTGTGCGGATATTTTTTCGTAACACCTCTGTTGCCCGAAGCTGAAAGCATGTCCTTGAAATTGAGCGACGAATAAAGCACCCGGACAAGAACATCTCCCGCGGGAAGGCTTTCCGTTGATAATTCCTCGATGGCGCTGGTAAATTTTTTATCTTCCGATTCCCGCACGACAAGCGCGCGATATTTTTTTGTTTCCATGATAAACCTCCTGTATGTTTTGTTCGAGACCGACCGGTCTAGGGTAACCAATGTAAAAGCACAGCATTATCCATGACACCACATTCTATCCTTTCGAATCGATACTCTGAAGATACGAAATGAGCGAAGCGATTGTGGAATGCAACCGTTTTTTCGATTTGTCGGATGTATACAGTACACATGCGCCGAGCAGGCCGGAAAATATCATGTTGCTGACATCTTCCGTATTCACGTTCCTGCCGATACCTCCCGTTTTTTTCTCCTCATCCAGAAGTCGCCGGATCATCTTTCCCAACCGGATGAAGCCGGTATTGACTTCTTTGGCGAGCTCCGGCGCCTGATCGCTCAGTTCAACCGCCAGATTGACAAAAATACAGCCGCCCGGAAAATTCCTGGAATCCGCCAGATAACGGTCGCGGTAGTTTTCCAGCAGTTTTTGAATTTTCAAAAGAGGCCTTGATTCTTCCTCCAGTTTATAAAGATTTCGTTCGCGCCAGATTTTTCTGGCCGAACTCAGCATGTCGCGAAAAAGTTGTTCCTTGCTTTTAAAATGGTTGTAAAATCCGCCCTTGGAAGTGCCGACCGCTTCGATAATATCCGTCGTTGACGTGCTGGCATATCCTTTAACGGAAAAGAGCTTAAGCGACTCCTCTATAATGCGTTCTTTTAATGTTGTGGTTTCTTTCATCATACAGACCGACCGGTCTCCCTTGTACAGAAAACATCCTTCCGTGTCAATCATTATTCCTTGACGACTCTGCGCTTTGTTTTGCAGAGCAAGCCTTAACTTCGATTTTACCTCTTTGCGGCCTGTTTTCCGGTTTGCGCCGGAAGGATATAGGGGGCATGGACACGCCAGCGCAATGCTCATTGGTAAAGTAATATGATTTTAACGATCGCTGTGATATAATTCATCAGAAAGCATAGGCGGGAGCCACGCGTTCATATGCGCAACGCTTCGGCCGCGTCGGGACACCGGGAGGCAACCTGATCACAAAACTCAATCTGAGACCGTTCTGTTCAATGTCATAAAAGAATTAAGGAGGCAATCCATGAGACGCTTTGTGTTCGTGATGACGGCATTGATTTTTTTCATGACCGGACAGGCATTGGCCGCGGATAATCAGGTTAAAACGGTTCTGAAAATAAAATCTGATATCTCGAATGTTCTGAAGGGAATCGAAAAGACGATTGCTTCTGCCGCGAAGGAAGCAGGCAAGCCGGACCTGCTGCCTGAAGCGGATATGAGAAAACTTCTGCAAAGTTGCAACGCCGGCCGGTCCTATGTAATCGATTCCGCGTTCATCGACAACAGGGGTATCATGAAATTTATCGAGCCTCAGCAGTATCGAAAGCATGAAGGCTCGAATATCGCCGGGCAAGAAGCCGTTGCGAAGATGATGAAAACACGGAAACCATGGATGGGGAACGCATTTGTTTCCGTCGAAGGCATAAAATCCATCGATATTGAATATCCCGTTTTTTCAAAAGATAAACAGTTTCTCGGTTCGATCAGCATGCTGATCAAGCATGATGAGCTGATTCGTTCTGCCACTGGAAAAACCGAAAAAGAGAAGGGTGTTAATTGTATGGTCATGCAGAAGGATGGCCTGATCCTTTATAAAACAGATCGGACACAGATAGGCCATAACACGTTTACGGATCCCCTCTATCAAGATTTTCCCGAAGTGATCGCGCTCGGGAAACGGATGATGAAAGAGAAAGAAGGCGAAGGGTTTTATTCTTTTACCTCGCCGGGAACGCACCGGGCGGTCAGGAAACGGACTGTCTGGAGAACGGTGCATTTCTTTAATAATGACTGGATTATTACGGCCTATCAAGAGGTTCAATAATCCACGGCACAGGATAATGAAAACGGCCGCGAACGACTTTTGTCGTGCGGAGAATCATTGCCAATAAAAGGAGGGAATATGAAAAAGGTATGGACGGCGGCGCTCGTTGGTTTTTTGAGCGCCTGGGTATTTTGTTTGCCGGTTGTCGCTCAGACACAGGGGCTGGCAAATTCTAAGGCTCAGGATCTTCTGATTAAAAGTGAAGTGGAAACAGCCGTGAGTATGCTTGGGGCCATTCATGCCCGGCAGCAAAGCGGAGAAATGACCATGGAAAAAGCCAAAAAGCTCGGCGCCGACCTGCTCCGGGAGTTGCGATACGGATCGGACGGATATTTCTGGGCCGATACGACGGACGGCGTTAATGTGGTTCTGTATGGCCGCAGGGATGTGGAGGGAAGAAACCGTCTGAATGATAAGGACTCCAAAGGCAATTACTACGTTAAAGATTTTATGGCCAAAGCGAAAGCCGGCGGCGGATATGTCGAATACTGGTTTACAAAGAAGGGACATACCAAAGAACAGGCCAAGAGATCCTACGTTCTGCCGTTTAAACCATTCGGATGGGTTGTCGGCACCGGGTACTATCGTTAAAATTTCGAAGGTGGCAACGGCTTTAAGCGTGCGTGACTTCAACGAGGATGATTCTTCCCGCTTGTGAAAACACTGATTCTGACAAGGCATGAGATAGAAAAAATACTGACTGCCGGAGTAGCGAATGAAACGGTTGAAAAGGCTTTCCGGGCATACAGCCTGGGGTTCACGCAGATGCCGCCCAAGAGCTATTTGTATTTTCCGAAGGGCGATTTGCGATCGATGCCGGCATATATTTCCGGTGAAGGCTTTGACGCGGCCGGTATCAAATGCGTGAATGTTCATCCGCAAAACGCGGCCGGCTTCCTGCCGGCTGTCATGGCCGTCGTCATTCTGAATGATACCGGGACAGGTTTCCCGCTGGCTGTCATGGACGGCACCTATCTTACGTGTATTCGAACCGGCGCGGCCGGAGCCGTTGCGGCAAAATATCTGAGCCGGGAAGATTCGCAGGTTGCAGGCTTCGTCGGCTGCGGCGCTCAGGCGCGGGCTCAGTTGTCCTGCCTGCTGGAAGTTCGCCATATTCGAAAGATTAAAATATGGCAATTCCCAAAGGATAAGGAATGCGCTCGACGCTTTAGCCGGTGGGCGCGGAAATATTATAAGCTGGAAACTCATGTATCTGCCCGCATCGATGTTGTGACCATGCAATCCGATATTGTCATTACCACAACGCCGTCGCGCGTTCCTCTGGTGACCCGTGTTTCTCCCGGAACGCATATTAATGCCATCGGTGCGGACGCTCCGGGCAAACAGGAAATCAATCCGGAGATATTAAAGCAGGCCACCGTGGTGGTGGATGACTGGATACAGGCTTCCCACAGCGGCGAGATGAATGTGCCCTTAAGCCGGAAGCAGATAACGAAAAGAAATGTGCACGCACAGTTGGGAGATATCGTGACGGGAAAGAAGCGGGGCAGAATATCGGCAAAAGAAATAACGTTCTTCGATGCGACCGGATTGGCCATTCAGGATATTGCCTGCGCGGATATCGTTTATCAATCGCTCAAAAGCAAACGTGGGATTAAAAGCATCAGGCTTTTTTAGCAGCAATAATATTCCAGTGTCTGAAACTCCAAAATTCCGGATGAGATTTGAAATTCCACGATCAATATGTTGACGATTGACCGCAAATCATGATTGTGTAATTTAAAATTACTTTTCTGAACGGGTTGGGGATGGAGAAGACACTTTTGATCCTATTTTTGATTTTGTTTCTCGGCCGGATTGTCTGGCGGTTTGTCTTGCAGCGGCTCAACATCAGGCATTTGCGCGATCACGGAAAAATTATTCCGGCGGTTTTTCAGGGCATGATCGATGAAGCGACGCTGTCCAGAATGGTGGATTACACTTGCGATAATTCACGACTGGAAACTAAAGAGGATTTAACGGACGATATTCTGGAACTGGCCGTATTGTTTCTCCTGCTGCCGGTGTTGGTCGGGGAAATTGCCGGTTTGCAACTGCACCTGATCTGGCAGACGCTGATTTTTTTCGGCGCTCTGGCCTTGATCGGCGGCGTTGTCGGCATTCCTTTTGATATCTATCACACGTTTGTTCTGGAAAAAAAGTACGGTTTTTCCACGATCACCTGGAAGCTGTGGCTGACCGATCTGATGAAGTCCCTGATGATTGCCACCATCCTGATGGGCGTTTTGCTTTCCGCCTTCATGGCGTTTATTCTTTATCTGCCGAAGAGCTGGTGGTTTTGGGCGTGGATTTTTTTCACTGCATTCGAAATTTTATTGATGTGGCTTTTTCCCGTGGTCATTGCGCCGCTCTTTAATAAGTACGAGCCGGTTCAAGACGAGGCACTGAAAGAAAAAATCACGGCGCTGCTGGCCAATGCCGGATTGAAGGCCAAGGGAATTTTTCAGGTTGATGAAGGCAAACGCTCCAGACACACCAATGCCTATTTTACCGGCATCGGCAAAACCAAGCGCATTGTTCTTTTTGATACATTGCTGGCGTCGCATTCGCACGAGGAAATCCTGTCGGTGCTGGCGCACGAAATCGGCCACTGGAAAAAGAAACATATCCTCAAACAGTTGATTTTTATGATTGCCGCATCCTTTGTCGGATTTTATCTGGTTTATCTGCTGGTGAACTGGCGTCCGCTCTATGGCGCGTTCGGCTTGCAGCAGACCCCTGTTTACGCCGGTTTGCTGCTGGTCTCGCTTTATTTCAGTTGCATCGCATTTTTCTTCAGTCCTTTGGGCGCTTTCATCTCGCGCCGCTATGAGCGTGAAGCCGACAAGATGGCGCATGAACTGATCGGGATATCCGAACCGATGATTAATGCCCTCAAAAGGCTGGCCAAAGACAACCTGTCCAATCTGCATCCTCATCCCTGGTATGTATGGTTTTATTATTCTCATCCTCCGCTGCTGGAGAGAATTGAATATTTAAAATCAATCGATAAAGAAATCGGCAATACGTAAGCCGACAGGCGTCACGATTTCATATTCAGGCAAGCTTCATGGATGGCGCGCATCGCGGCCAGTGGATCGGGTGCGTCGCTTACGGCGCGGATGACCGCCGCATTATGCGGATGCGCCTGCAACGGCCTGATCCGCTCCAGATTCAACCCGCCGATGGCTACGACGGGATGCCGGCTGACGGACAGTGCGGCTTTCAAAGCCCCGGGTCCTGTCACCGGATCGGGTTGGGCCTTGGAATGGGTGGCAAACAGCGGACCGAAACCGATGTAATCCACGGGTGCGGCATTGGCGGCGGCGACCTGCTTCAGGTTGTGCGTGGAAAGACCCAGCAGCATGATCGGACCGATAAGCTGCCGAGCCTCTGCTACCGGAAGGTCGTCCTGTCCCAGATGCACGCCGTCGGCTTGCGAGACCAGTGCGATGTCCGGCCGGTCATTGACGATGAAGAGCGTGCCGGTGTTTTTGGTGATTCGTCGCAGGGTATGCGCCAGAGCAAGATGTTCACGCTCATCGTGGCCCTTATAACGCAATTGCACGGCGGGAAGGCCGGCTTCTACAGCCCTCCGGCAGAGCATTTCATACCCGTCACGCGGCTCGGTCAATACCAGATAAAGCCCGCGTCGCAGGATAGCACGTGGCATCTGTACCTCCCTTGTCATCATAGACGCTCCAGAATCATTTCAGCCGCCTTGCGTCCCGAGAGCAGCATGCCGCCGAAGACCGGGCCCATGCGGTAGCCGCCATAAACCGCGTTGGCCGCCATGCCGCTGACATAAAGCCCCGGATAGACCTCGCGGGTATTTTCCACCGTTTGCAACTCGCCCTGTCCGGCTTCCATGGATTTCTCGCCTACAATGCCGCCGGTGCTCGTATTCAGTCGGATACCCATTTTCCGGACGAGCACTTCGGTGACGTTGGCGGGATGGCCCGTGCCGTCGATGACGTATTGGGCGTGAAGGGTTATCGGGTCCACATGCCACTTCAGGATATCGACCGCCCCCCAATTGATGACCAGTCCGGCCACGCGCTCGTTCTTGATCACCACATCCTCCATGGCAATAAGGTTGAAGATCTGCAGTCCGGCGCGCACGGCCTTGTGGATGAGTGTCGCCGTGACATCCACGGCATCGAGAACATAATATCCCGGAGCGTATTCCGATCCCGTAAGGTCGAACTCATCAAGCAGTTGCCGGCCGGCTTCCTGCACGACAATGGCATTGAACATCATGCCGCCTCCCCAGACGCCTCCTCCTATCGAGAGCTTGCGTTCGAAGAGCGCCACCTTACGTCCTGCTTTGGCCAGATAATATCCGGCCACCAAACCCGAGGGTCCGCCGCCGACGATGGCGACATCAAGTTCCAGACAGTGATCAAGCTTTTTAAAATAAGAATCCAGAATCGCCCGACTGATGATGACTTCATTTAACATAGATGCCTCCCCAAGATTTTATGGAGTGGCTGACCGGTATGGATGCTAAAAAAAATCCGTTTCCTCATGAGGGGAAACGGATGAATACGCCTTTTTCTCTCCCTACGCCGGCATTATCCGGATCAGGTTCAAAGGGTATAATCTCAGACCGTATTGGCCACCCCTGTTTTTTATGTATAGATCAGGAACGTTTCTGTCAAGCGGAAGATGTGATAATTAATGGATGCATCCTTGGGTCTTGAAGGAGAGAAGCAAACTCATTTGGCAAATCAATGATAACGGTCTTTGCCTTGTCGCAATTCTCTTGACAGGGTCGACGGCATTTCTTATTCTCTTTTACAGAATCACTATCTTCAGACAATGATTACTGGGTGTAAAGTTTCGAACGGATAAAATCCATGCTGATACGTCTGGTTAAAGATTGGTCGCAGCCTGACTTGATGCGTCAAACGCCGCAGGGAGATGGCAAATGGCGAGATATTCAATTTACATTTGAGCCGGTCAAACACTGCGACTATCTGATCATGCTCAACAATAGACGGGATAGCTCCGTGTCCGTTCACTGCCCGCCGGAGCATGTCTGGGTCATGATGCAGGAACCGTACATTCCTTTCTCGAATGATTGGATGATCAAGGATCTTGACGGGTGCTCGAAAATCTTAACCCATCACACCGCCAGTGTGAACAGGGCCGAGGCGTCCCATCCCGCTGTTCCCTGGCACGTTGACCGAAACTACAAACAATTACTGTGGTGCCGGCGGCCGGTCAAGCAACGCTTGATTTCCTGGATTACCAGCCGGTTAACGGTTACGCCGATGCATTGTAAACGCATGGCCTTTTATCACTATTTACAATCCTGTAAATTCCCGGTGGATGTTTATGGGAGAGGCATCCGTCATATCCATGATAAGTGGGACGGTCTGGCATCTTATTATTATTCGCTGGCCATTGAAAATGACCGAGGCAATGATTACTGGACGGAGAAACTCGCGGATTGTTTTCTGAGTTGGACAGTGCCTGTTTATGACGGTTGTCTTAATCTGGAAAAATATTTTCCGCCCGAGTCCTTTATTCGTATCAATATCGATGATCCTGTTGCCAGTTTGAAAATCATCGCTGAAACATCGGACCCTGACGATTGGCGTCGTCGTCTCCCCGCATTGCAGAAGGCGCGTGAGCTTGTTTTAAACCGATGGCAGTTTTTTCCGCACATCTATGAAAAAATCAAAAATGATGTTCGGCCGGCAGGTCCGGCATCGAGAATTTCCATTCCGGATAACCGGGTCATGCGTTTGAAGGATGAAATTTGTTTTTTGATGAATGAATTGAAGCAAAAAGGACCGCTTGCTTTAGGCAGGCAGCTTAATAACAAAATCGACTATTTTCGCTGGCGCAACCTTTGAAAGAAAAAGAAGGGATTATGGCATATAAAATCAAAAAACCTCACCGATTTACAGAACAAATCGGTGAGGTTTTCGAATAAATCTTGCTAACACGTTACCGCTTAAGGGTCTTTTTATTTCTTAAATGCGTCGCAAGGATCAAATTCCAGAAGAGGCGTCATTATGCCCATCAGTTTCTTGCTGATAGTGGAATTCATGAGCGGCTTTAAAAACGGATCTAATGACTTAAAAATTGCATTTGTGTCAATCCCCGCTTTATTGGCCATGGTTAGCATAAAGCTTCCCATATCTACAAGAGAAGCCTGACCTACAACATCTTCCATTTCATTATCGGTCATTGCGGTCATTTCTGCTTTTACGCTTAAAGGAATAATGGTTACGCATAAAATAAGCAGTAAGATTATAATTTTTTTATTCATTGTCCCCCCCTTTTTTTTATTTAGATTTTTCCAGTCGCAATCAATGGCGACTTTTCCGCTCTTTTAGATCATTAACCTATCATTAGTCAAGATTAATATTATCTTAAATTGTACACGAATTGCTGAAGAATTAATTAATCTGCTCATCACTGGCGATTTCCCGTCCCATATCGACATATTGATAATAATATCGAATATATATGCATTATGCTTCTCGCGCCGGCATCTTTTGTCATGTGTTTTCAGATACAGGTTTTCGGTACGGTAGGGTCATTTCCGATAGAAAAGACAAAAAAATAAAAAAGGGTTGTCGCGTTGAGTGCGACAACCCTTTTCGGTTGTGAAATGGAAATTATTTTTTCCCGTAGCCGATGGTCTGCGCTGCCTGGGCGATGACGTCCAGCACGGAAGGATCGTCTATCGTGGAAGGCACCACATAATCCTTGCCGTCAACGATCTTGCGCATGGTGCTGCGCAGGGTTTTCCCGGAACGTGTTTTCGGCAGAGCCTTGACGACGGCGGCTTCCTTGAAACAGGCCAGGGCTCCCAGTTCGGAACGGACCATCTGGACAAGTTCCTTGATAATGTCCTCTGGTTTGCGATCCACGCCGGCTTTGAGGACAACAAATCCCACCGGAACCTGACCTTTAAGCTGATCTTCCGCGCCGAAGACAGCGCATTCCGCGACGTCCTTATGTTTGGAGACGATTTCTTCCATCGCGCCGGTGGACAGACGGTGTCCGGCGACGTTGATAACATCGTCAATGCGTCCCATGATAAAGATGTAGCCGTCTTCATCGAAGCGCCCGCCGTCGCCGGTGACGTAATAACCCGGCCGTTCCGTCACATATTCCAGATAGCGTTTATCGTCCTGCCACAGTGTGGGCAGGCATCCCGGAGGCAGAGGAAGTTTGATAACCACGGAGCCCTCTTCGCCGTTGGGCAACTGATTGCCGTCGGCATCGAGGATCTGAACGTTGTAGCCGGGCACCGGTTTTGTCGGCGAACCCGCCTTGATGGGAAATTTTTCAATGCCCATGCAGTTGGCCGCGATGGGCCAGCCGGTTTCCGTCTGCCACCAGTGATCCACGACGGGAATCTTCAGCATGTCGCTGGCCCAGTGATAGGTGTCGGGATCAAGGCGTTCGCCGGCAAGAAATAAATATCGGAGACACGTGATGTCGTATTTTTTCAGATAATCACCTGCGGGGTCTTCCTTCTTAATGGCACGGAAAGCCGTGGGCGCCGTGAACAAAACGGAGACGCCGTGCTGGGAGATCACACGCCAGAAAGCGCCCGGATCGGGCGTGCCGACGGGTTTTCCTTCATAAACGATGGTGGTGCAGCCGTAAAGTAGCGGGGAATAGACAATATAAGAATGACCGACAACCCAGCCGACGTCGGAGGCCGCCCAGAAGACTTCGCCCGGCTTGACATCATAGATATTTTTCATCGACCACTTCAGGGCGACGGCGTGGCCGCCGTTGTCCCGCATGACGCCTTTGGGTTTGCCGGTTGTTCCGGAGGTGTAAAGAATATAAAGAGGATCGGTCGCGGCAACGGATACGCAGGCGGCAGCTTTGGCATTTTTGACCAGATCGTTCCAGTCCAGATCACGCGACGCGTCCATTTCCGCCTTGACCTGCGGACGCTGATAAATGACGCATTTTTGGGGTTTGTGAGCAGCCAGTTTGATGGCTTCATCCAGAAGCGGTTTGTAGGGAATCGTTTTTTTGCCTTCAATGCCGCAGGAAGCGGAAATCATCACTTTGGGTTTGGCGTCGTCGATGCGGATGGCCAGTTCATTGGGAGCAAATCCGCCGAAGACGACGGAATGAACTGCTCCGATGCGGGCGCAGGACAGCATGGCCACGACGGCTTCCGGTATCATGGGCATGTAGATGATCACGGTGTCGCCTTTTTTGACACCCAGTGAACTGAGAGCGCCGGCGAATTTGGAAACCTTGTCCAGCAATTCCTTATAGGTGATTTTCTGGACGGTATTGGTGACCGGGCTGTCGTAGATGATGGCCGCCTGTTCTCCCCGTCCCGATTCGACCTGATAGTCCAGTGCATTGTAACAGGTATTGAGTTCGCCTCCGGTAAACCAGCGGTAGAAAGGTTTGTTGCCGTCATCGAGAACCTTGTCCCATTTTTTGTTCCAGACAACGTCCTCTGCCGCTTTGCCCCAGAAGACATCCGGTTCATTGATGGATTGAGAAAAAACTTCCGCATACTTTAATAGATCAGCCATAATAATTCCTCTTTAAGTTGATAGATTTGTTATGGGCATAGCAGATTGAAATCGTGTTTGTCAAAGATAAAGATGAAAAATCCGTGATTGTTCCGCCTGTTCTCCGAATATCGCATAGCTCGTTCTCTGAGAATCTCACTACGACGAACGCTTCATCGTTTTCTTCGTTCGTGTTCAGCGGGTGTCATTAAAAAAGCGGGGGAACTTTCGTTCCCCCGCTTGATCAACCTGATGGGTAAAGGGTTCTCTCAGATAAGAAATAGAAAACTATTTCATCGTCTTGAAGGAGCCGTCCACGATTTCGGGCTCGGGTTTGAAAATCTTCAGGCCGAAACGCGCGTGCAATTTATTCAGCGTATCCGCCAGCTGAGCAGGTTCCATACCGGCGCCAAAAGCGAACGGTCCGGCAAATGCTCTCATGCAGTGAACCATGCCCAGATCGATATCCGCCGCGGATGCCGCGATCTTCTCTTTGTAAACGCGCACGGCTTCGTTGATCTGAATAGCCAGAAAATCCAGTGGGCCGAAGTCCTGCGATTCTACGGACATATCGATCTTGGCCTTGCCGCCTTCCCAGGTGTAAATGCCCTGGCCGCTCTTCATGCCGAGTTTCTTGCTGTCCAGCAGATTCTGAAGGACTTTGCCGGGCTTGAATTCCGGAGAAAGCGTCTCGGAATAATACTTGAGGGTGTGATAGAAAACGTCAATGCCGACGTAGTCAGCCAACTCGAAGGGGCCCATGGGCATGCCGGCCTTGGCCTTCATAATCGCATCGATCGTGTCGACTTTGACTTTGCCTTCATCCAGAATGGCGCTGATCAGGGCCTGGTTGGGTGCGCCGATGCGGTTGACGATGAAGCCCGGGGAATCTTTGAGGACTTTGATGGGAACTTTGCCGATCTTCTTGGTCAGTTCACACAGCAAATCCACGTTCGCGTCGGTGGTTTGCTTGGCATAAATCACTTCCACGCCTTTCATGACCGGCGCGGGATTGAAGAAATGCATACCGAGAATCCGCTCCGGGTTCTTCCCGGCGGTGGCGATTTCGCTAATGCTCATGGTGGAGGTGTTGGACGCGATCAGCGCGTCAGCCGGAGCTGCGGCCGACAGTTCGGCACATACCGTTTTCTTCAGAGACATGATTTCCGGAACGGCTTCGATAATGACCTGGGCGTCCTTGACTGCTTCGGCGTTGCTTAAAGATGTGGACAAGTTGCCTAATACTTCGGCTTTTTTTTCAGCAGTCATTTTGCCCTTGCTGACGAGAGTATCCAGGCTCTTGGTAACCGTGGCCATGCCTTTGTCAATAAACTCCTGTTTGATGTCCACCATGACAGCCTTGATCCCGGCCTGTGCGCATACCTGGGCGATGCCGTTTCCCATGGCTCCCGAACCGATTACCGCAACTTTCTTGATATCATCCAATTTCATAGTTGTTCTCCTTCTTATTATTTTTGATTTGATAAGAATTTAAGCAGCAATTCTTTTTCGTGTGAGCGGAGTATAGGAAATACAAAGCTAACCTGTCAAGGAAAAAAGGATTAATATTTAATTTAATTTAATGTTTTTGCCGGAACGGAAGAACACGGTAAAAAACGAGATTATTTACTAATATCACAAGAAAAATAAGAGCTTCAAGATTGGTGAAAATCGTCAGCGGTTGAGTTCCGGAACCTCGTGGGGCGCTTAATGTGATTTTACGCAATTTCTATTTAATTTTCCTCGACCTGGATTTTATTCAGGAAGCATTTACGCTTTTGATCTTTGGCTTAACCCTATTAAATCCGGCGGTGACCCCTAAACCATATCCATCCTGAAAAAAGCGGGCATGGATGTATCTCTGGAAGGGCAATCAATTTTCAGGCAGCAGATACCTGCAAATCATGTCTTCGATTTCTTTGAGGAGCCTTTTTTCTTCAACACCGGTACTGGCAAATTTAATCTGGTGAATCATGTCTTCCATGAATTTGAGCAATAATACCGCGGCCGCTTCAAAATCGGATATGCGGATATAGTTCTTGTATGTCTGCATATAGAAAACCAGCAGATCGATTACTTTTTTTTCTTCTTTGCGGCGTATTTTTTCTATTTCTTTGTCCAGCAGTATCATGGCCAGTATTTCTCTGAGGAGTTTCACGTTCACTTTATACTCTGAAATAATCTGGCTGATGATGAGGTGCGCAAGCTTTTTCCCTTCTTTATAATTATCCGCCTGATTTTTATGAATCTTAAGTTCCAAATTGAGCAGCACTTTTTCAAAGATGTTTTTGAAGATTCGTTTGATTATCTCAATAAAGACCTCTTTTTTGTTGTTGAAATAACTGTAGAAGGTGCCTGTAGCGACATCGGCTTTGGCGGCAATCTCCAGCGCGTTCGTTCCCAGGTAGCCCTTTTCAGCAAATAATACCGTTGCGGCGCTGATAATTTTTTCTTTGGACTCAATTCCCCTCTGTTGTTTCGGAATGCGGGCTTTATTTTTTGAAACAGCCATATCGTCCCTCGCGTTCTAACGATTGCCCGGAATTCTGCAAATTTCCAAAGCGTTGTTTGTATATATGATTCATAGGTTGCATTTCAATGATTTTTTATCCATAAAAAAATATGAAACATAATTCATATTTATGTTGACATTGTATAATATAGCGGATATGTAATATGAAACATCATTCATATTATAATTCATGGAATAAAACATACTGAATATAAGCAGGACCGTCACTGACTATCGCTTTGCGCTCCTATAAGCTGTCGGGCTCTATTCAGAGTGCGATCAAAGAGCAAACAATCACAGGTCCCGGATATTGATAAGTCTGTATTTATGCAGTCAGCAGTCTGACTATAAAAAAGGGGGGGATAAATGGATAAAGAACCTGTTTCAGGAATCTGTGCCGACGATGTTATGCATTATCAGGATCTGGCCCGTCAGTATGCCAAAAAATCGTTGCTTCCGATTTTTCAGGGCGAGTACTCCGACGGGAATTTGTCACTGCTTCCGGAAAAATTGAAGACCGCTTTTGACATTGGCATTGCCGCCGCGCCTGACGAGTCACTTGCCGGCTGTCAGTATGGCATCTGGGGCGGAGCGCTGGACGAGACGGGGATCATGCCGTCTGTGCTTCTTTTGTCTGTTGTGGCGGAAACCTGCGGCGGAGTCGCCATGTGTCTGCACGCGCAGGGTGTGGCTTCCAATCTGCTCCTCGGGGCAAAAAGAAAACTGTCATTTGTACCGGTCAGAGTCGCTCTTGGCCTTCAAGAAGGGTTTTATCCGCCGTTTATTGGTACGGTCATTTCTCCCGATAAAGACGCTCCCGCAAAAATCACAACGACCGCCGCACAGCAAAATAACCATTACATCATGAACGGCTCCAAATCTTTTGTTTATTCGATGAATGATGTTGATGCTTACATCGTGTTTGCTCTTGTTAACAAAACGTGGGGATGCTTTCTCGTGAATGCATATGAAAATGGCGTGGAGATGATGGACGTGGGTGTGCGCACCGGCCTCCGGGCGTGCCGTGTTGAACATGTAAAATTTAATAATGTGAAAATTCCGCTGGAAGATCGCATCGATGACGGCGATGCGCGGGAAATGGTCATTCGCGCATTGAACCTCAACTGGACGGGCATGGCGGCCGTTGCCTCAGGAATTGCCAAAGGCGCTTCTGCCGCAGCGCGCAGATATGCCGCAGAGCGTTACCAGGGGGGAAAACAAATCGAGGAACATCCGGCCGTCAAGATGCTTATTGCCGGTGCGGAAGCTTCCGTCGCCTCGGCAGAGGCCGCCCTTTTTGCTCTGCAGGACGGCAATTTGGGCTCATTGAAACATCTGAAAAAAACAGCCGCTGCGAAATTGTCGGTCATGGAGCTGTGTTCGCGCGCGGTGACCGATTGTCTCCAGACCTTTGGGGGCTACGGTTACATGGAAGATTACGGCATGGAAAAGCGTCTGCGGGACGTCACCGTCTTAAAATCGGCATCGGGTTCTCCCACGTATTTTAAACAATTCATTTTCGACATCGAAAAGGAGGGCGCGCTATGAAACAATCTCTTGAAGAACGCATTGAACAGCTCAAGCTGAAAAATGCAACTGACCAGATGAACATCTTCGGGCGCCTGCTGGTGGATAACCGTGAAATGAGTCTCTGGGAACATGATACGAAAACCTTATCCTGGGGGGTGCGCCGGTGGCGGCGCAAAGCGCTGAGATTTGCCCGTGAATATATCCGGCCGCTGGCGCCTCAAGCCGATCTTCATCCTCACGATTACGATCCACAACCGATACTGGCTGCCGCGGCGCGCCATGGATTTCAAACCCTCCTGCTTATCCCACCCCTGGGTACGGCAAGTATTCGTCCGTATTTCAGGGGAACGGCGTTTCAGGTGGCCGTTGTGGGCGAGGAATTTGCGACTGAATGCGGAGGATTGGCCCTGTTGCTTCTGGCGCACAATCTGGGAATTGTTCCGCTTCTGCTTTCCGGAAGCCTGAGAAACATCATCGGACAACTGGTTCCTTTCTACTTGAAATCCTATATTCTGGGCAGGCCCGCGTGTATGGCTTTTGCCATCACCGAACCGGGCGCCGGGTCTGATGTCGAGGAAACCGAAGGCGGGGCAAAAGCGAAACTCGTCACCACGGCGAAGTACGATCCGAAGAAAAAAGGTTACATTCTCAACGGACGGAAGTGTTTTATTTCGGATGGAGCCAAAGCGGACAAGGTGACCGTGTATGCGAAGCTTGAGGACGAAGGCATCGAATCGTGGACATGCTTTCTGGTGGAAAAGGGCATGCCGGGCTTTTCGTTGGGACGAAGTGAACGCAAGATGGGGCAGAGGGCGTCGGATGCCTCGGAGCTTATTTTTGACAATGTATTTGTGCCGAAGAAAAATATTGTCGGCAAACTGCGTTCCGGCTGGGCCAATAATCGCAATGTGCTGAACTATTCGCGCCCCGTTGTCGGTGCGATGGCGCTGGGTCATGGGCGCGGCGCGTTCGAACGGTGCCTGGAATTCTGCCGGAAAACGAATCTGGGACCCAAACGCCTCATCGAATATCAGGATGTTCAACTGGAACTCGCAGATATGGCGATCAGCCTGTGGGCGGCTCGCTCCATGATCTGGCAGAGCTGCAAACAATTCCGGTGTTATCAGTCGGGATCGGCATCCGCCAAGGTATTTGCTTCCGACACGGCATTCAAGGTCTGCAATCAGGCAATGGAACTGATGGGCGATCACGGTTATCTGCACTCCCACGGTGTGGAGAGGGCGTGGCGCGACTCCCGTCTGACGCAGATATACGAAGGCACGAATCAGATCAATCGGCTGGCGCTGTTTGAGCATCACCTGAGCACGGATTTCAATCCGGCGCTGGATTAGCGGCATTTCTTATGATGAAAAGTATTTTTATTACGGGGACATCAGCCGGCATCGGCAAAGCAACGGCTCTTCTTTTTGCAAAGGAAGGATGGCTTGTCGGCATTGCAGCTGTTGAATATGCCGACTCATGATACGTTGAGAAAAATACTTCGTAAATATCGAGATGAAAAATAGATTTTTATCGGCAGGAGGAATTAGATGAGAGACGTTTACATTATTGGCGTCGGCATGACGCCGTTTGGAAAACACATGGACAAGAACATGAAAACCCTGGCTGCCGAGGCGGTCAATGCATCCCTGCAGCACGCGGGCCTGACCAGGGAGGCCATTCAAACCGCGGTGGTCGGCAATGCCTATCAGGGGATTGTAACCGGCCAGGAATCGATTCGCGGGCAGGTTGTGCTCCGGGCGATGGGCATCGGCGATATTCCCGTGACCAACGTCGAAAATGCCTGCTGTTCTTCCGCAACGGCGCTCCAGGTGGCCTGGATGGACGTGGCTCTGGGAT
This sequence comes from Deltaproteobacteria bacterium, assembly GCA_019136325.1. The sequence continues at coordinate 27,668 of JAGVUJ010000302.1, forward strand.
TGCATGATGTCGGACTCGTTCTGGGCATGGAAAAAATGTACATGGATGACCGGGAAAAACGGTTGAAGCTGTATTCGTCATCGGCGGATGTCGAGGTCGTGGAAATGTTCGTCAAAGCGATGAAAGAGGATGCTGAGCGCAGGAGAAAGGAAGCGGAGAAAAACGCGGCGGCGGGTGGTGAGAAAAAAAAGGAGAAGGTTGAAGGAAGCGCGTTCATGGAAATCTACGCCACAGCGGCACGGATTCACATGGAACGCTACGGCATCACGCAGCGCCAGCTCGCGGTCATCAGCGCCAAAAACCATGCCCACAGCGTGCACAATCCCTACGCGCAATACCGCACCAGCTTTACGATTGACGAGATTCTGTCCGCGCCCTCGGTTGCTTTTCCGCTGACCCGCCCCATGTGCTCTCCGGTGGGCGACGGCGCGGCGGCTCTGATCATTTGCTCGAAGGATTATGTCAAGAAAATAGGCGCGATAAAACCGGTAAAAATTCTGGCCACCGTGCTGGGCGGCGGCGTGGACCGGGACTTCTTTGCGCCGGATATCGGCGAGCGTCTTTCCAAAGTCGCTTACGAAAAGGCGGGTGTCGGGCCTGAAGATATCGATGTGGCGGAAGTTCATGACGCGACCGCGTTCGGCGAGCTCCGCGCGTCCGAAGATATGGGATTCTGCAACCTGGGCGACGGTGGAATTTTTGCCGAACAGGGTCATACAACCATCGGCGGAAAAATTCCCATCAATCCTTCCGGCGGCCTGGAATCCAAGGGGCACCCGGTCGGGGCGACAGGCGCCGGTCAGATTGCCGAACTGGTTTGGCAGCTGCGCGGCGAAGCGGGAAAACGCCAGGTGGAAGGAGCTCGCATCGCGCTTGCGGAGAACGGCGGCGGCAACATCGGCGTGGAAGAAGCAGCCATGGTGATTACAATTCTTCAGTCCGATTTTTAATGAGACCCAAATTTTAATGAGACTCCAATATGACAAGCGAAGCGCGGTCAGATTGTTAAGTCGAATTATCCCACATGCGAAGCCATGTGGGACTATTGCAGAAACGAATCCCCTAAATACCCTGAAGGGCACCATGGGGGCACTATAGGTGCACTGAAATTTGATGGTCGAATTATCCCCGAGGCGAAGCCGAGCGGGATAAATGCCGGTATAATACCCCGCCCCTCGGGGCGGAATTAGGGTCCAGTCCCAATAGCAATCGAGATTGCCTTGGGGTTTATACCCGTGATTTCCCGGAGAAAAATTTACATAAACACTGATAAAAGGAGATAGAGATGTCCAGTGAATTAAATAAATTTCCTTTGTTTAAATCTTTGTGGCTGAAAGTAAAGGATCCGGACAAGATCGCTCTGATTTTTGTCAATGACGACGGAAGCGATGAGAAGATTACCTATGCCGGGATTTTTGAAAACACCAACAGAATTTCCCGCGCTTTGATCCGGGCCGGAGTGGGCGAGGGTGATACCTTTGTTCTGTTGATGAAAAATCATCCGGAATTTCTCTATGGTCTTGCGGCGGCGCTTTCCCTGGGGGCGATTGTGGTGCCCATCGATCCCCGCTCCAGGGGGGCAAAGCTTGCTTTCCAAATCAATAACACGAAATCCAAAGGAATCATTGTTTCCGACGAATTTATCGGCAGTATCCGGGAAATTGCAAACGACATCAAAGGCGTCCCGGTGATCGGTGTCACTTACAAAAAGCATCACCAGATTCCTTTTGATGTTTCGTATCCGTCGCTGAATGAAATATTGGAACGTGAAAACTGTGCTCTGCCCGACAGGGCTTTACCTATGAAGTTGAGCCGTCCGGTGCAGATTATTCATACGTCGGGCACCACCGGTGATCCCAAAGGCGTGATTTTGCGGGGAGGGCGTTTACGCGATTCCGCTATTCTCGGGAAGCTTATTTATAAGTATAATAGTGACGATATTTTATATAACGGTCTTTCCATGACGCACGGCAATTGTCAGTCCGTAACCCTGTTCCCGGCGCTTTCCAAAGGAATTCCCGCGGTGATTGGTGAAAAGTTTACCAAAAGCAGAATCTGGGATATCTGCCGTAAGTACGGTTGTACTTCTTTTTCATCGCTTGGCGGCATGATGGCGGGAATTTACAACGAGCCGCCCAAACCCGGCGATGCCGATAATCCGGTGCGCGTGGTGGTCAGCGCGGGAACACCGGCGTCCATCTGGGAGGATTTCGAAAAACGTTTCCATGTGAAAATCCATGAATGGTACGCAGCGGTCGAAGGGGGGCTGGCGCATAACCCGCCGGGCAAAGGTCCCGTTGGCTCCTTCGGCAAACCCAATTTTTTCATGTACCGGATGAAAATCGTCGATGAGAACGACAAGGAGGTGGGGCCTTTCGTCAAGGGAGAACTCATCAGCAAAATGACGTTTCGTCCGACAAAGGTTGATTACTTCGGCAAGAAAAAGGAATCCGACGCCAAAACAAAAGGCGGCTGGCTACGCAGCGGCGACATCTGCCACAAGGACGACAAAGGTTTTCTCTACTTCGATTTCCGCAAGGGAGGCGGATTGCGCCGCCAGGGCGATTTCATTCAGCCCGACTATGTCGAAAAAATAATCGGTGAACATGACAGTATTTCCGAGGTGTGTGTTTACGGGATTCCGGCCTCTTCGGGCGCGCCGGGGGAAAGCGATCTGGTGGCCGCGGTGGCGCCGCTTTCCGGTAAAAAAATAGATGTGGATTCATTGATCGGTCTTTGCCTGAAAAAGCTCGAACGCAATTCTGTTCCGTCGTATTTGCAGATTGTCGATGAAATTCCCAAGACGATTACAGAAAAGGCGCTGGATCGGGTCCTCAAAGAACAGTTTCACCCTGACGCGCCCAATGTTGTGAATGTTCAAAAACAGATGTCCTCCAAATCATCATGCGCATAAGTATAGTTCCGACCGCTCATTCCCTCGGGCTGGGAAGCTGCTATGTGGGTTTCGTTTCCAATACATTGAACCTCGATCCTGTGACCAAATTGAAATTCAGAAAGAAGCTCGGGATCGATTGGCCCTGAGATTCCGTCGCCACGGTGCTGACCCTCGGTTATCCTGCCGTTCCCATGGATAAACCGCTGGATCGGGAATTTCCAAAAATTAAGTGGGTGGAATAAAGAAAAACTTTACAAAATGAATCATCATAATGAAAATTTTAGGAATGAAATTTAATTATGAAACACGTGGTCGTAACCGGATCGGCGTCAGGGTTTGGCAGAGCACTGGCACTGGCCAGGCGCGGTAACTGGAAGAAACTCTCGTGATGGTGCGTAAGTCCGGTGGAAACGGTGAAATCTTTGAATGCAATGTTACCAGACCGGGAGACGTTCAGAAAATGGCGGATGACGTCTTTTCATCCTGGAGAAGGGTTGAACTGTTGATCAATAATGCCGGAGTGGTTTCCTGCGGATTTGTCGGAGATATACCGCTCGCGGACTGGAAATGGTGCGCGGATATCAATCTATGGGCATGCTCTACGGCTGCCACAGTTTTATTCCTTTCATGAGAATTCAGGGAAGCGGTCATATCATTAATATTGCCTCCAGTAGGGGGTTCACGTCCTTTATGGAATTGGGACCTTATAACATGACAAAAGAGGCCGTTATTTCTCTCTCCGAAACCATGCGTTCGGAACTGGCCGCGAGCAATATCGGCGTAACCGTCTCCTGCCCCATGTTTTTTTAAACCAATCTTTTGAACAACATGCACTACCGGGACAAATTCCAGACCCTTTTTGCCCATATGGCTTTTGAACACGGACATATGACCGCCGGGCAGGTTGCAGAACGAACCATCCGGGATTATGAAAAAAATAAACTGTACTCTATCTCTCAATTTACGGGGAAACTATACTGACTGCTCAAACGATTCTCGCCGTCCATCTATCACGGCACACTCGCTTTTGCGATGCGCAAAGGTTACAGTGAAAAACTGGGGCTGTTCCTGGCGCGGATAGGCATGATGTAGTGTGTCCCGAAAAGATGAGAATGTCCCGGCACTCAACTCGTCAACCTTTAAGGATTGCTTCTGTTCGCATAAATGTATATAATAAAAGATAAACGGAAAGGTTCGCATGATTGAAAACTTTTCAGTATCTTAGTTAATGAATTTTGTGAATTTTCGGAGGTGAAATGATGAGTGATTGGAAAAAACCTTTTTTTATTGTTTTTGTCGCATTGATCGTGGGCGGCTTGGTTCTCCCTCTTTCTGATGCGTCCTTTGCGGAGGAAAACAGTTCCGCTCAATGCATAAAATCCTGTGATGATAATCTGCAGGTCTGCCGGAACAGGCATTCTAACCTGAGGCGTTGCAAAGTTCAATTTCAGAAATGCACGGAATCTTGTCATCAAAACACACAGGACAGCGCTTCTGAAGAAACCCAAAGGATTCCGGCAAATAATAAACTGGAACTGCGTTAAATGAATTCCGGGGGTCATTTTCGTTAAACGATCGAGGTAACCTTCTGTTCGCGGTGTGAACTATTTTACACACTGAATCGGTGATTTCCCGGGTTTACTTTTCAGGACAATTATAAAAAACACAGTGAATACAATTTGATGTAATGCCGGAATTTGTAATACTCCCGCGGCATGAATTGTGCTTGTGTTTAAAATACTTTATATTTGTTATTGCGCATGTTTTACTGTACATTAACAAAAAATAAAGAAAGGACATCGCTGTCTAAATGAAGGATGGTAAAAATATAGCGGTCGTTTTCCCGGGTCAGGGTTCGCAAAGATCAGGCATGGGGAAGGATTTTTATGAACAGATTCCGGTCTGCCGCCGAACGTTTGAGGAAGCGGCTGATGCTCTGGGGTGGGATGTTGCCTCCATGTGTTTCGGCGAAGATGACAGGCTTAATCTCACCGAATTTACACAGCCCTGTATTGTGACGACGGAAATATGCATGCTGCGCGGACTGGCAGAACGTTATGGTTTTGCTCCGGATTATTTCGGAGGTCATTCGCTGGGAGAATTTACCGCGCTGGTTGCAGCGGGTGTAATGCCCCTGGCGGACACGGTCAAGATCGTTCAGGAACGCGGCCGGTTAATGCAGCAGGCTGTGCCGGTTGGCGTCGGCGGCATGGCAGCCGTCATTTCGGAAAACATCGATATGGAAATGCTGACGAATATTATGGATGGATTGAATGCCGGCATTGCCAATATCAATTCCGCCAATCAGGTGGTGATCAGCGGCGAATTGCCGGCCATCGACGAAGCGGAAAAACGTCTTACGAAAAATTTCCCGGCGGAAAAATCATTCCGGTTTATTCGTCTGAACGTCAGCGCTCCATTCCATAGCGCCTTGATGAAAACCATAGAGGGTCGTTTTGCGGAAACGCTGGAAAAATTTGCCGGCCGTTTAAATCCGGCCAATGCATCCCGTGTCACGTCGAATTTCACCGGTGGTTTTCATGCGGGCGATGCGGGTGAAGTCAGAAGAAATCTTGTCAACCAGATCAGCCATACCGTGAACTGGCGCAAAAATATGCAGAGCCTGGCGGAAAAAGCTGCAGGTATTTATGAAGTCGGTCCGGGCAGGCCGTTACGTGACTTTTTCAAGTCGATCGGTGTTGCCTGTCAATCCATTACGGGACTGAACGCGGCGGAGAAAGTTTTCACGGCAACAAATTAATAAACCGAAGATGAAGCGATTTATGATCGCAAAGGAGCACATATCTTGATCCATGAGAAAGACATAAAAAACAGTCCGCTGAAAATTCAGGACAACACCTTCCGTGACGGTCACCAGTCGATTTATGCGACAAGAATGAAGACGGAAGACATGATTCCCATCGCTGAAGAGATGGACAACTGCGGCTTCCACGCTATGGAAGTCTGGGGTGGCGCGACGTTCGATACCATGCACAGATTTCTGGGAGAAGATCCCTGGATGCGTCCGAAGATTCTGAAAAAATACATTAAAAAAACACCGTTCGCCATGCTGATCCGCGGACAGAATCTGGTCGGCTACCGTCATTACGCTGATGATGTGGTTCGCGCTTTCGTGGATAAGGCCTGCGAAATCGGCATTGATGTTTTCCGCTGTTTTGACGCCCTCAATGATTTTCGCAATATGGAATCCTGTGCGGATAGAATCAAGGCTAACGGCAAAACTTTTCAGGGAGCCGTTTGCTATTCGCTTACGGATATCCGCCTGGGCGGAGACGTTTACAATCTGGACTATTTTGTCCGGAAAGCCAAAGAACTGGAGCAGATGGGCGCGGACGCGATTTGCATCAAAGACATGGGCGGCATCATGTCTCCGTTTGATGCCTATGATCTGGTTGCTGCCATCAAGCGGGATGTGAAGCTGCCGTTGCACTTGCATTCCCATTACACCAGCGGCATGGCTTCCATGACGTATCTGAAAGCGATTGAAGCGGGGGTGGATGTTGTGGATACGTGTCTGGCTCCTTTTGCCCTGAGAACGTCGATGCCCGCCATTGAACCGATTGTTGCGGCGCTTAGAGGGACTGCGCGCGATACGGGAATCGACTTGCATAAACTTTTGGTGCTGGGCGAGCATTTGGAAAGCATTGCTCCGAAATACAACAGCCATCTGGCAACACATAAACTGTCCATTATTGACAACGGCGTATTGGCGCATCAGATTCCCGGCGGTATGATTTCCAATCTTACCGGTCAGCTCAAAGAAATGAACGCGTTGGACCGGCTGGGAGAAATCTATCAGGAAGTAGTGCAAACGCGCAAAGACATGGGCTCTCCACCGCTGGTGACGCCGGTGTCGCAGATTATCGGCGCTCAGGCGGTGCTCAATGTTCTGTTCGGCCGTTATGTAAGAGTGTCCAATCAGCTCAAGGATCTGGTCTTGGGGCTTTACGGCAAAACACCGATGCCGATCGATGCGGAACTAACCAGAAAAATATTAAAGAATTACAGGCGTGGACAGGAACCGGTTTCAGGAAGACCGGCCGATTATCTGGAACCGGAAATTGAAGAAGCGAAAAAAGCCATGGGTGATCTGGCGCGCAGCGATGAAGATGTGCTGGCCTATATCTTATATCCCGCGACCATGACGAAATTTCTGCAGACGAAGTATGGCATTGAGCCGTCCCCCAAAACGGGAGATGAAAATTCCCATAAAAACGGCGCAGCTGCTTAAAATACTTTAACCGAAAACAACTCCTTTTTTGAAGAGCCATGATTCATAAAAGGAGTTGTTTTATAGTGAGACTCAAATTTCATAAGTGCAACGAAATGAAATTTGTAAGTCGTCGTGAGTCCCAAATTTCAGAAGCGTAGCGCACGGAAATTTGTTGGGCGAACTATCCAATCTCGTATTTATCGGGATTGGAAATTATCCCGCAAAGCGGAGGGTACGATAGTACCCATGATAAGCTCATCTCCAAAAAATTAAAAAGAAGAGAAAGGTTTTGCTTATGGATTTCAGCCTCACTGAAAGTCAATTGTCCTATCTTGCTACCGCGAGTAAATTTGTCAAGAATGAGATAACTCCGCGTATTCTGGAAATGGAAAAGGACCATGCCTTCCCCTGGGCTGTCATCAATAAAGCCTGGGAAGCCGGTTTGATCAATTTGAGTATTCCCGAATCTGTCCGTGGCTATGAAGTTGATGCTTTCACATCGGCATTGATTATTCAGGAGCTTTCCTACGGGGACACCGGCATCTCGACCTCAGCCATGTGCAACGATCTGGCCAACGTGGTTATCGGTCTGCATGGATCCGATGAGCAGAAAAAAAAGTTTCTCGGGCCTTTTGTGGAAAAACCGGTATTGGCCTCTTTCTGCCTGACGGAACCCAACGCCGGTTCGGACAACTCCATGATGACCACTTTTATCAGTAAAAGAGACGACGGCAATTATATTTTGAACGGCTCCAAGTGTTTTATTACAAACGCTTCCTACGCTTCACAGTTCACCGTTGTCTGCAAAACAGGAAAGCCCACGGGGAATTTTATGGCCTGCGTCATCGTTCCGGTGGAGCACGTAACTTCCGCGGATATGCCGGATGTCGGAACATCAACGCGGGAGATAAACGTTCCCGCAGGGGGGAAGATCATCATCGGCAAACCGGAAGACAAACTGGGGCAGCGACTGTCCAACACAGCCACCGTAACCTTTGAAGATGTTGTTGTATCTCCGGACCAGATTATTGGCGACCGGCGTCTGGGTTTCAAATATATCGTCGACGTTCTGGATTATGCCCGTCCGATGGTGGCAGCCATTGGTTTGGGACTTGCCAAGCGAGCCTTCGATGTGACGCTGGATTATACACGGGAAAGAAAACAGTTCGGCAGCCGGATTTGCGATCTTCCCGTGGCCAGGGAAATGCTCACCGCCATGTGGAAAAAAGTACAATTGGCGGAAATGGCTTTGTTCAAGGCTATTTTTAAAATTCAGGAAAAAGCGAAAGATGCCGGAATTTACGCTTCGCTGGCGAAGAACACCGCCGCCGAAGCAGCCGTTTTCTGTTCCACGGAAGGTCTGCATCTGCACGGCGGGTACGGTTTTACTACGGAGTATGAAATTTCCAAACTGGCGCGTGACGCTCATATTATCGACATTTATGAAGGTGTCCGGGAAGTTCAAAATATGATTATCGGACGGGAGATTGTATAATGCTTTATCTTCACGCCATGGGGCACTTTCACCCGGAAAATGTTCTTTCCAATAAATTTCTCGAAGAGTTGGATATCGGCACAACCGACCAATGGATCATGGAACGCGTCGGCATCCAGAACCGTCGGACGGTGCTGCCGCTGGATTATATCCGGGAAACAAAAAACGTTAATCCGCTGAAATCTTTTTCCATCCGGCTCTACACGAATTCGCAGATGTCGGCGAAGGCGGCGCGGATGGCGCTGGCGCGCGCCGGATTAAAGCCGGACGACATCGGCCTGATTATTTCCGGCTCTTCCTCGCCGGATAACATTACCCCTGCGGAAGCCGGCGCGGTTGCCGCGGAACTGGGAATTGAAGTGCCCTGCTTTGATTTGAATTCCGCCTGTTCGACGTTTGGCATGCAGGTCAATTTTCTGCTGCGGATGCGGCCGGAAGAAATGCCGCTTTACGTGCTTCTGGTTGGCGCGGAATCCACGACCAAAGTCATTAACTATACCGACCGCAATTCTGCCGTGCTTTTCGGAGATGGCGCTCACGCGGCGATTGTTTCGTCACGGATTCCATCTCACGCTGCTTTTGTCAGCGGCGGTTATAACGCCCGTCCTTCGGGATGGACGAAAGTCGGCGTTACCGGAGACTGGGTTTTCAGTCAGGACGGCAATGCCGTTCAGGGTTTTGCGATCAGAACAACGACGGAATGTTTAAAGGAACTTCAGGATCAATATGAGGCTCAGGCCAAGCGTTTTATCTTCATTGCGCACCAGGCCAATTACATGATGCTGAAAACCGTTTGCGAACGCCGAAACATCAAGCCGGAAAATCACTGGTTCAATGTGGATCAGTTCGGCAATGTCGGTTGCTGCGGCGCGCCGGCATCTTTAAGTATGAACTGGGATAACATTCAGCCGGGAGACAATATTGCACTGGTGATTGTCGGCGCCGGCCTGGCGTGGGCTTACGCCATGCTTAAGGTGGAGGATAAACGATGATCGAAAAACCCGTTGCCCTGGTGACCGGCGGAGCAAAAGGCATAGGCGCAGCGTGCTGCCGCGCGCTGGTCGCGGAAGGATTTCATGTCGGCATCCATTACAATAAAAGCGCAGGAAACGCTCAGCAACTGCTTGATGAAATCAAAGAAGGATTTTTAATTCAGGCCGACTTGTCCAATATCGAACACATAGACGCGATGATTGGTAAGATTAAGGATATTGCCGGACGCGTCGATGTTCTGGTCAACAATGCCGGCCAGTCCATCAACGCCGATATCATTTCCATGAAAGTGGAACAGTTTGACGAACAACGGGCGCTGACACGCGGTGTCTGGTATCTGACGAAAAGAATTCTCCGGCAATTCATGTTCCGGAGTTCCGCCGGACGCATCATTAATATTTCCAGCGTGGTCGGTCATACGGGAAATGCCGGCCAGATTCCCTATACCATGGAGAAAGCGGCGCTCGACGCCTTTACCAAATCGCTGGCGCGGGAACTCAAGGGAAGAAATATTCTCGTGAATTCCGTTGCTCCCGGCTTTATCGATACGGAAATGACAAAGGAATTGCCGGAAGAAATAAAAAATAAAGCCGTGGAAGAAATTCTACTGGGGCGTGTCGGCAGGCCGGAGGAAGTCGCGGATGTTGTAGCCTTTCTGGCAAAGAAGGGAAGTTACATCAATGCTGCGGTTGTTCATGTCAACGGAGGCTTTTATGGAGGCTGATGCCGCGCTGAAACAGGAAGTGCTGTCGCTTGTTCCTCAGCAATCCCCTTTCCGTTTTATCGATGAAATTATCAGCCTTGACGATGAACAAATCGTCGGGGCTTACCGTTTCCGCGAGGATGAATATTTTTATCGCGGGCATTTTCCCGGCAATCCCATCACACCGGGCGTTATCCTGATTGAAACAATGGCCCAGGTTGGCGTGGTGGCCTTTGGCATATATTTGCTGTCGCGCCGGAAAAATATGCGGCCGGCTGACATGAAACTGCCGATCAGTCTGTTTTCTCTGGCGGATGGCGTGGAATTCAAACAAATGGTGAAGCCGGGTGAAAGGGTCGTCATCAGGGCGAAAAAAATTTATTTCCGTAAAATGACGATCAAAGCCAGTGTTTCCATGGAAAAGGAAAACGGCGGAATCATTTGCAGCGGGGAATTATCGGGGGTGGGGGTGGAGCAATGAAAAGAAGAATTGTCATTACGGGAATGGGCGTGGCGGCGCCCAATGCGCACGGTCTGGATGATTATGAGACGGCGCTCAGAAGCGGTGTTTCGGGTATCCGTTTTATTCCTAAATTGCAGGAGCTGAACTTCGGTTGCCAGATTGCCGGTATTCCGGAATACTTCGATGAAATCAGGTCGCGTTATTTTGATCACGAAAAGCTTTTGTCCATCAACGATAATATCGGTTACGCGTCCGTTTCGGCGGTGGATGCCTGGAAGGACGCCGGATTCAGTCTGAAAAACGACGATGATGATACGGTGGATTGGGACACCGGGGTCATTGCCGGTTCCGGCATCGGCGGAATGGACACCATAGCGAATACCATCGTTCCGTTAATTAACGAAGGCAGGGTAAAAAGATTGGGCAGCCGTGTTGTCGAACAGGTGATGAGCAGCGGAACCAGCGCGCGCATTTCCGGTTTACTGGGAGTCGGCAATCAGGTGACCTCGAATTCTTCGGCCTGTTCCACCGGGAATGAAGCCATCATTGACGCCATGTGGAGAATCAGAACGGGACTGGCCAAGCGCATGGTGGCCGGCGGATCCGAAGGGGCAACGCCTTACATCTGGGGAGGCTTCGATGCCATGCGCGTACTGTGTCGTAAATTCAACGACAATCCGGCGGCCGGCTCGCGTCCGCTCAGCGCTACGGCGGCGGGTTTTGTTCCCGGCTCCGGCGGAGCCATGCTTGTCCTGGAAGAGCTGGAAACGGCGCTGGACCGGGGAGCCCGCATTTACGCCGAAATACTCGGCGGTTACGTCAATTGCGGCGGCCAGAGGATGGGTGGTTCCATGACGGCGCCCAATCCGGAAGGGGTGAAAAGATGCATTCGCGGCGCGGTGGCGGACGCGGGTGTTCATCCCGCGGAAATTGATGCCATCAACGGACACCTGACGGCAACCTATGCCGATCCTCATGAAGTAAAAAACTGGACGGAAGCGCTGGAGCGCACTCCGGAAAGTTTCCCCTATATTCAGTCCACCAAGTCACTGGTTGGTCATTGCCTGGGAGCTGCCGGGGCCATAGAGTGTGTTGCCGTTGTTCTTGAACTTTATAAGGGATTCCTTCATCCGTCGATCAACAGCGACGATGTTCATCCCGATATCGAACACTACGCATCAAAAATTCCGCGGACATGTCTGGAATTTCCTGAACTGAAAATTATCGCCAAAGCCGGTTTCGGTTTCGGCGATGTCAACAGCTGTCTCATATTCAAAAAATGGGAAGGAAAATAATCATAAAAATTGAAGGAGAGTTTTATTATGGATGACAAGAAAATTTTCGAGGAGATGATTAATATTTTAAGGCCTTATGCCAAGAACCAGGATCGTCTGGCGACGGCGACACTGGAAACGCACATCCTGAACGACCTGAAAGTCAATTCAGCGCGCCTGGTGGACGTGATCATAAAATGCGAAGACGTTTATGGAATCAGCGTAGATGATGACGAGGCGGATAAAATCCGGACCATCGGTGACGCCGTCAGAATCATCAAGCAAAAACTTGGTTAGACAATGACGAAAAAATCCCGGATACTTTTACACGTGCAGAACGTTATAGGACGCATGGCTATATTAATTCTCGCGCCTCTGTATTTCCTTGTCTCCAGGATTTTCTTTTACCGGGTCAGGGATTTAAAAGAAATCCGCCGCCACTGTGCCGCTGAATTTTCGAAACATAAAGGCGGCTGGATTATCTGCTCCAATCATCTGACCATGATCGACTCATTCATTCTAAGCTACGCCATGTTCAGTTTGCCTCAGCATATTATTCATTATAAAAAACTGTCCTGGAATCTGCCGGAATGGAACAACTACAAAAACAATATTATTCTGACGATATTGTGCTATCTATCCAAGTGTATCCCCATTAACCGCGGCGGCGCCCGGGAGAAAATGAAAGAATCTCTGGGAAAATGCATCTACCTGCTGAACAACGGAGAAACCATCATGATTTTTCCAGAGGGTAAACGTTCCCGCACCGGGAGAGTGGATAAGGAAGGCTTCTCTTACGGCGTCGGACGCTTTATTAAAAATGTGGAAACCTGTAAAGTCATGTGCATGTATTTGCGCGGAGACAAACAGGAAAATTACAGCGTCATTCCCGTCTGGGGCGAGAAATTTTCAGTGCAGATAGAAATCTTCACGCCGCAACCCGTCCGGGGGAGCGAACTTCGGGTGCAGCGGGAATATGCCGCGCAGATCATTGACAGGCTGGCGAAAATGGAGGAACACTATTTTGCCCTTCGTCGGGAACGA
>JAGVUJ010000323.1 GCA_019136325.1 Deltaproteobacteria bacterium
GCATCCGTGCTTAAAACAACATTGCCTTTAATCTCGACATTTTTGGTATCCGTTAGAAGACGGCCGTTATCGGCTTTCATTTCAAACGCCCTGCCGTCGGATGTCACCAACCTCATCTGAACCTGTTTTAAAATCGCCAGATTTTGTTTCTTGTCATATGTTGCGGATTCCGCTTTGACCTCCATTTTATCGATGCCTTTACCGACTTCCGTGTAAACGAAACCTTTAATTTGCAGATCAACGCTGTCCTGCAAAACATTTACGATATTTTTTTGTTTATGAACATTGCCTCTGGCTATGAAAAGAACGGCAATCAGACCTGCCAGAAAAACTATTGTTATTCCGAATATAACGATCGTTTTTCTTTTTATTTTCATCACAATCCGGAGTATCCTGCGTCAATATTCTCAGTTGATTTGATTATATCACTCCGAATGCCGGGTGTAAAGATATTAAGGGCCACGGGAAGATATTCCCTACGGAAAAAACGATCAACACTATTTTTCAGTCCATTGGAAATTCGTATCGGGCGGCAATCTCCGGCCATTTTTCCTGCGCTTTCAGGATCATTTCGCATACCTCTCTTACCGCACCTTTTCCACCCTTGTGACTGGTTATATAATCAACCTGTTTTTTCACGACATCAACGGCATCGGCGACCGCCACGGAGAAACCGACTCTTTTCAAAACAGGAATGTCCACAATATCATCGCCGATAAAAGCCGTCTCGTCCGGAGATAATTTATGTTTTTTCAGGATTTTCTCAAAGACTTCCTTTTTATTAAAAACCTTCTGATACACGTCCTTGATATCCAGATCCTTCGCCCGATGTCTTACGAGATTAGATTGCCGACCGGTAATGATCGCAACCTTAATGCCATAGCGCTGCATGACCTTTAATCCGTGTCCGTCGCGTACATTAAAATTTTTCAGCTCCCTCCCCTCATCGTCCATGATGATTCGACCGTCTGTCATCACACCGTCGATATCCAGCATCAGCATCCTGATCTTCTTCAGTTTTTCTTTGACACTTTTTTTCATGATGAATTTATCCTTTGCGATTTTTACTTCACGTTTTTATTCGGGCCCGCTTTGACGAGAGAGTCTATTTTTGTCAAAGTTACCAGAAGCTTTTCCAGCGAACTCAGGTACAGGGAATTTGCGCCGTCACAAAGCGCTTTTTCAGGGTTGCGATGCACCTCGAAAAATACGCCATCCACCCCGGCGGCAACGGCCGCCCGTGCCAGATACTTCACCATATCACGTTGACCGCCCGAACACGTTCCCTGGCCTCCCGGTAATTGCACCGAATGTGTGGCATCGAAAATGACCGGATATCCCATCTCCCTCATGATCGGCAGCGAGCGTACATCGAAAACGAGATTATTGTAGCCGAACGTTGCTCCCCTTTCCGTTATCATGATGTTTTCATTTCCAGTTTTTTTCGCTTTCTCAATAATGTTGGCCACATCCCAGGGAGCCAGAAACTGTCCTTTTTTGATGTTGATGACGCGCGCTTTTTTCGCTATTTCAACGATAAAATCAGTCTGGCGGCAAAGAAAGGCGGGCACCTGCACGACATCGAGAACGTCGGCCGCTTTATCAATTTCTTCAAAACGATGAACATCCGAAAGCACCGGGATATTCAGCTTTTCCCTGATGTTTTGTAAAATGTCCAATCCTTTTTCATATCCCGGACCGCGGTAGGAATTTATTGACGTGCGGTTGGCTTTGTCATAAGACGCCTTAAAGATAAAAGGCATTTTTAATTTTGCGGTAAGTTTTTTTAAATACAGTGCGACATCCGTGGCCGCCTTCTCATTCTCCAGGACGCATGGTCCGGCGATCAGGACAAATTTCCTGTTATCTCCAACAACAAAATCGCCTATTTTTATTTTTTTCATTATTCTTCTCTCCCCGCATTTTGCTGCGTTTTTTCCTGTAATAATTTTATATTCAATCGGGGTATTCTTTGAGCGGCTTTGGCCGAGTCCGGATTCAAAGCATACGCCTTTTTATATGTTTCCAGCGCTTTCCGATAGAGTCCTTTTTTTTCGTAAGCTTCGCCGAGGTTATCATAAATATCAGCGTCATCGCTATCGAATTTGAGCGCCATCTGATAATTTTTAATGGCCAGATCATAATTGCCGGAAGCAGCATAAGCATAACCCAGATTGGCGTAAGAGCCGGCTTTCTTCGGCTCCAGCTTCGCAAGCCTCTGATAAATGCCGATGGCTTTTGAATAACTCTTTTCTTTCAAATGAAGATCGGCCAGACCGCTCAAGACGTCCTTTGTCGGAGAAGATATTTTCTCATACGTTGCAATCGCCTTCTTTCTCATGCCCGTTTTTTCATAAGTGTCCGCCAGGTTGTAACGCAAAACCGGATCTTTCGCTCCCAGTTGGATTGCTTTTTCGTAATGGGCAGCCGATTCCTTATATTTCTTCAATTCTCCGTAGGCAAAACCCAGGCCGGCATAGACGGACACTTTCTGCGGCGATTTTGTTTTTATCGTTTCGTAATATTTTACAGCCCGGTCATATTGTTTGTTTTTAAGGGCCAGGTCGGCAAGACGCTCCAGCGCGTCGGTATCGTTCGGATGACGTTTCAGCACCTTTTCATATTCCCTGGCAGCATCGGCATACATTTTTTTTCTTTCGAAAACGGCGCCGAGATTATACCGGATGGTCGGATCGTCAGGATTCAGGGCTGCGGCTTTTTTAAGACTGTTGAGTTCTTCCTGACCTTTGCCGCTTCCGGCATAGGCAGCCGCCAGATTCGCATGCGCAACCGGATTTTTCGGTTGTCGCTTCAGGATTTCCTTGTAATATTCTATTGCTTCATCATTTTTTTTAAGCTTCAGATAAATATCGCCGAGGGCAAACAAGGCCTGTTCCGGTTCCCGGGAGCGGTCGGCTATATATTTATATTCTTCGACGGCCTCTTTGAACATCCGGCTGTTTTTGTAGGCTTCCGCCAGCCGGAATCTGGCTGAATAATTATCGGGCTCCAATCTGACCGCCTCCCGGTAACTTTGAACCGCCTGAGCCCACAACTTCTTCTCCTCTAGAGAAAGACCCAGCGCCAGATAGGCCTCTGTTTCCTTCGGATTTATTCTGACGATTTCTCTGGCCATTTTGATCGCATCATCGAATTGCTTCTGTTTGACATTAATCTTTACCAGCTCCAGCATGGCGACGGTATCATCGGGTTTAATGCTCAATACTTCCTTATACAGATTGCCTGCGTCATCCGGTCGGCCGTGACGCGCATAAACGCCCGCCAGAATTTTACGCACACTGACATCGTTGTGGTTGAGCGCAATCGCCTTCTTCAAATACTCGATCTGCTGATTGACATTGGAAGAATCTTTCGCGAACCGAAACCAGTCCTGAGGCGTAATGACAATTTTAATCGGCACCGTCGCTATCGTTTCATCCCGGTAATTGACCTGGATATGATAACCGGCAACCGTGTCGGAATTTTCTATGGCCGTTCCTTTCATGATGATCTTATTAACAAAATCAATACCCTTCAGCAAAACGCCCAGATCATTGTCCCGGTCGCTGAATCCGTTAAATTTAACATACGTGTATCGACCCGATAAATCATCGCTGACAACGGATTTGACCACAAATTCGTCGCGGTAAGTGATTTCCAGCCCGTTGTTTCTTCCGATGCGGATATCCTTGCCGTTTTTTTCCAGCTCCAGATAATAAAATTGCGGCTTTTCCTTGAGCGCGTAATGAGCAAAGGTGTTTTTAATTCTGGATGCCTGAAGGGCAAAAGAAGAAAAAACATTCCGGGAAAGAAAAACAACAATTAATAACACACCACTGATGACAGCCAGCACGATGGCTGTTTTTTGAACCGGAAACGACATTCGCCGCTTCGGTGTTTTCTGATCACGATGCCTTTCCATCTCTGGTGTCCTCATTGAGTGAATCATCATCTTTTCAAAATCGCGTTTGATATTTTTTATATCAGCTGCGCGGATGATACTTGCTGTGCACTTCCTTCAATCTTTCCCTGGTTATATGCGTGTAAATTTGCGTTGTCGAAATATCAGAATGACCCAGCATGACCTGCACGGTGCGCAAATCCGCGCCGCCCTCCAGCAGATGCGACGCAAACGAATGCCGGAATGTATGCGGATAAACTTTTTTTTGCAATCCGGCTTTTTTGGCGTAAGCGGCAACAATTTTCCAGAAACCCTGTCTGGTGAATCTCTTCCCAAAGCGATTCAAAAATAAAACATCTGTGCTCTTTTTCTGCATGTACCGGGGTCTGATCTCATCAACATAACGTCGTGTGCAATCGTAAGCTATTTTGCCGATCGGAACAATCCTTTCCTTGCTTCCCTTGCCCATGACAATTAAAAATCCCACCTGCCAGTTAATACTGTTCATGGTCAGGTTGATTAATTCAGACACACGGATTCCCGTCGCATATAAAAGCTCGAGCATGGCGGCATTGCGGATATCGGCATTGCTCTGATTTCCGGGCTGGGCCAGGATGATCTTCATTTCCTCTTTGCTGATCGTTTCCGGCAGCTTCATCCATACTTTGGCCAGCTCAATATTGGCCAGCGGATTCTCCGTTAATATTTTTTCCCGCAGAAGATATTTATAAAACCCTCTTAAAGCGGCCAGCGACCTGTTCATGGAGTTCGCCGCCAGGCCTTCATTCCGGATCCTGGTCAGATATTCGACAATCACTTCCGGCGTTACTTTTGTTATGTCATTTATTTTCTTTTCTTCTTCGATAAAGAAAATATACCGGCGCAAATCGCGTCCGTAGGACTCCAGCGTATTTTGAGCCATCCCGCGTTCGACCAGAAGATAATCAAAATATTTCACCATGAGTTCCCGCATGAGACTTTTTAACTTAAATATCTTCCTGACGCAAAGATTTTTTATTGACTTATTTTATAATATCGTAAAAATAAGAACAAATATCCATAATACTTTCTTAACAAGGACTTTCAATGCAAAGAATCATTATTGCTTCCGATCATGGCGCGGTAAAATTAAAAGCCGATATCATTGCGTTCTTGAAAACAAAAAACTGCGACGTAAAGGACATGGGGGTAGCCAGTGAAGATCCTGTCGATTATCCGGATATTGCCGTTGCCGCCTGCATGGAATTTAAAAAAGGAGGCTACGATTTCGGCATCCTGCTTTGCGGAACCGGAATCGGCGTATGCATCACCGCCAATAAGATCAACGGCATCCGGTGCGCCCTGATTCATGACCTCTTTACCGCCGAAATGGCCAAAGCACATAACGATGCCAACTTTATCGCCTTGGGCGGACGCGTGCAATACGCTGTGCCGGTCACGGAAATAATTGAAAAATTCATGGAAACAAAATTCGCGGGAGACAGGCATTCAAGAAGAGTGGCAAAAATCATGAATGCGGAAAATAACTGAAATCTTTATTTTAATACAGGCATTCAGATGGCGGAAGTCCTCGATAAAAGAAAGATTCGCAACGTTTTCCGCAACGTCCAGAAACACCTGGCTATTGCGCAGTTAATCAGACGTTTTTCCACCAACAAAGAAGATATCCGAAAGGCCGCCCTGAACAGGATCGACCTGTCCCATTGCCGGAGCGTTTTGGAACTGGGCTGCGCGTTCGGTGCTTTTACCGAGGCCCTGCAGAATAAATTACACCCGAATGCAAAAATAACCGGCGTCGATATTATTCCCGAATACAAGCCGTTTTTTCTGGAAGCCTGCCGACGCGCCGGATATGAAGGATCATTTTCCTCGTCGGGCATTGAGAAAATCAAGAAATATCATTCCGATTCACTGGACCTGATCATCTGCAGCTACGCTTTATATTTTTTCCCCGAGATTGTCCCGGAAATCGCACGCGTGCTGAAGCAAGACGGTTTGTTTATCACCATCACCCACTCCAACCGGGACATGCGGGAAATGGTTGAACTTGTAAAAAGAATTCTCAGACAAAACAATTCCCTCGAAAACAGCCCCTCTCTGCCGATAGAAATTATATTTGACCAGTTCTCCGCGGAGAACGGCGAAAATCTTCTCAACCCTTTTTTCAATCGGATAGAAGCGATCGATTTTAAAAATACGCTTGTCTTTCAGCCTCAGGACATTGAACACTTCATGAATTATTTCCAGTTTAAAAAGTCGTTTTTTCTGACCGGAAGCAATGCGAGCGATCAAACAATCATTCATCAGCTTTATGAAGAATTAAAAGACCTGGCGGCAAGGAAGAGTTCTGTCACCATGTGCAAGGACGACAGAATTTTCATCTGTTCCCTTCCCGTAAAACCAGAGGATTTGAAATGAAAAAACAAAGGAGACATTGTCCGTACTGCGGCGAAATCATCATCAAAAAATATGAGGACAATGTTCAACGCGACTTTTGTCCCGTCTGCAATTCTTTTTTCTATGAAAACCCGCTACCGGTGGTTTCCTCCATTCTGGAATCATCGCGCCGGATCCTGCTGGTCAAACGCGACCGGGCTCCCTCGAAGGGATTATGGTGTCTGCCAACCGGATTTGCCGAAGCCGGGGAAAGCATCGAGGAAGCGGCCCTGCGCGAGCTGTCGGAAGAAACCGGCATCAAGGGAAAAATCGTCAAACTGCTGGATGTCGATTCCTATAAAAGCCGCTTTTACGGCGATCTGCTTTTCCTGACGTTTATCGTGGAGCAAACCGGCGGGAAGATTTGCGCCGGCGATGATTGCTCGCAGGCCAAATTCTGGCCGGTCAACAAACTGCCTCCCCTTGCCTTCCGCTCCAACAAACGCGCCTTGGACGCTTATATCAAAAGCAGAAAGGATTACTGGGCAATATATGATTTAATTGAACACGCCGATAAAAGAACCCTTCCGCCTGCCATCGCAAAAAATTCTCTGACGAGGCGCCTGGTCAACGTCATCATCAAGAACAAAGAAAAAATTATCGATCAATGGCTGGAAGATGTCGCCGTGAATCCTTCCACCACCGAGTATCACAAGGTGGACCGAGTGATTCTTTATAATATCTGCGACAGGATTCTCTCGCAATTAACCCTCTGGCTCGGCGGCATGGACGATGTTGATCAACTTAGAAGTTTCTACACCAAACTGGGACGGGAAAGAAAAAAATCCGGTTTTAAAATCAGCGGCGCTTTGAGCGCGTTGAGCCTCATCCGTAAGCACATTTGGACGTTCGCCCTGGCTCAGGACGCCCTGCAGAAGCATCTGGGACTGCTGATGACGTTTGAACTGTTGAGGCGGATGACGATCTTTTTCGACCTGGCCACGTTCTATTTAACCAAAGGACACGAAGGGAATTAAGATTTAAGATTTTCAAATTTTCGACAACTAATCGTATTGGGGGTGTGCTATGGAATTCAAAGATGTCATAAAACAACGTCGTGCCGTAAATTTTTTCGACCCGACCCGGGATGTAACTGACGCGCAGCTCAAACAAATCATAGAAACTGCGGCGCTGGCGCCTTCAGGCTTCAATCTTCAGCCGTGGAGAGTGATCGTTCTAAGGGATAAAGGGAAAAAAGAAATGTTGAGAAAAGTGGCCATGAATCAGCCGAAAATTACTGAAGCGCCCGTCGTCCTGATTGTTCTGGCGGATCGTGAAGGATGGAAGAAAGGCAATCCCGGTTTCGAAAAAGATTTTATCGAATCAGTCAAAGAAGGCATTATGAAGCAGGAGCAGTACGACTGGTTCTGCAAGGCAACCCTTTCTCTTTACGGAGCCACGCCGGAACGTCAACTGGCGTTTGCCTGCAAGAATACCGGATTTTTCGCCATGGCGCTGATGCTGGCAGCCAAAGATGCCGGCCTTGATTCTCACCCGATGGACGGATTCGACATTGACGGCGTTCACAAAGCGTTTAATATCCCTGAACAGTACTGGATTCCCTGTTTACTGGCCATCGGCCATTTCGACAAAACAAAAACACTTATCCCGCCAAAATGGAGAAAGAGTTATGATGAAATAATAATGAGACTTGACGAAAACGAATCCCGATGAGTCGGGATGAAGTTTGAGTCGTTAGTCGAATTATCCCAGGAGCGCAGCGATCGTGACTCCCGCTGAGAGCGAATAGAGTGAAGCTCGAAACGCAGGAGGAACAATCCCGCCAACAAAGTTGGCTGGGACGTGGGATTTTTGACACCTTTATAAAAATAAATTAAAAGCGAGATCGGTCTAGTCCCACAAGATCGGTCGAGTCTTTTTGACTCGACCGTATATATACTCATCATATCTAGATTATCGACAGCCAAGTCAAAAAGACTTGGCTGAACCAGAGGCCATACGGCTGAGGCCCAGCGTTAGCCTGCCGCCTATGGTGATTTATTCCTTTCAGTTCATTAAAATATCCAATTGCCATTTTTCCAAAATCCGGTTAAATTGGAACCACTATAAACAAGGAGAAGGACATGGCCGCTAAAATTAAAATCTACACATTAAGCACGTGCAGTCACTGCAAGGCGACAAAGAAGTTTTTAAACGAAAACAGTATTACGTTTGACTTTGTTGACGTCGATCTCCTGCAGGGAGAAGACCGGCAGAAAATGCTGGAAGAAGTGATGCAGTTCAATCCGGATCGCTCTTTCCCGACCATTCTAATCGGCGACAAGGTCATTATCGGATTCAAAGAAAACGCCATCAAGGAGGCTTTGGGCATTTAATGACTCCCGCCGAACTTTACGACATGATGAAGAAGGTTCAGGAGCCCAAAGGTTTCTTTTTCAATAAAGACAAGGATTGGGTCTTAAGCATTCTGGCCGATCTTCTGGTCAATAAGGAACGTTACGGCTATATGTCCTGCCCCTGCCGTCTGGCCGCAGGCAACCGTGAAAAAGACGCCGATATTATCTGTCCCTGCCAGTACCGGCCGGACGATGTCAGGGAATACGGCAGTTGTTTCTGTAATTTATACGTTTCTGCCGAATGGAATTACAGTATCCCACAACGCTTTTCGCGTTGGGGATAATTCGACCTCCAAATTTCAGTGCACTTCGTTTCTGAAATTTGGGTCTCATTAAATTTTTTTTATCTTTTTACTTGATTTCCTTAAATAAATTATTATATTCAAGCAAAACTTCAAAAATAAGGAGTTTTCTCCATGATTAATATGTATAAATGCAAGAAAAAGAACACTCTCATCGCCGAAATCTGTGCAGACACAACCTGTGAGTGGCGTTTAAAAAACGAATCCTTTCTGAACTGCACCTGGGTTGCCTGCAATTATGGTCCGTTTACGCTGGAAGAAGTCGGCGATATGATGGGGGTTACGCGTGAACGCATCCGTCAGATTGAAGCCAAAGCCCTGAAGAAACTCCAGCACAAAAAGAGGCGGGATCAACTCAAGGATTTTGCCGCGCCCGGCAATGACTGGGACAGTCTCTAGCATGATGATATAGAGATTTGATATGTCAAGGAAGGGGATTTATGTCTTCTTCCTTGTTTTGTCTTTCGACAGCACTTCTTTCATTTGCTCTTTTCGCTCATCGCGGGTAAAAAGCAAAGCGCAGATCGACGATTCGATGTCCATGGCGGCCATCTTATCCATACGGGGAACGATGGAGCACAGATTTTTCAATTCTTCAAAAGCTCTCGGAGAACGCTGAGAAAGAGTATCTGCGATGCTTTCCGCCACTTCCATGAATCTTTCCGGCGGTTCGACTTTATTGATCAGCCCCAGTTTCAACGCCTCATTGGCGCCGATCGGTTCTCCCAGCATCACGATTTCCTTGGCTTTGGTAATGCCGACAATCTGGCTCAGAGGATAAAAGAACGGATTAAACCCGAATTTCAATTCCGGATGACAGAAGATGGCGCTTTCGGATGCGACGACAAGATCGCAAACGGTCACCAGGTTAAAACCGCCGCCCAGTGCGATGCCGCCCACGGCAGCAATCACCGGTTTCTTGAACGCATAGATCTTTTTTAAATATTTGATCATCGATTTCAGGAATTCATCGCTTTCTTTATCAGGGAGACTGTTCATTTCCTTGATATCCATACCGGCCGAAAAAACATACTCTCCGCCGGTCAGCACGACCGCCCGCACATCGGAATCGGTTTCCATATTGGTAAAAACATCATACAATTCCCGATGCATTTCTTTGGTAATCGCATTCATTTCATGAGGGCGATTCAATTTAATGACGGCGTACTTTTTTTTCTTTTCAACAATCAGAGTATGGTATGTCATTTTTTATTATCTACCATGAGGCGAAGTTCTTTTCCTGTTTTAAAAAAGGGAACTTTTCTCTCCTTCAATTTCACCTGGGCGCCTGACTTGGGGTTGCGACCCATGCGCGGTTTTCTTTCCCGGACTTCAAAACTTCCGAATCCCCTCAGTTCAATGCGCTCGCCGCGTTTTATCGCATCAACCATCGAGTCAAAAATGATATTGACGGCATATGTCACATCCTTGAGAGAATACGTTTTGAGTTCTTCCTGTAATTTTTTTATCAAATCGTTTTTTGTCATAATAAATTTTCCTTTATCTTCCGGGATAGTACAAGTAACTGATGCCGCTTTTCGTCTCCATTTTTTCCTCGAGTGAAGCGCTTATTTTACTTGCCGCGCCTTCCAGTAAATAATCGAAAACAGACGCCCCTTTCTTTGAAGGATAAACCAAATCGAACTTGCCGTTGCCTCCTGCTAATTTATCCGCGAGTTTTGCGGCGGAAGACATATCGCCGAGATAATCCACGAGGCCCAGTTCCTTCGCCCTGCGGCCGGAAAAAACCCGTCCATCGGCGATCTCGATAACTTTTTCCCGGGAAAGCTTTCTTTCTTTTACAATCACGTCAACGAACTGGTTGTAAATATCGTCCACCAGATCCTGAACGATGACTTTTTCTTCAGGGGTCATGTCTCGTAACGGAGAGCCGATGTCCTTGTATTCGCCGCTTTTCACTACGGACGATTTTACGCCGACTTTCTTGAGCAGCTCTTCGAAATTAGCAAACTGCATGATGGCCGAAATGCTGCCGGTTATGGTGCCGGGATTGGCGACAATTTTATCGGCCGCGCAGGCGACTAGCAAACCGCCGGAAGCCGCAATCGAACCCATGGACGCAACCACTTTTTTTGTTTTCCTGAGCTCAATGACGGCATCGTATATTTCCTGAGAAGCGGCAACGCCGCCTCCAGGCGAATCCACCCGGAGAACGACCGCACTGATCGAATCATCTTTTCCAAATTCTTCCAGTTGTTCGGCAATTTCCAGCGAGTCGGCAATCATGCCTTCAACGGGCACAACGCCGATTTTATCTTTTAATGAAAAACCGGTGGCCTTGCCCGAATTAAAACCGGCCCTGTAAAAGGATAGATATAAGATCACGCCAAACGCAATAAGGATCAACATTCCAAAAAGCACGGGATGTTTTCTCATGTCTTATTCGTCCTTTTGTTTCGTGTTTATTTTCACGTCAGCAAGAGCATGACTGAGATTGGAACCGATATTTTCCGTATTGTTGATATATTGATTGGAGGCGGGCGTCGGAGCCGGAGCCTCCAATTCTTTAATGCTTAATCGTATTTTCTTGGATTTGGGATCGATGCTTTTCACGACGGCGGAAACCGTATCGCCAACCGAATAAAGTTCCGAAGACGTTTTGACACGCTTCTGGCTTATTTCGGAAATATGAACAAGCCCTTCTATCCCTTCTTCGATTTCCATGAAAATGCCGAAATCGGTAAAGTTTGTGATTTTACCCGTGACAACACTGCCCGGAGCATATTTCTCCGACAGCTCATCCCACGGATTTTTTTCGATCTGTTTGATGCCCAGGGAAAACTTTTCGTTTTCCACATCAATGTTTAAAACGACCGCTTCGACTTCCTGGCCTTTTTTAAAATATTCGGACGGATGATTGACCCGATGCTTCCAGGAAATATCCGACACGTGAATCAAACCGTCAATTTTTTCTTCGACGCCCACGAATACGCCAAAGTTGGTAATGTTTCTGACAACGCCTTTTATCACCGTTCCAACCGGATATTTTTCCTTGAGTTTTTCCCAGGGATTGGGAGTTGTCTGCTTCAGACTTAAAGAAATCCTCTTGTTCTGAGGATTAACCTCCAGCACCATCACGTCAATTTCTTCACCGATACTGAGAACCTTGGACGGGTGTTTGATTTCTCTTGTCCAGTACATTTCCGATATATGAACCAGTCCTTCAACACCTGATTTCAATTCTACAAAAACGCCGTAATCGGTCAAATTCACGACTTTTCCTTTGACCACAGATCCCACGGGATACGTTTCCATTATTTTCTCCCAGGGATTTTCCGTTAATTGTTTGAGACCCAGAGAAACTCTTTCCTTCTCCGAATCGAAAGAAAGCACTTTCGTGGTAATTTTATCACCCTTCTGAAACATCTCCGACGGTTTGACAATTCTCCCCCAGGAAATATCGGTAACATGAAGCAGTCCGTCAATCCCGCCCAGATCGACAAAAACGCCATAATCGGTTATATTTTTAATGATGCCATCGACAACGTTACCTTCTTTGATATTCTTCAGGATATCCTGCTTTTCTGCTTCTCTTTCCGAAGCCACGATTGCACGGCGTGATAAAACAACATTGTTACGTTTTCTGTCGTATTTCAGCACTTTGAAATCAAGTGTCTGGCCGACAAATTTGTCCAGATCTTTAACCGGACGAACATCGACCTGTGATCCGGGAAGAAAAGCGATAATGCCGATATCGACGGAAAGCCCTCCCTTGACTTTTTCAACCACAACACCTTCCACCAGTGTGTCGTTTTCGCAGGCGTTTTTAATCTCGTCCCATATTTTGACTTTGGATGCCTTGTCTCGGGACAGAACCAGATTGCCCTCGGAATCCCTTCTATCAATAAACACGTCTATTTCATCGCCGACGGAAATATTAATATTTCCCCTGGCGTCTTTTATTTCGTCTATCGGAATAAAGCCTTCTGTCTTCCAGCCGACGTCAACCATGATTCTGTCGTCTTTGATCTGCACGACCTTGCCGGTCGCTATATCCCCATATTGAAATTGATTAAGGCTTTGTTCGTAAAGTTCTTTGAAATCCATTTCTTCTTCTTTTTGTGAAGTTGAATTATTCTTCGGCAAAGATTTCTCGTCAACCTCCCCTTGTTTAGTTAAGTTTGCGTTGTTATTGTTAACCATTAAACCGATACCCCCTATTTTTTATGAAACCCTGTAATTTTTAAGGTTTAACATACCAAATATTAAATATCAACATAAATCATTTAAATATAAATCAGCATGTTAAAGGCTATATTGACGAAATATTTGACATAATTTTTTCAACAACCTCTTCGATGGATAAATTATCAGAATTGATGATGACTGCTCCCGCAGGCGCTTTCAAAGGCGCTATTTCCCGTTGGCTGTCCTGGCTGTCTCTGATCATCATATCCTTTCGAATTGATTGATAATCGGCCTGGTTATTCTTAAGCAACAGTTCCTGATGCCTCCTTTTGGTCCGTTCGCCGAAAGTTGCATCCAGATAAAATTTGTAATCGGCATCCGGAAAAACGACCGATCCCATATCCCTTCCTTCAGCGATAATCCCGCCACGCAAACCGGCCTCTCGCTGGAGATTAAGCAATTTTGCGCGAACCATCGCAAACGCGGATAGGGTGGAAGCGGCCAGTCCGACTTCTTCCGTGCGGATTTTATCTTCCACATCCTCGTCGTCGACAAAAACTTTCATCCGACCGTCAATGTTTTTCAATTCCACTTTTGTGACCGAGCATAAATCGGACAGAGCCGAAATCTCATCGACAGGCATCTTACACTTTACGGCTTTATAGGCCAGACCTCTGTAAAGAGCACCGGTATCCAGATAAAGATATCCGAGCCTCTGAGCCAGAATTTTGCTTATGGTGCTTTTACCGGCGCCGGCAGGTCCGTCAATTGTTATCACAGGCTTCTTGTCCATAACCAACAATCCTTTTTCCGTCATTGAATGAAAACTTGTCTTTAAAAAATAAAGAAGGTAATATGACGCTTAATTATATTATTTTGGAATTATCTATGCGTAAATCCCGTCAAAATCAATATATTTATTGTGCAACTCAACTTTCAAAAACGGAGGATATTGAAATTTGCACGTCGCACAATCCCGCCATAAACCGAGGATATCATACCCGGCCCCTTGGAGCGGAATCAGGGTCAAGGGCTTCCCTCGGGGTTCATCTCCTTGGTTTTGTGCTTATTGTTCTGATATTTCTTTTCAAGACAAATATTTGTTTTGCCGAATTCACCATCGAAGATGAGAAAAAGCTTGGCAAGGAATTTTATGATAAAATGGCCGAACACCACCTGATTCTCGACAACAAAACAATCACAGATTACATAAACAAAGTCGGCAATCTGGTTCTTGCTCAAACCAGCAAAGCGCCTTTCCGGTTCAATTTTTTCGTCATTGACAGCTCAGCGATCAATGCTTTTGCAACGCCCGGCGGCTACATTTACATCAACAAAGGATTGCTGATGGTCGCTGAAAATGAAGCCCAACTGGCCGGTGTCATTGCCCACGAAATCGGTCACGCCAATGCGCGTCACGTTGCCAGCATTATTTCAAAGTCGACAAAATTAAACATGGCGGCGCTGGCAGCCATGCTGGCCGGCGTCTTCCTTGGCGGAGGCGGAGAAACCTCTGCGGCCATTGCCGCCTTTTCCCTGGCCGGTTCGAGCAGCATGACGTTAAGATACATGCGTGAACATGAAGAAGAAGCGGATCGGATGGGCATTGAATATCTTGTCCGAGCGGGCTACACACCGACGTCCATGATTGATTTCCTGAAAATCATGAAACAGAATGAATTCCTATCTAAAACAATGCCTTCCTACCTGCAAACACATCCCGGAACCGATGACCGGATCGTCTACATGGATAGCTTGATCCTGACTCAGTACAATCGAAAAGGAGCAGATAATATCATAGGTAATTTCAAGAGAATTCAGGCCATCATTCCGCTGGACACATCGGAAACCGGCAAAAAGCTCAGAAGGCTGGAACAGTCTTTAAAAAATCATCCTGAAGACATTGATGTACTCTATGATCTGGCATTGACGGAAGATCAGATGGGAAAGACAGAATCCGCTCTGCAACATTATCAAAAAGCCCTCCTGCTTTCTCCCAACGATAAAGATATTCTCAAAAACACAGGCTTGCTTTACTTGAAGCTGGGTCAAACCGACTTAGCGCAGGAATACCTTTTAAAAGTATCACGCATTGATCATCAGGACGATGAAGTAACTTTGGCCTTGGGTCGCGTATATTTTTCTTCCGGAAAATATCAGAACGCGCTTGATTGTTTTCTGGCCATTAAGGACAGAGTATCCGATCATCAGGATATTCATTACTTCATTGCCATGGCTTATGGGAAACTCCAGAATAAAGGAGACTCCCATTATTACTTCGGTTTACATTTCAAGCAGAAAAATAAAAAAGACAGCGCCCTGTTTCATTTCAGAGAAGCTCTGAAATATTTCCCAACTGGATCGGAAAGACACACAGAGATCAATAAGGCAATTAAAGAAGTGGAAAACACGGAGAAAAATCGTATGCCAGCAGGAAATCCAAGTCGTTAAATGGCCATTGAACGGTTTGGACTTGACATTATCGAGTTCCTGCATATTTTATTGTTAGACTCAAATTTTCATCACACTCGTTCAGAGCGAATGAAATGAAGATCGAAGCGTAAGTGAAATTATCCCACATGCGGATCTATGTGGGGCTGAATTGTAAGTCGAACAATCTTGCACAGCGGAGGGGATAAGACCCCGCAGCTTGCTGAGGGGTTTAAACCCATGATAAAAAGCCTTGAAGGATTGAAAACACATGCCTATTTATGAATTCAGATGCAAAAAATGTAAAAAAATATTCGAAGCTTTGATTTTCTCGCCCCGGGAAGAAAAAGGCCTTTCCTGCCCGAAATGCGGCGTCAAACAAACGGAGAAAGTCATGTCCGTCTCGGCCAAACGAAAATCCAAAGGTTCTTCAGGTTCAACCGGCTCATCCTGCTCGGCAACCTCCTGCCCACCCGGATGTTCCTGTCATTAACGAGACTCCAATTCCGGAAGCAAAACGTATACGTTGAACGGTGCGGCTTGAAGCGCAACGCAGCAGATTATCGTGCCATTCAGGGTATATTTTGCAAGGTCTTCCAGACGTTACCGGTAAGGAAAATGTCCATTCATAACTGCGCTTCCCTGCGGAATGCGTTCCCGATCAACAGTTCCTTCCGTAATTCTTTTATATTGCTAAAATAGATGCAATACATTATAAGACTTCAACTTTAATTTATGACGAAAGGAGTCTCACAAAGTGAATATTTTAATTTTTGGCCCCAACGGCAGTGGTAAAGGAACTCAAGGCGCGATTGTGCAAAAAAAATATGGCGTGCCGCATATTGAAACCGGCGTTATTTTCCGGCAGAATATTTCGAAGAAAACCCCGCTTGGCGAAAAAGCGAAAGCCTTTATCGACCGCGGCGAACTCGTCCCGGACGATATCACCATCCCCATGATCCTTGACCGCCTTAAAGAAGATGACTGCAAAAAAGGCTGGCTTCTGGACGGCTTCCCCCGCAATCTGGCGCAGGCTGAAGCGCTCTGGGCCGCTCTGCAGAAAGAAAACATCAAGCTTGATTATGTCATCGAAATCATGCTGGACCGCGAAATAGCCAAGAACCGCATCATGGGACGCAGACTCTGCAAAATCGACAACAACCATCCCAACAACATTTTCATCGATGCGATCAAACCGCACGAGCATGACGGCAAAACCGTTTGCCGGCCGCAGTCAATTATTTCAAAGAAAGATCAAAAGTGATTTCCGTTGACGGCAGTGTGGGCGTCAAGGAAGTATCTGAAGATCTCATGAAAAAACTGGCTTAACTGGTCAGGAAATATTAAACAAAAAAGCCCCCCGAACCATCATGGAGGGCTTTTTTTAAAACAGTTTTATGGAAAATATAAGAAACTTCAGCATCATTGCGCATATTGATCACGGCAAATCAACGCTGGCCGACCGTCTGATTCAATTTACCGGTGTCTGTAATGAGAGAAATTTTCAGGATCAGATTCTGGATAATATGGATATCGAGCGGGAGCGGGGTATTACCATCAAAAGCAATGCCATCTCCCTGCCCTATCGCGCTCATGACGGCAAGTCTTATACATTGAATTTGATTGATACACCGGGACATGTTGATTTTTCCTATGAAGTCTCCCGTTCACTGGCCTCCTGTGAAGGCGTTCTTTTATTGATCGATGCAGCGCAGGGCGTGCAGGCACAAACGCTGGCCAATCTTTATCTGGCGATGGAACACGATCTGGAAATCATTCCGGTCATCAACAAAATCGATCTTCCGTCCGCGGACATCGAACGTGTGCTGGAGGAAATCGATTCCGAACTGGGACTGGATCCGTTCACGCACATTAAATGTTCCG
Source organism: Deltaproteobacteria bacterium (assembly GCA_019136325.1). Next base: position 17,460 of record JAGVUJ010000323.1, read on the forward strand.
CCAAGGAAGGAATCGGTATCGAGGAGGTTCTGGAAGCGATTGTTCTGCGCATTCCGTCGCCTAAAGGGAGCCCGGACAATCCTCTGGCGGCTTTGATTTTCGACGCCAAATACGATTCATTCCGCGGCACGATTATCCACTGCCGTATCTTTGAAGGAACCGTAAAAAGTGGAGACATCATCCGGTTCATGTCCAGCGGCGCGACCCACAAAGTTGAAGAAGTCGGGCATTTTCTGCTGACACGCACCAAACGCGACAAACTTTCCGCCGGGGAAGTCGGCTACATCATCGCCGGTGTAAAAACGGTTGCCGATGTGCGCACCGGCGACACGATCACGCTTCAGGACAGACCGTGCTCTCAGCCTCTGCCCGGATTCAAGGAAGTCAAGCCGGTTGTTTTTGCGTCCATCTATCCCATCGCTTCCGACGATTATCAGGACTTGGCCGATTCGCTCGAAAAATACAAGCTGAACGATGCGTCTTTCATTTATGAAAAGGATTCTTCTGCGGCTCTCGGACAGGGTTTCCGTTGCGGGTTTCTGGGTTTACTGCATCTGGATATCGTACAGGAAAGGCTGGAAAGAGAATTTGATCTTTCCATCATACTCTCCGTGCCCAGTGTGCGTTACCGTTTCACGCTCAAAGACAAAACGGTTATCTATGTGGATAATCCCGCACATTATCCCGATCCGACCGATATCGACAAAGGCGAGGAACCTTTTATCCGCGCATCCATGATGCTTCCGGAACGTTACCTGGGAGCGGTTATGAAACTGTGTATGGAAAAGCGTGGCGTGAATTCCGTCATGAATTATACCGGCCCCGGCCGTGTGGAATTATCCTACGAGATGCCGCTTGCTGAAGTGATTTATGATTTTTATGACCGTTTTAAATCAGTGACGCAGGGATACGGTTCGTTTGATTATGACATCATTGATTACCGCGAAAGCAATCTGGTCCTGATGGATATTCTAGTGAACGGTGAAAAGGTTGACGCGCTTTCACAGATCGTTCATCGCGAACGGGCACGCTCCAGAGCGCTTCTGGCCTGCGAGCGCCTTAAAGACGAGATACCGCGACAGATGTTCAAGATTGCCATTCAGGGAGCCATCGGCGGAGAAATTATCGCGCGCAGCACCATCAGCGCCTTCCGCAAAGATGTCACGGCCAAATGCTACGGCGGCGACATAACCCGGAAAAGAAAACTCCTCGAAAAACAGAAAGCCGGCAAGAAACGTATGAAGATGATCGGCTCGGTGAGCATTCCGCAAAGCGCGTTTTTGGCAGTACTAAAGTCGGATACGGACTAATGACTTTGACTCGTTATTTTCACTAAAAATACAGCGCCAGAGTGCTTGTCATTCCTCACCCGATGTGTCGGGATGAGAATTTTAAAGTGCCAAATTGCAATAAAGGATAAGATTTCTCGCTTCGCATCGAAATGACATCTGAATTTTTTTATGAAAAAAGAACAAGCTGGGCTTTATATTCACGTTCCTTTCTGCCTCAGTAAATGCGGCTATTGCAGCTTTTGTTCGATCAAATCAGTCAATCTTATTCCTGATTATATTGCGGCATTAAAAAAAGAAATTCAACATTACCGTAATGTTTTTTCATCATTTGACACCATCTATATCGGCGGCGGCACGCCTTCCCTGCTGTCTCCGCAGCAATTGGCCGACAGTCTTGAAGCCGTAAATAAATATTACACGATTGATAAAAACACTGAAATCACACTGGAGGCCAATCCTGGCGATATTTCGTTCGAATACCTGAAAGCAGTGCGTGACATCGGCATCAATCGCCTGAATATCGGCATTCAATCGTTTGACGACAGAATTTTAAAATTCCTTGGGCGCAGACATTCATCCAAAGAAGCCATTGCCGCAATTGAAGCGTCAAGGCAAGCCAGGTTCAACAATCTGGGAATCGACTTGATTTACGGCGTTCGCGGCCTGGGCATCAAATCATGGAAAAATACTTTACAGGAAGCCGTTTCTTTCGCACCGGAGCACCTTTCCTGCTACCAGCTTTCACTGGATGAAAATACGCCGCTTTATAAAAAATATGACGCGGAAGGATGGCATCTTCCCGATGAAAAGACTGAACTGAAACTATTTTTAACAACCGCCGAAGAACTGGAAAACGCCGGTTATATTCATTACGAAGTTTCCAATTTCGCCCGCAGAAATAAATTTAAATCTCGTCACAATCAGAAATACTGGCGGCACACGCCTTACTTGGGCCTTGGGCCTGCTGCAAATTCTTTTCTGGACAATAAGCGCTGGTGGAACATGGCTTCGGTCAATACCTACATCGAAGAAATAGATGATGGGAAAATGCCTGTAGAGGATGCTGAAATTCTTACAACCCAGCAGCTGCGACTGGAGGCTTTGTTTCTCGGTCTGCGCACAAAGGAAGGCATTAATCTGAAACACTACAAAACAAAATACGGCTTTGATTTACTCGCGGAGAAAAAAATCACAATCGACACGTTAACCAAAAACAAACTTGCAGCATTAGAGAAAGGAAGCTTGCGCCCGACTCGTGCCGGCATGGCCGTTGCCGATAGCCTGGCTTTAATCTAATGCACAAGGATAACCATTACGTCCAATCATTTGAATCTTTTGTAATCACGCAAACCGTGCAAACTCGCGGTTAAGCACACCCGCGAATACACTTTATATCATGCCTTTAACCGATTGATATATAAGCGTTATATTGATCTTTTATCTTATCGTAACAGCAGATATATGCTGTTCAAGATGACTTTTGATTTGCTGCAATTTTTCGTCGGGAAAAGACTTTTCCCTGGCGAATTTTTTATCCAGCGTCTTCGTCGGAATAAAATTTTGCAGAACATAATGACTGGCGCCGCCGATCATTTTCCCAATCTGCAAAATATCATCCTCATCCAGTTGCGACTGCACAAGCGTCGTTCGAAATTCATGCGGAATCTTTGCCTTCAAAATTAATCGGATACTCTCCCGGATCGAATCCTGATTGACCGGAGTCTTTACGATGTCCTTGTATTTATCCAGAGGCGCCTTTACATCCATGGCGACATAATCAATCAATTTTTCGTCAAGCAACACCTTGATAATCTGCGGCAAAGATCCGTTGGTATCCAACTTCACGGCAAATCCCATTTGTTTTATTTTTCTGATAAAAGGAATCACATCAGACTGCATCGTCGGCTCTCCGCCGCAGATGGTGACTGCATCAAGTTTTCCTTTGCGTGATTCAAGAAATTCAATAACATCATTTTCATTGATGGCGGTTCGGAACATATCGGGATCAACCAGTTCCGGATTGTGACAATAGGGACATTTAAAATTGCATCCCAGTGAAAAAATAATAGCGCATATATAGCCCGGATAATCAATAAGTGATATTCTTTGTAAACCGCCGATTTTCATTCTTTCCCTCTGATTTTTGAAACACGAACGCAATGCGTCCGATAAAATTAAGATTCAATTATTCGTTTATTTGAATTTGAATACCTGACGAGAGTCAAATTCTTCCTGCTTGCCTTTATTCCACTGTTTGACCGGCCTCAAATAACCGACGACCCGGGAATAGACTTCGCAATCATCGGCGCACGTCGGGCATATTTCCTGTTCACCTTTGATGTAACCATGCGACGGACACACACTGAAGGTTGGCGTAAAGGTTATATAAGGCAAATGATAATTGTAACAAATTTTCTGGACAAGTTTCTTAACGGATTGAGGATCATCAATCCGCTCACCGGCAAAGGTATGAAACACCGTACCGCCGGTGTATTTTGTCTGGATTTCATCCTGCAAATCAAGCGCCTCAAAAATGTCATCGGTATAATTCACCGGCAATTGAGTGGAATTGGTGTAAAACGGTTCCGCCTTCTTAGATTTTCCTTCGCTGGCGGTAATAATATCCGGAAATTTTTCTTTATCAATTTTCGCCAGACGATAGGAGGTGCCTTCGGCCGGCGTTGATTCGAGATTGTAATTATTGCCAGTCTCCTTCTGGAAACTGATGAGTTTGTTTCTCATAAAGTCCAGCACCTGTTTGGTGAACTCCTGACCTTTTTCCGTGGCAATGTTTACGCCCAGCAAATTCAAACAGGCCTCATTCATTCCGACAAGACCGATGGTGGAAAAATGATTCTTCCAGTACTCGTCGAACCGTTCTTTAACGCCGCGGAGATAGTATTTTGTATAGGGATAAAGATTTCCGTCTGTGAATTTTTCCAGAACTTTCCGCTTCGTTTCCAGACTTTCTTTGGCCAGTTCCATCAGGTACTCCAGTCTCTGCAGGAAATCCTTCTTGGATTTGGCAAGATAAGCAATGCGCGGCATATTAATCGTGATAACGCCGATTGAACCCGTCAACGGGTTGGACCCGAACAATCCGCCTCCTCTCATCTCCAACTCACGATTGTCAATGCGCAAACGGCAGCACATACTGCGCGCGTCTTCCGGATTCATATCGGAATTAATAAAGTTGGAAAAATAAGGAACGCCGTATTTCGCGGTCATTTCCCATAAGTCATTGATATTCTGATCATCCCAGTTAAAATCTTTGGTAATATTGTATGTGGGAATCGGGAAAGTGAAAACTCTACCCTTGGCATCCCCCTCCGCCATAACCTGCAGGAAAGCTTTGTTAAAAAGATTCATTTCTTCCTGAAATTCTTTGTAAGTTTCTTTTTGCGGCTTGCCGCCGATAATAACATTCTGATCAGCGTAATATTTAGGAACCGTAACATCCAGCGTCACATTGGTGAATGGCGTCTGGAATCCGACTCTGGTCGGCACATTAATATTAAAAATGAACTCCTGAAGAGCCTGTTTGATTTCCTTGATGGTTAAATTATCATAACGGATAAACGGGGCCAGCAGGGTATCGAAGTTGGAAAAAGCCTGAGCGCCGGCAGCTTCCCCCTGCAGTGTGTAAAAGAAATTCACCACCTGGCCCAAAGCGCTGCGCAGATGATTGGCCGGCTTACTTTCCACTTTGCCGGAAACTCCCTGAAATCCCTGGAGCAGCAAATCATATAAATCCCAGCCGACGCAATAAACGGACAGCAGACTGAGATCGTGAATATGAAAATCTCCGTCGGTATGCGCTTTGTGAATTTCCGGCGTATAAATTTCATTGAGCCAGTAAACCTTGCTTACTTCCGAAGAAATATAATTGTTCAGCCCCTGCAAGGAATAATCCATATTGCTGTTCTCATTGATTTTCCAATCCAGTTTCTTCAGATACTGATCAACAAGATCGACTTCCATCCTGTTGGCGATATCTCTCAGGCGGGAATGTTGATCACGATAAATGATGTAGGACTTGGCTGTCTTGCGATAAGGAGAATTCAGCAAAACTTCTTCGACAACATCCTGGATTTCTTCAACAGACAGGATTTTGCTGTCAAAAAGTTTTTCGGCCAGATTCAAGACTTTGATTGTTAATTTACGCGCTTCCTGAACGTCAAATTCACCGGTGGCATTGCCCGCTTTGGCAATGGCATTGGTAATTTTTTCTGCGTTAAATTTAACTAATCGCCCGTCTCTTTTTTTGATTTTCAAATTCATAAAAACACTCCATCAATGCAAATATAAATAGTAAACAAATAATAATAAATAACGCTATATGTTGGGGTTGGATTAGATACTACTACTATATATAGTAATTTTCAAGGAAATAATAAAATATTTTCAGGGGGATTATTCTGATGAAAACTCAAATGGATAGGAGATATACCAGCGGTAAAATTAATGATTTTAAAGCTTATTGTATTCAGAAAAAAACATGGAAAAAACCGCCCGTCCCTGAGTGGAGGATCTCAGATCCGTTGAATACCCGAACATCGCCTTTAGAGGAACTTTTGCCTTAATTTCGCTGACCATGTCCTTGGGATTTACGGATTGAATTTCTCCTTTACGGGCATTGATGTCACCGATTACATCACCCATGAATTCACTGGGTGTAATAATGTCAACCATCATGAAAGGTTCGAGCATAATCGGGTCCGCAAGATTACATCCGTCCCGGAAAGCGGTTGAAGCGGCTATTTTGTAACCCTGGACTGATGATTCGCCGTCCCGGAAAGAACCGCCGATAATAGTAACCTCCACATCCATGACCGGATAACCGTTCAAAACGCCGTTCATCATGGCTTCTCTGATGCCCTCTTCGATCGCGTCGTGATATTCGGCAGGCATCAGGCTTTCGTCCATCTTGTTGATGATTTCATTTCCCAGACCGCGTTTCCGCGGCGCCAGCGTAATTCGGACATGACCGAAGTGTTTCTTTTCGCCCAATTCTTTCTCAAATATTCCTTCCGTTTCCACCTTTTTCTGAATGGTCTCGCGATATACGACACGCGGTCTTCCGACATTGACGTGGCAGTTAAATTCCCTCAATAAACGATCCACAATAATCTCCAGATGCAATTCCCCCATCCCGGAAATGATCGTTTGCGCCGTTTCATCTTCATATTTTACCTTGAGCGTCGGATCTTCTTCCACGAGTTTTTCCAGAGCTGCTGCCAGTTTTTCCTGATCAGCGGGCGTTTTGGCTTCAATGGCCTGACTGATGACCGGCTCGTAGAACTCGATCAATTCCAGAACGATCGGCTTCTCTTCGGTGCAGAGCGTGTCACCGGTTGTTGTCGACTTCAGGCCCAGTACGGCAATGATGTCGCCTGCTGAAGCGGAATCTATTCTCTCGCGCTTATTGGCATGCATGCGCAACAGGCGGGCTATTTTTTCCTTTCGTTTCTTGACTGGATTATAGATTTCGTCGTTTACCTGAACCTTGCCGGAATAAATTCTCAGGTAGGAGAGTTTTCTTCCCTCATCCATCATGATTTTAAAAGCCAGCGCGGAGAAAGGTTCCTTATCTGAACTTTTTCTGACTTCTTCTTCTTTGGTCACAGGGTTGATTCCTTTGACAGGGGGAATATCTTCAGGGGAAGGCAGATAGTTGATGATTGCATCCAACACCGGCTGAATGCCTTTGTTGCGCAATGCCGCGCCGCATAATACCGGAACAATCTTTAAAGAGATGGTTGCTCTCCTCAACGCGTCTTCTATTTCCGCAACGGTTATTTCCTCACCGTTTAAATACTTGTCAGCAAGGTGGTCATCAACTTCCGCAAGGGCTTCTATCATGTTGTCACGACTTGATTGAACCTGAGCTGCAAAATCATCCGGGATATCCTGTCTGGAAATTTCCATACCGGACGTGGAGTCGTTCCAGACAATCATCTTTTGATTAATCAGGTCTATCGCGCCCCGGAAGTTGTCTTCACTGCCGGCGGGAATTTGAATAGCAACCGGCACGGAAGCAAAACGCTCTCTCATCATATCCATGACGTTGAAATAGTCCGCACCGACTCTGTCCATTTTGTTGATGAAAGCTATTTTAGGAACACCGTATTTATCCGCCTGATGCCAGACGGTTTCCGACTGCGGTTCAACACCGCCTACCGCGCAAAATACGACAACCGCGCCATCCAGAACCCGCAGGGACCGTTCCACTTCGATTGTAAAATCGACATGACCGGGCGTGTCAATAATATGAATGTCATGATTTCGCCATGCGCAGGTCGTCACGGCCGATGTAATCGTGATTCCCCGTTCCTGCTCCTGCGGCATCCAGTCCATGACCGCTTCGCCGTCATGGACCTCTCCCATTTTGTAGGATTTGCCTGTGTAATAAAGAATTCTTTCCGTAACGGTGGTTTTCCCGGCATCAATATGTGCGACGATACCAATATTGCGCGTGCGTGATATTTTGGATTTCGATGCCATGGCAGACTTAATTTTCTACTATTGTTCTGGAATGATTAATTCCAGGTCCGGCGAGAACGCTTGCCGGGTGGAAATATGACCTTGCATGGATGATACGTCCTTGCCTTCGATTAATATCTTTACTTTTTTGATTTCCGGAATATTTTGAACGATCGAGTTTGTCAAAGAATATATGGTGCACATTTCCGCGGCAGAACTGCCTTCATACGATTTGATCAGATCCCTGCTGAAGTTTACCAGCGCAATGCCGTCATCGTTGACTTGCACATCCCGCACAGTAACGCCTTGGGGAAATGTGTTGACCAGACCCGTTTTAGAACCATCGAGCAAAGCCTTTACAATTTCCTTGGCATGTAAAGCGGCATCTTTTTCTTTCACAACATGACGTTTCTCGGATTTTAAGAAACGTTCCTGCTGATCGGAAAAATAAATTTTAACAATATGCTTCTCTTTTCTTTTCATCGCCTCCGTATCCACCGCGGGAAATAAAGCGCTGAATATCGTTGTAAAAAAAATGACCAGAAGAATAACTCCGCCGCCGGCGATGAGAGACAGATAGAAGATCTTTGTCGATTTTTTAATTTTCTTGTCTTTTATACTTTCAGACCTCAGCTGTTTCTTGGTCGACATAAACATTTCACTCCTTAAAAAAACTTCGTCTATCTATGGCATTTTGTATGCCCTGTCAAGAAGAACAAACTTCGATAAAAAACAGCCCCTGTATTCAGACATCTGAAACACAGGGGGCTGTTTTATTCCTATAATTCTATCGTTTGAAATTATTAATGGCTCACTATCCCTATTCGCTTCGCTCAGGGGGAGTTCGACTTACGCTTCGAGCTTCGTTCCGCTCGCTCTCGCTTATCTCACTATCCTCACTTACTTCACTGCAGAAAAAAATCTTAATGAACGCATT
>JAGVUJ010000299.1 GCA_019136325.1 Deltaproteobacteria bacterium
TTCGTGCCCCTGAATGAGGGGCGCGCGCGGCAGGCGGTACCATTCGACAATGTCGCTGCCGCAAATGCCGCAGGACATGACCTTCACCAGCATTTCCTTTGCCCCCGGTTTCGGAGTCGGAATGTTTTCGATGCGGATATCTTTATTGTTGTACCAGTACGCGACTTTCATATTCTTTCAAATTATCGTCTTTGCCGGTCGTCATGGGACTCAAACTTTAACAGAGAAACGCATTAAAGTTTGCCAGTCGAATTTTCCAATCCCAATATGATCGGGATTGGAAAATATTGCGATCGTAACGCTCACGGGATTCCGGTTAATGGTTTATTTTTTTGATTTTTTCAAACTCTTGTAGAGCTCGAAAGCCTTTTTCGGAGTTTCATTGTCATGAACGACGGCGCGCACCGCCTGGGGAAGATATTGCGTCCCATGTCCACGCCGGCGGCCCCTTTTTGCACAGCGTTGTAAGCCATGGTCAACGCATCGAGTTCCGGAATCTTTTTTCCCCCGGCCATGACAATCGGCACCGGGCAGGACGATGTTACGGTTTCGAAATCTTTTTCCACGTAATAGGTTTTGATATAGTGCGCGCCCAGTTCCGCGCATATTCTACAGGCCAGCCGGAAATACTTTGCGTCGCGGGCCATATCCTTGCCGACGGCCGTCACTTTTCGTCATGTTGATGATAGACTGTCTTTCAAACTCGCCGCCGATGAAAACCTGCACGGCCATGGCGCAGACGTTCAGACGAATGGAGTCTTCGATATCCACGGCGATTTCTTCATTGGAAAGTTCTTTGAGAATGCTCGCGCCGCCGGAAACCCGCAGGACGACCGACTGATTGAATGAAGGTGGTATGACGCTGCGCAGAATGCCTCTGGTCAGCATCAGGGTGTCGGCATAAGGTGCCAGAGGAAGAATGTTGATGTCCACCCGTTCCAGACCGGTGGTGGGTCCCTGAAAATAACCATGATCAATGGCCAGCATGACTGTGCGGCCTGATTTAGGATTGAATATCCGGGCCAGTCTGTTTTTCATTCCCCAATCCAGCGAGCTCGATCCCTTGAGAAAAAACCCCTGTGTTTCCTGAGGCATGTCGCAATGAAACATTTTGGCTTCTTTGATTCCGTCCGCATCCGGCATACTGATATTCTCCTTTCCTGAAGCTTCAAAAACGTTTTGACTGTTACCGATTTTATGGAAGGCAATCTTGCATATTTTTTGAAATCCGTCAAATTTCCTTTGGCACAAGGGACGTGACGGGTTTTTTTCTAATCATTCTTCATCAGGAGAATGATTCCCGGAAAGACATCCAACGAAACGGCGTCAGGGTTCTGTCCGGGAGAAAAGATGATGTTAAACGCATTCCTCTTCCAGGGGAAACGTAAAGGCTCTCAGGCCCGCGCGGGGATGCTTCACTTTTAATTTTCTGACCAGTTCACAGAGAAGTTTTATTTTCTCATCACTGACGGCGAGCATCAGGGCGTTGTTATTGCCCGGCCAGTAATGTGTGCCCAGTTTCGGCTCGGTTTCTTCGCCTTCACCCATTAATCCGCTTATTTTAGTGTATGCCTTGAATCCGGCTTTTTTGAACGCGGCTATAATATCATCATCGGTCGCTTCGGCGTAAATCACATAAAACATTTTCATAATCTTCACCTCTTTGTGGAAAAGATTTTTCTATCCATTATCGCTTAGCCGGCTTTTTTCGAACGCTTTTTCTTGAAATACTCCTGCCAGTCATCGAATATATCATAAGCTGCCGGCACAACAACCAGTGTCAAAACCAGGGAGGTCAACAAACCGCCGATAACGGCGATGCCCATCGGAGCGCGAGTCTCCGCGCCTTCACCAACGGCAAATGCAATCGGCAACATACCGAAAATCATGGCAAAGGTGGTCATGAGAATCGGCCGCATTCGCACCGGCCCGGCCTGCAGAATCGCTTCCCGGCGAGGCATGCCGCGTTCCCGTAAAACATTGGTGTAGTCAACGAGCAAGATGGCGTTTTTCTTCACCAGTCCCATTAAAAGGATTAAACCGATGAGACTGAAAATGTTGAGCGTCTTGCCGGTGAGGAAAAGCGCTCCGAAAGCTCCGATAAACGACAGCGGCATGGAAAGCAAAACGGTAGCCGGGTGGATAAAACTTTCAAATTGCGAAGCCAGAATCATATAGGCCATAACGATGCCCAGCAGTAAGGCATAAAGCAGAAAGACAAAAGACTCCTGCATGACTTCGGCCATGCCGTAATACTTCGGCACATAATCCGCCGGTAGAATGCGCCCGGCAATGTCATCCAATTCACTCTGGGCCTCGCCCAGCGGCTTTCCTTCCAGAGAAGCAAAAACCGTGATGGCGCGCTGACGGTCGGCGCGGTTGATCACGCTGGGGCCGGTGCCTTCTGCGATCTTGACCACGTTGCTCAGTTCCACAAGTTTTCCGTCCCGGGCGCGCACATATATTCTCTGCATGGCTGCGGAGCTTTCCCTGTCTTCGGGATTCAGCCTTACCCTGATATCATACCGTTTGCCCTTTTTCTCGTCTTTATACCGGGCAATATCGAGTTCTCCGCCCACAAGCAGGTTGATGGCTTCGGCGATCGTGGCAACATCCACACCCAGGTCTGCCGCCTTGTCGCGATCGATATAAACCTTGACTTCAGGCTTGCCCGCTTCCAGCGAAGTATCCACATCCACGATTCCCGGCAGTTTGGCAAATTCAGCGGTAATCTGTTTGGCATATTTCTGCAATTCGATCAGATCCTGTCCGCGGATACTGTACTGGATCGGCACCTGTCGGATGCCGCCGCCAACCAGGGAGATATCTTCTGCCGATACCTTGAGACCCGGAATCTGCTTGAGTTTCATTCGGATAATTTTCTTGATGTCTTCCTGACTCTTTTCACGATCAGCCTTCGGGATTAAACCGACAATCATGATCCCGCGGTTGGAATACCCCTGATACCCCTGAATATAAAACACAGACTGGATTTCCGGAATATCTCTCACCATTTTTTCGGCAGGCGTGAAATACCTTTCCACCTGCTCAACCGAGTAATCAATGGGTGCCTCGAGGCGAACGATGAAATTACCCTGATCCTCAGGCGGCAGGAATTCCTTGCCGAGCCCGAAGATCATGATCAAAATACTGAAAATAAAAACGAGAAGTGTTGCTAAAAGCATCAACGCCCTGTGCCGGAGCGAAAATCTCAGAACACGGCTGTAAGAAGCTTCCAGCCTCTTATAATTCCTTTCCAGAAGATCACCGGTTTTTTTCCAGAAAGACCAACGCGTGATAACGTTGCCTTTGGAAGCCGGGGAATTGTGCGGTTTGAGAAAAAGAGACGCCATCATCGGTGTCAGAGTAAAGGAAACAAGCAGAGACACCAGAACGGCGAAAACGATGGTCAAGGCAAATTGCAGAAAAAACCGGCCGATCAGCCCTTTCATGAAAGCCACAGGGAGGAATATGGCCACGATCGCCAGCGTGGTGGCCATGACCGCGAGGCCGATTTCCGACGTGGCAAATTTTGCCGCTTCCACGGGCCCCATGCCTTCTTCCACATGCCGGTAAATATTCTCAATAACGATAATCGCATCATCGATTAAAAGCCCCACCGAGAGCGACAACGCCAGCATGGTCATATTATTGAACGTGAAGCCAAACGCGTTGATCAGGGCAAAGGTGGAAATGACGGAAACAGGCAGCGCCACGGCGCTGATCAAGGTGGTGCGGATGTTCTTGAGAAAAAGGAAAACCGCCAGGATCGCAAAAAGACTGCCGAGAATTAAATGCTTCTGCACCTCGTCGATCGATCTTACGATAAACTTGGATTGATCCATCGCAATATTGATTTTCATGCCGGGAGGCAGTGTCTTGTTAATCCGGTCGACTTCTTTTCTCACCCTTTCAGCGACAGCAACAGTGTTGGTTCCCGATTGCTTCTGAATTCCGATGCCTACGGCCGGAACCCCGTTGAAACGAGCCAGCGATCTTTTCTCTTCCGTGCCGTCTTCCGCCCGGCCGATATCCTTGATTTTGACCGGAGCGCCTTTATAATAACTGACAATCAGATCGTTAAAGTCCGGCATGCTGGGAAACTCGCCCTTGATCCGCACGGTGTATTCCTTGGTCTGTGTTTCGATCCGGCCGCCCGGCAGTTCGACGTTTTCACGCTTCAGGGCAAGGACAATATCGGCGGGAGAAACTTCGTAAGCCTGCATTCTGGCGGCGTCCAGCCAGATACGCACCTGTCTGAGCCGTAAACCGTTAAACGTGACATCACCGACTTCGTTAATGCGCTGCAATTGTTCTTTCAAGACTTCATCGACATAAGTGGACAGATCGCGTATCGATTTATCGCCTGTCAGGTTCATGTATAAAATCGGCTGTGAGTCGGGATCGACTTTGGCAATGTGGGGCTCTTCGATGTCCTCCGGTAATTTGCTGCGAATGGTGGATACTTTTTCACGGACATCCTGGACGGCCTGGTCAATATCTCTCTCCAGCACGAATTCCACGATGGTGCGGGAAACGCTTTCCGTGCTGGTGGAGGTGATGGTTTTTACGCCGTTGATTGTGTTGACGGCGCCCTCGATTCTGTCGGCCACATCCACATCCATGACATCGGGACTGGCGCCCTTGAGCGTGGTGGTGATGGTAACAATGGGAAAATCGACTTTGGGAAACAGGTCAACGCCGATACGGGGGTAGCTGACGATGCCCAGCACCACCAGCGCCATAATCACCATGGTGGCAAAGACCGGACGTTTGACCGATGTATCAGCGAGCCACATGGACTTTTACTCCTTCCGACAAATTGTTCTGACCGACAACCACAATCTGTTCTTGATCCTTCAGACCTTCGATGATTTCAACACTCTCCCCGTATTTCTGACCTGTTTTGACTTTTCTGGATCGGGCTGTGGTCTCTTCAACAACAAAGAGACTGACGGTTGAATCGTCGTAAATCAGCGCCGTCAGGGGAGCGACAACGACGTCACGCGGGGCTCCCGTATAAATCGTGGCTTTGGCAAACAATCCGGGTTTCAGCAGGTTTCCGGCATTGGGAATGACGGCTTCCGCCTGCAGGGTTCTTGTCCGCTCCTCCAGGTGGGGATAAAGCAGATTGACCCGGCCTTTGAATTTTTTGTCGGGAAACGAATCGACGGTAAAATCGACGTCCTGACCTGTCTTTAAAGCGGCAAGGTCTTTTTCACCAACGGTAAAATTCAATTTCAGAAGATCGACCTTAATTAACTGAAACAGAGGAGAACTGGTGCGTACATAATCGCCGACGGAAATTCTTTTTTCCTTCACCATGCCGCGCAGAGGCGAATATATCCTCGTCCTCGCCAGTCTTTCCCGGGATGTATCCAGCGTCGCTTTTGATCTGGCTAAATCGGCCTCCGCCAGTGCAACTCTGGTGGAGATATCATCGAACTGCTGCCGGGTGATCAATTCTTCTCTGAACAGGGCGTCCTTTCTCTGAAATTCGGCTTTCACATTGGCCAGATTGGCCTGGGCCTGTTTCAGAGCCGCGTCCGCACGTTTTGCATCCAGCGCGTAATCAATATCGTTGATTTCCGCGAGAAGCGTTCCTCTTTCGACCGCGGAGCCTTCTTCCACTGTGACGGTCTTCACGATGCCGTCGACTTCCGAACTGATGACGACCTCCTCGTCTGCTTTTAATGTGCCGGTCGTTTCGATATAAGGACGAACCTGTTTTTTAACCGCCTGTGCAATGCGGACATTGATCAGATTTTCTTTTACGGCTTTTTCTTTCTTTTTACAGGATGCCAAAGACAAAGCGATGACCGCCGCCAGTAAAATCAGCAGCACTGATTTTAAAGCGGTTACTTCCGATGATTTTTTTGCATTGAAGCGGACCGTCTTCCTGAAATGCATGATATTTTCCCCCTGATTGTGAACCGATGAATTTCCACGTTATTTTTCAGCAAGAACAAACTGCAGCAATGTGCCGCTCGCTCTCTTCATTTTTAAATAGGCCAGCTGATAGTTGTATAATGCTTCCGTTACGTTCTTGTCGGCGGTCAGCAACAGCGTATTGGCGTCCATGACATCAAGGCTGGTCGCCAGGCCGTTTTCAAATTGTTTCATGACCGCATTATAATTATCCCGGGCAAAGACCTGCTGATCTTCCAGAAATTTCAGGGAACCTTTCAATGTATCCAGATCGAGACAAGCGCTCTGCACTTCAATATCCACACTCTTTTTTAAATCATCATAGGCCAGACGGGCTTGACGCTCTTTGGCTTTTGCTTCCCGGAATTCGGCCATCCTCAAGCCGCCTTCAAAAAACGGGAAGGAAAGCGAGATGCCGCCGTAAATACTCTCGTCATTAAATGTCGAGCCGACGGGATCCTGATCCGCCCGGTTGAAAACAGCGAACAAACCTATGCTGGGCCAGAAAGCGCCGCGGGCATATTGGACCTGCTGTTCGGCCATTCTCGTCTGCAGATCATAACTCTTCAGATCGGTGCGCTCCTCCAGCGCCGATTTGCGCAGGCTTTCGATTTCACAGGCATCGGAGGAGGAGATGGTTTCTTCTTTCAGACGAAAATCCGGTTCCACACCCGTCAAACGTGTCAGGGCGGCACGCGCCAGTTTCAGGGCGTTGGACGCCTTCAGGTAGTCCGCTTTGGCGCCTGACAATTCTCCCCTGGCGCGCAACAAGGCGGTTTTGGTCAATTCGCCGACCTTCATCCGGATTTCGACCAGATGATGGTATTTGGTGAGTCTTTCCAGATTGGCGCCGGCAATCTCCAGCGTTTTCTGAGCTTTGAGCACATCGTAAAAAGAAGAGGCCACAGCCAGAACAAAGTCCGATTTGGTCCAATCCAGATCGTATTCGCTTTTGGAGATGGATTGTCCGGCAATAGTCAAAGCGTCCAGTTCGCGCGCGCTGAGTGAAAAGGTCTGATCGGCGCGGACCCCCCACGCTCCCGACTCTTCGGGCTGGATCATGATGTTCGCGATATTGTACTTGTCTTCTGTAAACCAGCTGTAACTTCCGTAAGCCGTGAGCCGGGGAATTAAAAGCGACAAGGCCTTGTCTTTGCTCATTTGCGAGACATAGACATTCTCCCGGGCCATTTCGATTTTCTCGGAACTTTTTAACGCTTTTGCATAAATTTCATTGAGCGTGTATTCCTGCGCTATCGATGGTGTCGTCAAGATGAACGTCGCCGACAGCGCGATCATCAAACATAAAACCCCTTTTTTCATTTTGAAATCCTTTCCCCGGAACTACGGCCAAATATTGCCCATGGCCCGCTGCAGCCGCGCGTAATTGATATTGTAATCGCCGAGAGCGTTGGCGTATTCCGATTTCGCTCTGGTTAAAAGAGTCTGAGCGTCGAGAACTTCCGTGGCGGTGGCGACTCTTTCTTTATATCTTTCCTCCGAGATACGGAAATTTTCCTCGGCTTGTTCAATCAGTTTCTGCGATACGGAAATTTGGTTTTCCGCTTCCTGCAGCATCAGGTAGGCGTTTTTTATTTCCAGAACGACCTGGTCGTTTAACTCTTTGGACGCCGCAATCGCCTGGTTTTCTCTGGCCCGGCCGGCATCGACTCTGAATTTTGTTCTGCCCCATTCCCAGAAATTCCAGTTGGCCACGGCCATGACGTACCAGCTTTCCGCGTCCTTATAATCGCTGCCGTGAACCGAGGCGTGATCCCCGAAACGGCCATAATTGCCGATAACACTGACGGCGGGAAAGTATTCGCTCTGAGATATCCGCACCAGTTTTCCGGCCTGTTCCGCTTTCAGTGAAGATATCTTCAACTCCGGCCTCGACTGGCGGGCGATCTTCAGACATTCTTCAAAGGATAGTTTCATCGGCTCATACGTCAGCCGGTCCACCACGTCTACCGGTGAAAAAATATCGCGTTTCAACAGAGAGTTGAGACGTGATTTGGCGAATTCCACGGCATTTTGCGCACGCACCAGAGCCTGTTTGCCGTTGGCCAGTTCCACTTCGGCATAAAGCAGATCATTCTTTGGAATCATGCCGACTTTAAAATAATTTTCTGCCACGTCTCGGTGCGCTTTAAGCATTTCCACGGACTGGCCGGCCGCTTCCTGGATTTTCTGGGCCCGTAAAATATTGAAATAAGCGATTTTAACGTCCTGTACCACGTCCTGTATTTTTGCCGTTTCCTCCAGACGGGCTGTATCTTCCCCGATCCGATTCGCTTGATAATTGGCCAGAATCGCACCGCCGGCAAACAGCGGTTGTTTTGCCTCGATACCCCAGTTGTAATTGTCTTGGGTTCCTACGGGAATTTCCATTCCGTTCATGCCATAGAGCGGTCCCGGAGGAAGACCCTGAAATCTGGAAAACGGCGCCTCGTTTAATCGCGAATAACTGTAAGAGGTGCTGAATTTCGGCAAAAATCCCGTAACTGCCTCCATCTTCTGGGCGGTAGCGCTTTTTAATCCTTCCTTCGCGATATTCAGCACGATGCTGTTTTTCAAAGCAAGATCGATGCTTTCCTCCAGAGTCATAAATTCTCCGGCAAAACCGGGACGAACGGAGAAGACAATTGTCAGGAACATCAATATAACGAATGAAAATTTTTTATCGGCCATGATTTTTCACTCCATGAAAGAAAATGTCCAGAATAAACCCCTTCTTGGCAGAGGGCGACTCGTTTCTCAACAACAGGATCCATTCCATCGATATGGCTCTGATTAAATAAACCAGAGATTGAGCCATATCATGGGCCGGCATGTTTCTCAGCACCCCTTTTTCGATGCCTTCCTTTAACAAATTTTCAATGAAACGGACATAACTTAAATAGTCTTCAATAAGTTTTTTCCGCAGTGCAGTCATGGCTTCCGTCAACGCTGCATTTTCGCCTTTAAAAAGGGAACGGCAAAAATCGGCGTTTTTTTCCATAAATTGCAGTTGAGAATCGACCAGCATCTCGATTTTCTCAGTGACATTTTCGGTCCGCTCGGTTGCTTTCATGATTTCCGTATACATCAAATCGAGTTTTTCAGTGATCATCGATGTGTAAAGATTTTCCTTGCCTTCGAAAAACTGATAAAGAGACCCCGTAGAAAAGCCTGAAGCGCTGGCGATTTCAGCCATCGTGACGTTATGATAACTTTTGACGGAGAATATTTTCTCCGCCTGCGCCAGAATATAGGCTCGGCGCATATTAAATTCACGTTCTTTTCTTTCCAGTCTTTCCATCGCTGAAAACCGATATCATGAATGATTGTTCAAATTTTGAATGGTGGTTCATAATTATCGAATATGAATTGTTTGTCAAGATAAATATTAAAAAACGTGAAAATATTTCCCGTTAAAGAATCATTAAATACTTTTTTGTATTTTCCCTTGGAATTTAACGTTTCTTTAAACATTATAAAGAGTGACGGCAATATTTATCTTTCAGATGATATCAAATATCATTTGATATATTAATTACTTATAATAAATTAATATTTTTATTAAAAGTTGGCATATTTATTTCATAAATAATGACCAAGAGTTTTAAGATTGTCCAAAAGGAGATAAACGAGCTATGAGAAAATTAATGCAAACAACCCTCTTGACTGCTTTTGTAGTTTTGGTAACCGCTTCTTTCAGCTATGCCGAATTCAGCGTTACCGGAAACGCTAATTTCCCGTTCTTTCACCTTGGTTGCTTAATTGTTGGCGGCTTGATTATAATTTCTCTGAAAAGAAAATACACCAAGCTGTATATGAGTGAAGCAATAGGATCTTTTGCTCTTTATGCTTTGCTGATTTCAATATTTACAGCACCGGTCGTTGACGCTCTTAAAAACTTGATCAACTAACCCCTTTTCCCCTTCAAAGATATACCCTTCAAGAACCCCGTGAAGTTTTGCGGGGTTCTGCCTTATAATGAGACTCGCTGAGAACGAGCAAGGCGATGTTCGAAGCGTTAGTCGAATTATCCCCGAAGCGAAGCGAATGGGGACTGGAGACTCGCTGAGAACGAGCAAGGCGATGTTCGAAGC
>JAGVUJ010000368.1 GCA_019136325.1 Deltaproteobacteria bacterium
TCAGCAGAACGGATTGATTGGAAACGGGAATTCCCGATTCCTGAAGCATTTGGCAGGCGCGTGCGGATTCCGGAGTAATCTCCGCCGGGTGATTAAATTGGGTATTGAACCACAGAGGCCGATGGCGTTTGAGCATCCGGCAAAGGTCTTTCGTGATGCGCATGGGCAACACCACGGGTGCGCGGCTGCCGATGCGTAAAACGTCAACATGCGGAACAGCCCTTAACGACGACAGCATTTTTTCTAACGTGTTATCATCAAACATCAGCGGGTCGCCGCCGGAGATAATCACTTCCCGGATTTGCGGCGTTGCGGTGATATAGCGAATCATTGCATGAAAGCGGGCTTTCAGGCTTATCTGACGGGGTCGCGACCAGAAGCGTTTGCGGTTGCAATGACGGCAATACGTGGCGCACGTTTCGGTCACGATAGCCAGACAACGGTCGGTATAGCGATGCACGAGTTTGGGCACCGGCATATGGGAATCCTCCCGGAGAGGATCTTCTTCCGCTTCCTTGAAACCTGATATTTCCCGCCCATCGGGGACGCATTGAGCGAAAATCGGATCATGCTGACTGCGGATCAGCGATAAATAATAAGGAGTAATAGCCATCGGATATACGGCGTGAACCGCCTTGAACTCACCCTTGTTGATACCGGTTGCACCCAGTAAATTTTCGAGGCGGTCTATTGTGGTGATGCGGTTTTTGAATTGCCAGCGCCAGTCGCGCCAGTCTTTTGCCGATGCGTTCATATATGAAAGAATATTTTGCTTATCCAAATCCCACTCCGCTTCTGAAATTTGGGTCTCACCAAGGCATGTCTCGTACCACAAAAATACCTGCTTGCAAAGCGAATCAATAATGAGCCTTGACTATAGTCTTAGAGCGTAATGAGACCCAAACTTCAGAAGTGAAACGCGCTGAAGCTTGTTGGTCGAATTATCCAATCCCAATTTATTGGGACTGGAAATTATCCCCGTAGCGAAGCGGATGGGGTGGTTTAAAAAATACCTGCTTGCAAAGCGAATCAATGTAATTTAAAGAAAAAACAAAGGCATGTGAATTCAAACAAATATCAAAGGAGCTGAAGTGGCGGATATCCAGAAACGCAAGGAAAGAGTGGCCATGCTGTCGGTTGCGTCCAATTCCTTTCTTGTTTTGTTTAAAGTTGTCGTCGGCGTCGCCATCGGCTCTGTTTCAATCATCTCGGAAGCGATTCATTCCGGAGTGGATTTGCTGGCTGCGATGATCGCCATGTTTTCCGTGAAAACCTCCAGCGTTCCCGCCGATGAACATCATCCCTTCGGCCACGGCAAAATAGAAAACATCTCCGGCTTTGTGGAAGCTCTGCTTATCTTCGCCGCTGCGTTTTGGATCATCTTTGAGGCGTTAAAGAAACTCAATGCTCCTGAAGTCATGGAAAACGTCGGCTGGGGCGTCGGCGTCATGTTATTGTCTTCCATCATGAACTTTATGGTGTCGCAAAAACTTTTCCAGGTGGGCAAGGAAGCCGATTCCATTGCCCTGCAGGCTGATGCCTGGCACTTGCGCACGGATGTCTATACTTCCGCCGGTGTTATGACGGGGCTGGGAATCATCTGGCTGGGACACAGATTTTTTCCCGATCCCAACATTCACTGGATAGATCCGGTGGCCGCAATTTTTGTCGCCGTTCTCATCATCCATGCTGCGTATGAGCTGACGGTGCATTCTCTCCGGGATTTGATAGATGTTAAACTGCCGCCGGAGGAAGAAAATTATATCCGCAACATCATTATCCACGAGCACACGATTTACGGCTTCCACCAGTTGCGGACACGCAAAGCCGGCCATATTCGTTTTGTGGAATTTCATATCAAGGTTGATCCGCAAATGACCGTGCATGATTCTCACAACATTACCAGAGCATTGAAACAAAATATCAGAAAAAAGTTCGATGATTGCGTGATTACCATTCATATCGAGCCCTGTGATGGTGAATGCTCCGATATGTGTCAGGCCGGTTGCTTATTGTCGAAGGATAAAAGACCGGAAAGAAAGCAGAATCGGGCCGGAGCCGATCAGACATCATCATCAAAATGAAAAGCCGCTGATCATAACAGGCTAAGCGGAGGAGTAATGGGCGGTAAGCCATCGCCTTTGTAAAGCACCTTTTCCAGAAAAAGGCCGGACGGCGGGGCGGTAAAGCGCGCCGGTATTTCCGAGTAGGCTTTCAGCATTTTTTCGATGTCACGCTGGGTAAAGTTTCCACGGCCGGCCTCGACCGTCACACCCACGATGCGGCGTACCATTTTCCACAGGAAATGAGAGCCGACGATGCGAATGATTATAAGATTGTCGAATTCCCTGAGCCACAGCCCTTCAAGATTGACCCTGGTCGACGAATCCCTGTCCATTCTTTTGTCGGCGAATGAGGCGAAATCGTGAAATCCCTGAAAAACATCCAGCGTGTGCTTCATTTTGCTGCAGTCGAGCTTATCCTTGACCCACCAGACATAGCGCTTGCCGAACGCCGTGCGTCGTCGGGAAATCAGATAAAGATAGCTGCGGCTGACCGCGTGATGACGGGCGTGGAAACGTGGCGGCGCGTTTTCCACCTTCAGGATATTGACGCTCGCCGGAAGGTTATCGTTGATGCCCATACGCAGAGAGTCGGGATTGACCTTCCGGGATGATTCCAGGTGAGCGGTTTGCGCCAGAGCGTGAACACCGGCATCGGTGCGGCCGGCTCCCTGGACTTCCACGGGTGAGTCCAGAAATTGCTGCGCGGCATGGATTAACGTTTCCTGAACACTGCGGGCGTTTTTCTGCGTTTGCCAGCCGTGATAATGGGTTCCGTCGTATTCGAGTACAATTTTATACTTATACAATGCCATTGTCCGAAGAGGCCTCGTTTTATGAACAACACGTTTCGCAGGGCGTGCCTGAGAAGCCGTTCCGTCTTGTGGCGTTCATTTTTTATTTTGACGGCGTCAGTATGGTCATGGCGGCAATATGTTTTATTAATATGCCGTCGGTATCGATATCGCTTAATTCTTTGCCCGGGTACAGTGTTGTGATGGCCGCTTTGCCGATAATCTTACGGCCTTCCTGACCGTCGGCATCTATGGTTCTGACTCCCCACACATTATGGAAAATCAACGCCCGTCCGTTATATGCCCCAATGTAAAGCATGACATGTCCCCTGCGCCAGAGCAGACTCAAATAAGGTATGCCTTGTTCCAGGATTATTTTTTCCTTTGCTTCCGGCTCAAGGTCCTTCAGGCTGATGTAGGTTCCTGTTTTTTTGACCTGATCTTCCGAGTGCCGGGGCAGCCAAAGGCCGAACGGAGCAAAAAAATCTCTCGTCATGGCCGAACAGTCCCGATTTCCGTAAAGCCCTCCCCACCCGTACGGTTCGTCGATCAGTTCATTGGCAATTTTGATCGCGTTGGCGTAAGTAAACGGCAGGGGCTTGATTTCTGTGATCTCACGGGAAACAAAGCCGTGTTTGATGACCGCATGGTTATGTTCGTTTGCGGCAGCGATCAGTATTTCCAGAGTATCCGGCGAGGCGTTAACCAGCGGAAACATTTGCCCGATGGATGTTCTGAGGCCGAAAGTGCCGCTTGCGTCAAACACAGGGGTTTTGTCCCGAATGACGACAGCATACCGCCCGGCCTCCCATGTTTTTATAAAATCGTCATCAACGCGCGCGAAATCCTCGACGGGGACCCATCCGAAAGCGAAACTTGTTTCAATCAGTGCCCACGACTGGTCTTGACTCAGATGGCAGATCAACACCGGGGTATTGGCCGGTACCGAAGATATTTGCAGATTATCAAAAGGCCAGCCGTTGATGTCTCCGCCCGGTTTGTAAAAGTGAGGACCCTGCGTAGGCAGCATACGCAGATTCGTCGTTCTGGTGGTGATGGCCGGACGCAACGTATTGGGATAATGCTCCAGCGCAGCATTTTGCTGAAGTTTTTTCAGCCATGTGGCGGAATGCTTTTTCTTGTTCTCTCCGTAGCCGGGAGTCATGGCAAATTTTTCAAAGATAAAAGATACGCGTTCCGGCGATGCGTGAACCGGTTGGGGATTATGCCAGACCGCAAAGAATATCTTATCATAATTTTCGTTCATGGTTGTTTGAACATCCCGGGGCAGAAATACCTTGTCCTGGGGAACGGCGGTCAGACGGGACGCATGATCCTGCGGTAAATCCGTGACATCCTTGATTTCCTGAAACGTATCGGGAGATTTCAAATAGCAGGAAACTAAAAAGAGAGTTAAAATAATAAAGATGTATTTTATTCTCATCGCCAGGGCCTCAAATTTATTTTACCGGATTTATAATCTTTTTTAGCCTTTTGAGCAAGTTGAAACGGGGAAAATATTTTCTGTATTTTATAAATAAATTATGGAATAAGCAATCGATCCCTGCTATAAGCGCAAAAGGTTTTCAGCAGAGAAAGCGAAGAGCTTAAAATTTCAATATTGTTTCTTTCACGGGAATAAGAAGGAGATGAAAAATGGATAGTTTTGTGCCCAAAAAGATTTTTTTTACCAAAGGCGTAGGGACGCACAAAGATGAATTGCATTCCTTTGAGCGCGCTCTGCGGGATGCCGGAATAGAAAAATGCAATCTTGTGCAGGTTTCCAGCATTTTCCCGCCGCGCTGTAAAATGATCTCAAAGTCCCAGGGACTGAAAGAATTAACGCCCGGGGCTATTACGTATTGCGTCATGAGCCGCTGTTGCACCAATGAACCCAAGAGGCTCATGGCGGCATCCGTCGGATGCGCCATTCCCGCCGATAAAGCATCCTACGGCTATATCAGCGAACATCATGCTTACGGTCAGAATGAGAAACAGGCGGGCGATTACGCTGAGGATCTTGCGGCGGCGATGCTGGCCTCCACTCTGGGCATTGATTTTAATGTAGATGAAAGCTGGGACGAGAAAAAAGAAATTTTTAAAATCAGCGGCAAGATCGTTAGAACGCTGAATGTAACCCAATCCACGATTTGTAAGGACAGCAAGTACACCACGGTTATTGCGGTGGCGGTCTTTGTTTTTTAAAATTTTTTCTGGCGTGACATGCCGGTGGATGCGGTTCCCGAAGCGGTTATATCCCGGTGGCGCGCATGCTTTCATCGGATGAAGACATGAAAAAGGCACGATCCATAGACATACCCGACCTGAAGACCCATGATATCGGCGGAGCGCATTTACCTTATCTTTACTATGAAGGAGAAGCTCCACAGATTCTTTTTGCTCATGCCACCGGTTTTTTGCCCTGGCTCTGGCATCCGATCATTGAAGATTTAACACCCCATAGGCAAGCGTGGGCGCCTTACATCTGCAATTACCGCGATTGCGATCCGGAAAGCGGCGGTCTGTCCTGGGATGTCATTGCGCGGGATCTGATCAGCTTTTGCAGTTCTCAAAATATCAGCGATAATCTGGTCGTCGGCCATTCGATGGGCGCCACAGTGCTCACGATTGCTTCGGCATTGTTCGGTCTGGAGCCTCGCGGAATGATCCTGATTGAACCGATTTTCCTGCCGGAAGAATTTTACGCGCTGGATATCAAACTCAAAGATCATCCTCTGGCGGCTCAATCCATCAAACGAAAGAACAGTTGGAAGGATGAAAATGCGGCGCTGGACTATCTAAAATCAAAATCGCTGTTTGAAGGCTGGGACGAACAGATGCTCCGGTTTTATCTTCAATACGGGATGGAAAAACAGGCCTCCGGCGATCTGAAACTGACCTGTGCGCCGAGAAATGAAGCGGCGCTTTTTATGGGCGGCAAAAGCACCAATCCCTGGCCCTTGCTGAACAAATTGACCTGTCCGGTCCTGATTCTGGAAGGCGGGAAAAGCTCCAACAGGGAATTTATTGATTTGCCCAAAGCGACATCCCTGTTCCAGGATGGAAGGTACCGGCTGATTGCTGATGCCGGTCACTTGATTCCCATGCAAAAACCCAAAGAAATTGCTCAAATCATCACATCCTTCATGGCGGAAGTGTTTTCGGGAAATCATTGACGGATTTCAATAAATGTGTAAAATTTCCAGCCGGGATATCCTTACAAGACTCCAAGGGGAAACGTGTTAATGTCTTTTGATGAAGGCAGACAAAAAAATTTCCAGAGTCCGAACAGTTTCTATCTGTTTGTTACAAGGCCGTTTGCGTTCACGGGAAGAACCGTTATAAACTGGATTAACAGTATAGGGGCGGCCACTATTTTTCTGATTCTGGCTTTACTCAAAACCTTTCATCCCAAACAGTTTCAGAAGGTTATTCAGCAAATTTATTATATCGGGGCGCGCTCCACGACGATTATCATGCTGGTCAGTTTATTTACCGGCATGGTGCTGGGTTTGCAGTCGTATCACGCTCTGGTCCAGTTCGGTGCCCAAGGCTCTCTGGGCACGCTGGTGTCTCTTACTCTGATACGAGAATTGGGGCCGGTGCTTACCGCGATTATGATTACCGCCAGAGCCGGTTCAGCCATTACGGCCGAAATCGGCGTTCAGCGCATTTCCGAGCAGATCGACGCTCTGGAGACCATGCGTATCGATCCTTTTCGCTATCTGGTCACTCCGAGGATTACCGCGGCGATTATCAGTTTTCCATTGCTGACCACCGTATTCGATCTCATCGGCATTATCGGCGGATATCTCAGCAGCGTGATGCTCATGGGTTTAAACGCAGGGGTCTATGCTCACAGCGTTCAAGCCTATGTCGATATGGAAGATCTGACCAACGGCTTTATCAAAGCCATCGTCTTTGCGGTGATCGTTGCCACGGTTTGCTGCTATCAGGGATATTTTGTGCACATGCGCGAGGACAGCAAAGGCGCCAAAGCAGTCGGTCTGGCGACAACGTCAGCCGTCGTTATTTCCTGCGTGTTGATTCTTGTTTCCGATTACGTGGTGACGTCCCTGTTGATGGTTTAAAATATGAACACACCTCTCATTGAATTTAAGAATATCACCAAGCGATTCGGAGAGCAGACCGTTCTGGATCGGGTGAATTTAAAGATATACGAAGGAGAAGTTACCACCATTATCGGCCTGAGCGGTTCGGGCAAGAGTGTGTTGCTCAAACACATTATTGGCTTGCTCAAACCCGACGAAGGAACAATTCTGCTGCGCGGCAAACCGATCCAGGACATGAAAAAAGCCGAACTGACCGAAGCCATGTCGAAAATCAGCTACATGTTTCAAAGCAATGCATTGTTCGGGTCCATGACCGTTTACGAAAATATTGCGTTGCCGCTGCAGGAAAATACCAGCTTGAAGAAAAATGAAATACACAAACGGGTCATGGCCAGAATAGAACAGACCGAATTAACCGAAGCGGCGCGAAAGTATCCGTCGGAGTTGTCCGGAGGCATGCAGAAAAGAGCAGCGCTGGCGCGGGCGTTGATTACCGATCCCCATGTGGTTTTGTTTGACGAACCGACAACCGGCCAGGATCCTGTCCGGAAAAACGCGATTTTGAGCATGATTGCCCAGTATCAGAAGAAATTCAATTTTACGGCGGTTATGGTCAGCCATGAGATTCCCGATGTTTATTTTATTTCCAACCGGATTCTCGCCCTGTATGATAAAACCATTGTTTTTGAAGGGACACCGGAGGAACTGGGTAATTTTAATCATCCCTTCAACGACGAGGTCATCCGGAGCCTGGAAGGCTTGCAGAAAGAATTGACCGGACTGTATTCCCGGCGGCAGTTTAAAGTTTTGCATCATACCCAGCTGCAAAGCAGAAAGACGGACGATGGTTATTGCATTCTGGTTATGAACCTGTCGGACATGGATAAAATTTATTCTTACCTGGGATATGACAAAGCACAGGAAACGATTCACTCAATGGGTATTTACATTGATAAACATTTCGGCGCGATCGGCGGCTTTTCCACCCGTCGTAAATCCAATGAGATCGTCACCGTTCTGCCGTTTTCCAATATGGAGGAAACACAAAACATTCTGAATGAGTTCATTGAAGATTTTCAAAAAGGGGAAATCAGTGATATATGGGTCGATGCTCAAAATCAGGCGCCTTCTCATCAGTGCATCGATTTTTCCATCAAGGTGGGCATGGCGGAAGGCAAACCTTTTGATGAAATAGAATCGGTTATTCATTTTGCAAAATCTCATCAAAAAGAAATCGGACGGCTCAGATGCGCCGTCAAGGAGTAAACCAATGAAAAAATATGAGATAGAAACCATTGTCGGAATTTTTGTCTTTCTGGGACTTCTCTGTATCGGATACATGACCGTCAAACTCGGCAATGTGTCCTTTCTGGAAGACGATTCTTATCCGATTGAAGCCCGGTTTATGTCTGTGAACGGTTTGAGAATCGACAGTCCGGTAAAGATCATGGGCCTGGAAGTCGGAAAAGTGAAAAAAATAACCATGGATCAGGAGAACCAGAAGGCGGTGGTGAAACTCAAAATCAAAAAAGGCATCAAAATTTACGATGACGCCATTGCGTCTATTAAAACGGAAGGTTTGATGGGGGATAAATTTATCAGTGTTGATCCGGGCGGCGGCGGGTCGCTGTTGGAGGCCAACGGGACGATCATCGAAACACAATCTCCGGTGGACATCGAGAGTCTGATCAGCAAATACGCTTTCGGAGATGTTAAAAAACAATAAGGATATCTTAGGTTGAGGAGGATGAAGAAATGAAAAAACACATTGCGGGATTATTCACCGTCCTGGTGATTTTGATATTTGCTTTTCCTGTTTACGCCGGCGCTCCGCTTGATTCCGTTAAGAAATGCGTCAGCGAGGTTATCGGGATCGTGGGTGATCCAAAGCTCAAGAGCGAGTCGGCCAAAGAGATTAAAAAAGAGAAACTCCGTGTCCTTTACAAACAGATGTTCGACGAGATCGAATTTTCCAAGCGCACCCTCACGCGCAACTGGAACAACTTTACGCCGGCGCAGCGCGAGGAATTTGTTAAGCTCTTTGAACAGGTGCTGGAAAAGGCCTATGGCGACAAAGTGCTGAGCTATACCAATGAAAAAGTCGATTTTTATAAAGAAACCATGCTTTCGGCAAATCAGGCGGAAGTGCAGAGCCGGATTATTACATCCTCCAAGGAAGTCCCCGTCTTTTACCGCGTGATTTTAAAAGACGGAAAATGGAAAGTGTATGATGTTGTGGTGGAAAATGTCAGCCTGGTTCAGAATTATCGCACGCAATTTAACGATATCCTGGCCAAGGATAAACCGGAGCAGTTGCTGGAGATTCTGAGAAAAAAGGTGAAGCAGCAATAGAAAACAGGCGGATCCGTCGGTTGGAGCGTTCAATGTCCGCCGTAAATATTTCTATCGGGTGAACGATGAAGACGTATCTTAATTTGTTCATGTCGCTGGTTTTTTTGAT
>JAGVUJ010000033.1 GCA_019136325.1 Deltaproteobacteria bacterium
CCTGTTCGATCTGGCTGCTTTATACGAGAAACAGGAAAAACTGGATAAAGCAATTGAAATTTACCGGAATTACCTGGCGATTGATCCCACGCGGCTGAATTTGCGGGTGAGAACGGGCGAACTTTTAATTAAGAAGAAAAAATACGAGGAAGCGCAGAAAGAGTTCCAGGAAGTGTTGAAAATCGATCCGGATAATCGGGAAATACGCGTGGCGCTTGGCTTGCTGTATTTTGACATGAAAAAATTCGATTTGGCCGCTGCGGAATTTTCAACCGTTCTGAAGAAGAATATTGCGGATGACAAGGTGCGTTATTTATTGGCGACGACATATGAGCAGCAGAAAGAAAATGGCCAGGCCATTGATGAATATAAAAGTATTGCGACATCATCGGAATTGTATGTGAGCGCCCGGCTGCGCGCGGCGATGCTGTTGCAAAATGAAAGAAAAATTAATGAAGCAATCGATGTCATCAAAAAGGCGATTAAGAAGAAGGACGATCAGCTTCCGTTTTACCTTTTCCTGGATGGACTGAAAATCATTCCCCGCAGCACGGATTTGCATTATGCTCTGGGCGTACTTTACGACAAAACCAATCGTTTTGAGGAAAGCATTGCCGTGATGAGCAAGATTCTGGAAATCGATCCGGAAAACGCTGAAGCGCTCAATTTCATAGGGTTCAGCTATGCGGAACGCGGCATTCATCTGCAGGAAGCGGAAGATTTGATTCTCCGGGCCATTAAAATCAAGCCGGATAGCGGTTATCTTCTGGATAGTCTCGGCTGGGTTTATTTCAAAAAGAATGATTTGGTTAAAGCGGAAAAATATTTAAAAGAAGCCTGGAAACTCTTGCCCGAAGAAATTGAAATCATCGAACATCTGGGAGACTTGTATCTGCAACAAAAGAAGATAAAAGAAGCCGGCGAAATGTATGACCGGGGACTGAAGGTTGATCCGAAAAATGAATCACTGCAAAAGAAACGTGAAGCTTTAATGACGAACAGACCCTAGCAAAAGCGTCACGATCCCGCCGGAAGTTGATAAGCCCATGACGAAGAAAACGATCCGCTGTTTAGTGTGTATGTTTTTTTGCGTATTACCGCTGCTTGCCTGCAGTGTTACGAGGCAAGTCGTTGTTGCGGATGATATTTCGTCCGGAACACGTTTACCAGCCGGTTTCAGTGTGTTCGCAGAAGATGATATCTTCAAATCTCTGGCGAAGATTGACTTGACAACGCCTGACGATTACTACCAGGTGAAGGCTGCCCTGATTTTAAAACGCCCGGCTTATTTGCGTCTGGAGTTGCTGCCGTTAATCGGTACGCCCGATTTTTTTCTGACGGCAAAACCGGGAAAAATGACCGTGTATATTCCGTCGCAGAAGGAAGCTTACGGAGGACGTCCGACGCACGCCAATTTGAAAAGATTTTTACCATGGCCCATGAACATTGACGAGATGATCATGGTGTTGACCGGATCGTTTCCGTCCGGCCGGGAAAAGATATCGCGGGAAGGCGATCTCTCCCGCCGAGACATCAAAGATCCATCCGGATATTCGCGGATGATCTGGGTGCAGGAAAAAAATAAACATTTATACAAAATGATTCGTAAAGATGAAACCGGCACGGAACTTTACGAGGTGCAATATTTTTATAACGATGATCAAAGCGTTTTCCCGAAAAAGATCGTTATCAACTCGTTTCCCGGAACGACAACGCTGGCAATAGAATATGTCGATATTCAAATTGAAAAGGCAACGGACATATCGGTTTTTGACCTGGTGCTACCAGACGATATAGAAGAAATCTTGTTGGAATAAATCAGTGGATTATGCGCGGGAATGCTACTTGATGTCCTGCAGGTTGGACCGGGCGATGCGGGCCTGGCTCGTGTTCGGGTAATCTTTAATGACTTCCTGCAGCAGGAGCTTCGCGCTGGTTTTGTCCCCAATCTTCAAAAAAGACAGTCCCTGTTTCAGAAGAGCATAAGGCACTTTGTTGCCGTTGGGATAATTTTTTGTGACTTTTTCGTATTCCAGAATGGCCGACTCATATTTTTTTTCAAAAAAATAACATTCGCCGATCCAGAACTGGGCGTTATCCGAATACTCGCTGTTGGGATACGTAGCCAGGAAATTTTGGAATTCCGTTCGGGCCTTGGCGTAGTTTCCTTCCTGAAAAATCTGATAGGCGGCCGAGTATGCTTTATCTTTGTCCTGCTTTTTTCCGGGATCTTTGGCCACTGAGCCGCCATTGACTTTGCCTGCTTTATCTGAAGCATCTGATGTGGTCTTATTTCCTATTTCTAAAAAGTTTTCGATAAAATTTATTCTCAGAAGCATGTTGTTCAGCAATTGCTCGTCTTTTTTGGAACCGAGTGAGGAGTCTTTTTTCAACGTTTCCACCTGACCGCGCAATTGCTGAAGATTTTCCCTTAATTCGGAAATATCGGCCATGGTGTTGGCCTGTCCTTTCCGCATGGATTCCAGAGCCGTGGCATTTTGCTTTAAGTCGTTCAGTTCGGCTTCCAGCGAGGCTATTTTTTCATCTGTTCTCTGATTAAGTTCGGAACGAAGCGCTTTTAAATCTCCGGTAGACGCGCATCCGGAGACATAAAGCGCGACAAAAAATAAAAGGATACAGGTATATTTTTTCAAGTTTTGCACCTCGCTGAATGATTATGGATTGACAACAAAATGCGCCCGTCTGTTCTTGGCCCACGCTTCTTCCGTAGAAGCGGGATCCAAGGGGTTTTCTTCGCCAAAACTGACGGTCTTCATCAGAGATTCCTTGACACCCAGATTAACCAGATATTTTTTGGTTTCCTGAGCGCGCCTTTCTCCCAGAGCCATATTGTATTCATACGTTCCTTTTTCATCGCAATGTCCCTCGATAATGATCGAGGATATTCTGTTGTTCATGAAATAGTCGGCATTCTCCTTGAGAATATCGCGCGCGTCGGGACGGATGCTGGAGCTGTCAAAATCGAAATGGATATCGCTGACGGGCGACGGTATGCGGGCCATTTTTTCCAGATCCACAGATTTTTCTTCCGCGGTATCCCGGATGACCGACGTTGTGTCGGAGGTTGCAACGTCCTGTTGCTGAGTGGTCGGCGCTGACGTTGTTTCCTGCGTCGCGTCGCTGGTGACGACTGATTTTTTTCCTGCGCAACCGGCCATCATCAGAAGGCCGGTTATCAGGACGACCAATATCCATCTTATATGTATATTCATTTTCATTGCTTCTGCTCCTTTAATTGAGGTAAAAAATTAAGTTTATAACAATAACGTCAATCCAATGCTTAAGAATATAACAAAAAAACCGTCTATTTTCGTTTTTCTTTTTTGAATTCACTTATATGCGTGTCTTATACAGCAAAGGATAGAAAATAACAACCCCCTTCCGGCGTTTTCAGTGCTCTTATTTCAATCGCCCCGACCAGGACGGCATGGTTAAAGGGTTGTTTTGTTCATACAGCAGCCGGGGACTGGACCCGTTGGCGTTGATAATCATAATTTGGCTTTGTGAATTTTTTCGGGAGACATAGGCAATTTGACGGCCTGACGGCGACCAGGATGGCGATTCATTATTGGCGTTGTCGAACGTCAGTTGCACCGGATTGTTGCCTTCTTCATCAATGGAAAAAATTTGATACCGGTTGCCGGTCAGCCCTTCGTAAACGATACGGTCGCCGCGCATGGACCACGATGGCGAGGAGTTATAACTGCCTTTGTACGTTATCCTTTTAACATTGCCGCCGTTGGCGTCCATGGTATAAATCTGCGGTGATCCCGACCGATTGGAAACAAAAACGATTTTCCTTCCGTCGGGCGACCAGGACGGCGAAACATCGATGGCATAGTTGGTGGTGAGACGCTGCAATTGCAGGGACGCGATGCTCAGAGCATAGATTTCTTCATTGCCGTCCTTGCTCAGAGTCAGCAGTAATTTTCTCCCGTCGGGAGAAAACGATCCGCATAAATTCAGTCCGTCAAAGGCAGCCACTTTTTTTTCCGCGCCGCTTTTCAGATTGAGCAGGTAGATTTCCGGACGTCCTCTTTTAAAAGAGGTAAACGCCAGCCAGGTACCGTCGGGCGACCAGCGCGGGGCGATGAATAGGGATGAGTGATTTGTAATCTTTCTGACGTCGGAACCGTCATAGTTGACGGAATAAATGTCGGAGCGGAGGCCTTTCTTGGAGATAAAGGCTATTTTGGTGTTGAAGTCTCCCGCATCATTGATCAACGCCAGCATGATGTCGGAAGCGATAGCCCGGGCGACAGCTTTTGCTTTGTCGGCCGGCGCCCGGTATTTTTTATTGAAAATAATTTCGCCCCGGGCGACATCGAAAAGATAGCTGTCCGCAATCATCTCTTGACCATTTTGTGTGACGTTGCCCTTCAACAGATAATCGGCGCCGATCGCGGTCCAGTCGGAGAAGCGTATTGCCCCGGCGTCCGCCGATGCGGCGGAAATACTGTTGTCCAAAAAACTTTTCCTGTTCAACACATTGAACAGGCCGGTCAGGGCGAGATCGTTTTTAACGCCGTCGGAAACGGTGGCCGCAGACGAAGCCGGCGGTGCATTGTAAAAATCGCTAATGGCGATGGGAATCATTTTGAAAGCGGGCGAGTCGATATCGACGTAAATTTTTGCGCCGGTGCGACTGCTTAAACCCGGCCAGGTGCAGAAGCATAATATCAAAAATAAAATCAGAACAAATTTTTTCATTGGTGTCAACAACCTCTTGTGTTGCATTTACAATCATACTGAAAGCGCCAAACGGTTAACGCAATTCCGAGGAATGAAAGCGGATGCCGATTTCAATATGATTATCCCGGACCCAATAGGGCAACGCAGGAAACGGACTCGATTTCTTTACCGCCCGGAGCGCGGAGTCGTCAAAATAACGGTTGCCCGAACGTTTTTCAAATCCGGCATACAATAATGTGCCGTTGCGTGCGATTCTAACGTCGACAATCGTGGTGATATTTTTTTCCGGCAGTAATGATTGCGGGATAGACCAGTTCTGCTTCACTCTGGACCACACGGCTTCGATATATTCGTTGGCTTGCGCGTTCACTTCGGCGTCCGACATGGACGCGCTGCCGGTGCCGGCGGATGCATTCTCCCGCGTTTTCGGTGCGGTCCTTTCTTTCTGGCGTATGGAACCGATGGCTTTTTCAATGTTCGCCTTGTCCGTCTTTTGCGTTTTAATCGGAGAAGAGTAAATGCTGTTGATTTTGCGCTTGATAATGATGGAGTCAGATGTTTTTTTGGACGCCAGGATGTCATTGAGCGAGGATGTATCCTGCGACGGCAGAACGGCTTCGGAACCGACAAGTTGTACGGAATAAGCCGTTCCGAACGTCAGATGTCGTGACGTTGTCGGAATGGAGACCAGAATGACGGCAATGACAATCAGGTGGATGGCCAGGGAGAGAAAAATCATGTTGTTGAAGTTGCCTGCACTGCCGCGGTAGCCTTTGCCAAGCGTCCGGGATGTCATTGCGTTTCCTCGGGGGGTTCCGTGATCATGCCCAGTTTGTCAACACCTGCTTTGCGCACTTCCGACATGACTTCCACGACAAATCCGTAAGGCACGTTTTTATCGGCGCGCAGAAAAATTTCTCTGTCTATCCTGTTGGAAAAGATGGCTTCCAGCTTGGATTTCAATTCGCCCAGAGGCATTTTTGTTTTATTCAGAAAAATTTCTCTGGTTTCGCTGACAGTCAGGACCAGTTTCTCCTCGGCCACATCGACGCTTTTTGCTTTGACGCGCGGCAGATTCACGTCAATGCCCATGGACAGCATGGGGGCCGTCACCATAAAAATAATCAAAAGCACCAGCATGACATCGACCAACGGCGTAACGTTGATTTCCGCCAGCGGTTTATTGGAATTGTTTTTTCGGCGTGACCCGCGCATGATTTACGAATCTCCGGTTTTTATTTACGGACCAGATACCGTTCGACAATGTTTAAAAATTCCGCGGAGAAGTTCTCCATCTCCTGGACCATGTTTTTCGATTGATTTAAGAAATAGTTGTAGAAAATAACCGCCGGTATTGCCGCAGCCAGTCCGGCGGCGGTGGCGATCAGCGCTTCGGAAATTCCGGGAGCGACAACAGCAAGCGTTGCCGAACCGCGCGCGCCGATTCCCTTAAAGGTGTCCATAATGCCCCATACCGTGCCGAACAGGCCGATAAAAGGGCTGGCCGATCCCGTGGTCGCGAGAAAACCGAGCGAACTTTCCAGCTTGGTCATTTCCGTGGCGCTGGCTTTGTTCATCGAACGTTCCAGATTATCCAGAGACGATAGGCTGATGTCGTCGCGTCCCTGCGCTGACTCGCCGGCGGGTTTGTTGGTTTGCGTCAGTTCCTTGTAGCCGACGCGGAAAACTTCCGCGGTCGTGGAATAAGAATATTTTTTGGCCGCCGGCAAAACATCGGACAATTTGGAACTGCGCAGATAGTCTTCGTTAAAGGCGTCATTTTCCTTTTGAATTTTACGATAATAACGGTATTTGATGAAAATAATCGCCCAGGAAACAACCGAAAAAATAAAGAGCACCAGTAAGACGAATTTTACCATCAATCCGGCGTCGAGAATCATACTCAGCAGACTGCCGTTAAAATTGCCGCTCAAGTCTAAGGCACCAAGGTCTTTCACTGTTCAATCTCCCATGGGTCGTGAATTTGTAGCGTAAGCTAAAGGAAAAAAATTACCTTGTCAATAAATCTTTTAATTTAAAAAACTTCTTGTTTTTTTTTAGAAATGATAGTAGATGTACCGATAACTTTAAACTATCGGATAAAAATGTAATAATAATAAGGGGGACCTATGAAAAGAAAAAGGATTATAACTCAATTTTTGCTATATGTTCTTATGTTTATGTTTTTGATTGTTGCCGGCTGTAGCGACGGCAGCGACGACGACGATGATAATCAAAATCAGCAGCAGTTATTTGTGACTGTTTCCGGTAAGGTAACCGAAGCAGGCGGGATTACCGGGGTACAGGGCGTCAATATTTCAGCCATGTACTCATTGACAATATTGAATGTCAAGATCTGGGAAGGTTCGATCAGCAGCGATTTGTTCAGCTATATTATCACAGATGCCAACGGCAATTACACATTGAGGCTGCCCGCAGCCTTGGTTGAGAAGTATAATGTTGTTCTGACGCCTGCCAAGAAGGGGTATACCTTTACTCCCGCACGAAGAACATTTGACGTAGGTCTAACGGATATCACGGGTGTCGATTTTACAGCTGTCGAATCCTCCGTATATGGTCAGGCCGATCTGGCCGGAACATGGCGCATGAATTTGCTCCGGACCGGTACGGAAAATATGTGGGTGCGTGCCCGCGTGACGATTGGCGCCACCGGCGTTGCACAGTGTTTGTCTTATGAAACCAGCGCTTCCGCAGGCGATACCACCTGCCCGGCAGACTTTGATCTGACATTGACCGTCAATGACGATACGGGTGCCATCATTCAAAGCGGCGCCTACGCTCCGGGTGACGGCGGTCATATGACCATGAACTCCGATAAAGATTTTGCCGCCGGTACGGCAACAGCGGGAACCAACAATCAAATCGTCATTGCCCAGAAGGAAGGCACCACCAATTACAGCAATGCCAATCTGGCCAGCCACAATTTCGTTGTTCACGGCATGGTTGTCGGTCAAACCAATGAATGGTGGTACGGTGCGGGTGCAACCGACAGCGCGCTGGCTGTCACCATGGATGAAGAAGTAGGTCCCACCGGTGCTCCTTCTGCAACCATCAATGGCGTAACGTTAGCCGTAGCGGTTGACGGCACTGTGACCCTGGTGGATGCCCTGGGGGCAAGAGCAAGCAATTTCGAAGGATTCCTCTCCGTGGACAAGAAAACCATGGTCGGCACCTACACGGATATTAACGGCGACTATCAGTTGATGGTGGTCCAGGTAACCGACGGTCAGGCCGTCGCCAATATGACCGGATCTTCCTATAACCATCTGCTGGGTGTCGGCGATGACATTTTATGGGCGCATCATGACATTAATGTAAGCCGGTTCGAAACATCATTCCTGCCGGATATATTGGAACTCACGTTTGCTCTGGATGTCATGCTTTCCTACAACTGGAATTTGTCGGATAATTTGGTTTATACACCGGCACAGCGCTTGGCGCTCGTCAGTGTCAAGAAACTTAATATTGCTCCGGGTGGTCAGACAACCGTCACGAATCCTGAAACTGATGCCATTGTTTTCCATGGACAGTTGGCCTTCGACGGCACGTTCATGGTCGGTACGGAAACGATGGATTTAAAGGAAGGCACGATCTACACCCTTAATGTAATCACACATTAATCATTGAAAATCAGATGAACAAAAAACCCGCTCCTGAAACTGGGAGCGGGTTTTTTTATTTTTAAGATCCTATGTGGATTAGAGATTTTCCGGAGAAAAGGCAATCACATCATCAATTCTTTTCGCGCCGGCTATTAACATGACCAGCCGGTCGATGCCCAGTGCGATGCCCGCGCAGTCGGGCAGCGATGCGAGCGATTGCAGAAAGAAATCCGGCATGTCGTAACGCGCCCAGCTTTTCGCGGCGCGCTTTTCTAAAGCCGCTTCGAAACGCTTTCTCTGTTCTTCCTGATCGGTGAGTTCCGAAAAGCCGTTGGCGATTTCCACTCCCCCGATATAGAGCTCAAATCTCTCGCTAACTTCAGGGTCATTGTTTTTCAGCCGGGCAAGCGCTGCAAGCTTTGCCGGATAGTCATATAGAAACGTTGGCCGGCCGGTTCCCAGTTGCGGCTCGACATATTCGACCAGACATTCATCGAATCTTTCCTGAGCCAGAGCGTCTTCCAGCGTTACCGGTGCATATTGCGAAAAAGCGTCCGCAACGGTGATCTTTTCCCAGGGAAGAGACAGATTTATTGTTTCGTTTTGGCAAACCATTTCAGTCATGCCTGACTCTCCGGCGACAGACCGGATCATTGTCTCGCATTGATTCATCAATTGTTGATAATCAAATCCGGAGACGTACCATTCCAGCATGGTAAATTCCGGCAGATGCAAATCGCCCCTTTCACCGGCGCGGAAACATTTGGAGATTTGAAAAATTCGCGGATAACCGGCCGCCAGCATGCGCTTCATACAAAGTTCCGGCGAGGTCTGCAAAAACCAGTCTTCCGTGCGCAGGGCTTCGATGTGTTCTTCGGGAGTCGGCGCGGGAATTCTTAAAGGCGTTTCCACCTCCAGAAAACCGTTTTGAATGAAAAAGAGACGAAGACGCTGAATGAATTCGGCGCGCAACCGTAAGGCCTGCGATTTGCGAGCCAGAGTAAAGCTATGATCAGAATGGAATTCTTTCAAATCAATCAACCTATCAAAGACGTTATGGAGGAAAGGATTTTTTTTAACTGTCTTAGAGGCAAGGCGCGCCAAGGAAGAAGAGAGAGCGGTGTAATGTCTGATATATTGCCGGGACGAGGGCTGAAGCGCCGGTGCGGCATGCGCCGGACCTTCTCCGCCTATAAGCATTTTACATAATCAGTTAACCTTTGACCCGGGTCAGGTACTCACCCGTGCGCGTATCTATCCGGATTTTTTCTCCTTCGGTAACGAAGGTCGGCACCTGGATCGTGTATCCGGTCTGAACCTTGACCGGTTTTGTGTTGCCGGCAGCGGTATCGCCCTTGGCCCAGGGCTCGGCTTCCGTC
>JAGVUJ010000191.1 GCA_019136325.1 Deltaproteobacteria bacterium
AACGCTTGATGAATATGTCTATACACCTGATGATTGCGTGATGGAAGGCGAGGTTCAATTCGGGAAAATTTATCAAGAAACGGATTTCAACAAGATCATCGAAATCAAGGAGCGCGAAGTGCACCGGGTCAAGCTCTTCATGGATCTGATCGACCAGCGGGAAAAGACGCTGGTTTTCTGCGCCACACAGGATCACGCCCTGGCGGTGCGCGATCTCATTAACCAGATGAAAACAACCACCGAACCAAATTATTGCCAGCGGGTTACGGCCAATGACGGCGAATTGGGCGAGCAACACCTGCGGGGCTTCCAGGATAACGAGAAAACCATCCCCACCATACTGACAACGTCGCAAAAGCTCTCCACCGGCGTTGATGCCCGTAACATCCGCAATATTGTCTTGATGCGTCCAATCAATTCCATAATCGAGTTTAAACAAATCATCGGACGCGGCACACGCCTTTATGATGGCAAAGACTATTTTACGATCTATGACTTTGTAAAAGCGCATCATCATTTTAGCGATCCGGAGTGGGATGGCGAACCAATTGAACCTGAAGAGCCTAAAAAGTGTCCAATTTGCGGTTGTCGTCCATGCAAGTGCGAAAAGCAGCCGCCGCAACCTTGTCCTGTCTGTGGTCAAAAGCCTTGTATTTGCGAAAAGCCACCTTGTCCGGTGTGTGGCCAGCTTCCTTGCGTCTGCAAGAAGAAAGCAAAGGTTAAGCTTGCCGATGGCAAAGAGCGCAATATTCAGCACATGATGTGCACTACCTTCTGGCATACAGACGGCACGCCAATGTCGGCGCAGCAGTTCATGGAAATGTTATTCGGCAAGCTGCCGGAATTTTTTAAGAATGAAGATGAGCTCCGCGCTCTCTGGAGCATTCCCGATACACGCAAAAAACTATTACAGGGACTTTCCGATAAAGGCTTCGGCCATGAGCAATTGGCCGAAATGCAAAAAATCATTAATGCTGAAAAAAGCGATATTTTTGATGTACTGGCCTTTGTCGCCTATGCGCTGCCGCCGCTTACTCGGGAAGAACGGGCTAACAAGGCCAAGGTCATTATCAGCACGCACTTCAATACTAAACAGCAGGTCTTTCTCGATTTCGTATTGTCTCATTATGTCAGTGTTGGCGTGGAGGAACTTGATCAGGAAAAGCTCGCGCTATTTTTACGGTTAAAATATCACGATTCTATATCAGACGCCTTGGCCGACCTTGGCAAACCGGAAGAAATCGGCCATGTCTTTGTGGGATTTCAGAAATATCTTTATCAGCAACAGGCCGTCGCATAAAGATATAAATAGGTAATTTATCAGAGCACCTACCTATAAAGTTTACGGAAATGGAAAAAAATCAATTAGAAGCACTATATATAAAATATTTCAATGCCGTAGAAACGGTTAAGAAGCAGAATAACCTTACCAAAGAAGAAAAACTCAAGCAGCTTCTGACACCCATAGTAGATCTTCATAATTTCACTTCAGACTCGAATAGGGAACACAAATTTGCTCGCGAGGATCATATTAATCTCAATGAAGAGCTTGATTTGTCTGCCCTTGAAAGTAAGTCTGAAGAATGGGATATATTGCCCAACTGGAAGTTAGGGCAATTAGGTATTCTTGAGACTAGTGACGATATAATCAACGTCGATTACTCTAAATTCTTACCTCAAAGAAAATCTGTCGCCATATCGTCAGCAACTTCTAAAGTTCGTACATCTTTGCATAAATTATACAAAGAATGGCTGCCACATCTTGACCAGAACAGAATACAAAGCAAAAAATTATTAGATCAAGCCTTGGTCTGCTACACGATCAAAAGGGCACAAAACGGCGACGAACAAGCGAGCGATAAATTAATATCTCTGTATATAGGAAGAGCTGAAAGCAAAGAGACTTATGACAATGTACTGAAAATGTTAGTATCACGAGGGAAAGAAAATAATAAATTACAGCGAATCACTTGGCCAAATAAGCAAAAGGAAGAAGAACAAGTCAATTATCCAAAAGGCAAAGTGTGCAATTATGATGTGGACGACTTTCAACAAGAGGCAAAAATCTATCTGGAGTTCATCATAAGGGGCTTCAGTCCGAAAAGCATATTGGATTCAATGACCAGGGAACCGGAATCGGAATTTCTTCGTCTTCCTGAAGGAACTGTCGATGTGTTTCTCAATTATTTTGGTGAGTACATTCCTAGACTTGTTGAAAAATATGTTAAATATTTAGATGACGTGCAGGCAGCATTAAATGACAAAACCAATCCATTGAATTTCATTAAATTGACGGAATCAGCGGCTGATTTACTTGAATGTTTTAATATGAAGGAAGATGCATCGCCGATAAATAAGATGGGTGCTTTTCTGAAAGACAATGCTCATCTTATACAAATCGGTCAAGTTATGGAAATATGGTTATTAATACTTCCGGTTATCATGAAAATTCCAGACGCAGTTGCACCTTATTTTGACACCTTGTTTGATCCGTATACTCCAATAAGCACAGAAACGCTTATAAAGGCAAGTGGTCATAAATGGGATTCTCGTATTCTCAGTTATTCTAATAGGCCAGAAAAGATGGGGCCGCGAAAAAACCTCACCACATGGCTCTTCGGCGGACATGGAAGTTATAATCTGGGTAAGTTGCATCAGATGTTAGCCGATTATTATTCTCGTAATAATGATGTAGATACCGTTCCATTGAATCCTCCAGACTCTGCTACATCAAACGCTGAAGAAGCAGAACCAATGTGTAACATTCACGAAGCCTGTGAAGACATCAATCAAAAGTTCTCCACCTCCCTCGACCTGGAAGCGATTGTGAAAAAAGCTAATGTTACGAAAGAAGAATATGAACTCCTTCTGGATCAGTATCGGGGTTTAACCTTTAATGAGCTTTCAGAAAAATATAACCTAACCAGAGATCAAGTACGCTACAAACTCGAAACCCTCCTAAATAAACTCCAAAAAACAATTACTTAGATGAAATATACGATTTCTTCAAAATAAATTCCCACTTTTTCCTCCGCAAAACCATTTCATTATGTAGGGCACGGAAATTGGAAACGGAGGCATAAATGAAAAAGGACAACGAGATCAATCTGCTCGATATTCACATATCAGCTTTTTTATCACTCCACGGGGTACCCCCAAAACTCGAACAGCAAAATAATAGGATCGTCTTCACCTTCCCCGCCACTGAATTAGTTTACCGATTAATGAATCGGTTCAACCGGGACGAAGACGTACCTGTCGCATCGTTTTGCACTACTTTAAAGACCCTGAGAGGCCAAATGCTGACCGCCAGGTCAAGCATCGACGAAAATGGAAATGGAGAGCGGAATGGAAAGAGAACAAAATACTAATTTTCCCCTGACTGCGGCGCTTCATTATTGTGAAAAAGGGCTTTCGGTGATTCCAATTAGAGCGGATAAAAAGCCTTTTATTCAGTGGGCGGATTTTCAAAAACGCCGGTCCACGGCTGAAGAAATCCGCATCTGGTGGTCACAATGGCCGAAAGCTAATGTGGGGATCGTGACCGGTGATATATCCGGGATTTTTGTTGTCGATTGCGACAACGAGGACGCTTACCAGATAATTCAAGAACTCTTACCGGATAATTTTGTCAGTTGCATTGTGCGGTCGCCACGCGGCTATCATATATATTTTCTTTATCCTGCAAACCAGACCATCGGCAACGCCACGGGGATCATGCCGGGTGTCGATATTCGGGGCGAAGGCGGCTACATTATCGCACCACCTAGTGTCAATGCTGAAGGAAAAGCATATTCATGGATGCAGGGCCTAAGCATTGATGAAGTTGCGCCGGCGGCTGCGCCTGACGCTATATATAATATAATAAATAATAGCATTATGTATAGAGGTGCTTTCGATAAGTCACAAAAAGATAATCACACGAAGTCACAATTAGTCACAGGTAGTCACATCTTTGACGAGGGGCAAAGGGATGAGAATCTATTTCATATCGCCCTATGCCTTGCCAATACTGGCAATTCAGAGGATTACATCCGTCAAACCATTGCCACCATTATGTTTTCGTGGGGTGAACACGACGAAACATGGATCAATGCTAAGGTTCAGAGCGCCTTAAAGAGAATTGCGAAAAAAGAACGAAATATTTCTGAAGAGGTTCGTCGGTTTCTCGAAGTCACAGACGGTCACTTCCAAGTCACAGATTGTCACGCGGAGTCACAAATAGTCACAAAGGAAGATAAACACGCCGTCATTGTCGAGCTGCAACGGCTATGCAAGGCTGGAATCATTGAAAGATATGGCGACCGCCGGGGATGTTATCGCAAGATTGAAAACAACGCGGAGGTTGTCGATTTCCTGCACGCGCCCACGGATGACTTCCCACTTGCCCTGCCTTTGGGCGTTTCTGATTACTGCAAACTCTATCCGGGGAATATTGTCATTGTCGCCGGGAGCAAATCCGCCGGAAAGACCGCTTTCCTGCTCAATACCGTCAAAGAGAATATGCACCGGCACGAGGTTATTTATCTCAATTCTGAGATGGGTGACTCGGAGTTTCGGAAACGGCTGGAGCTTTTCGATGAGCCGCTGTCTGGCTGGAAATTCAAAGCCTACCATCGGTCATCCGGGTTTTCCGATTTAATCACACCGGAAAGAAAAATCTTCATTGTCGATTTTCTGGAGGTTACGACGGACTTCTGGAAAGTGGCGCAATACATTCAGGAAATTCACAAGAAGCTAAAAGAAGGCATTTGCATAATCGCCTTGCAGAAATCAGAAGGGAAAGACAATGGCCGGGGCGGTGACTTCAGCAAGGAAAAGGCGCGGCTGTATCTGGCCCTTGATTACCTGTCAGAAAAGAAGGTCAATCAGGTGAAGATCGTTGACGCGAAGGCATGGCGAACAGAGATAAACCCGCGTGGCATGTATCGCCAC
This sequence comes from Deltaproteobacteria bacterium, assembly GCA_019136325.1. The sequence continues at coordinate 4,936 of JAGVUJ010000191.1, forward strand.
TATAAGCTGGCCAATGGATCGAAGTTTTTACCGGCGGGGAATTGGGAGGATTGAAAAGTATGACAGATGTCATTGCAGCTTTTGATATTTTCACCCAGGCCGTCATCGGCAAAAAACAGGACATATCCTATTTCCCATTGAACGATCTTCAGCAGGCTTCTGAAAACGGCCTGCTGTATGACAAATTCTGTCCACATACCGATGCCGATGATGCGAAACTTTACTGGAGCATTAAGGCAAACGGTATTCTGGAGCCTCTCCACATATCGGCGGACGGTGTGATCCTCTCCGGGCACCGGCGATATGCGGCGGCTACATGTTTAGGACTGCCTGAAGTGCCCTGTCTTGTCGCCGATGACATTCTATGGGGCGAACTTAGCGCCGATGACCGTCTTGGTGTGCTGGCCCTTTTCAACAAGCAAAGAAGCAAATCACAGGCGGAGCTACTCCGGGAGGCAATGCTGGAGGTCAAACCCGAAGAGGCCTATCAGAGCCTTCTGCAAGACCGGATCGAGCGGCGTAGGATCGACATTGAGGAAAACGTAGAACTGGGTCAGTGCAAGCAGCGGGCGCGGATTATGACACGCGCTTTTCTCCAGGCGGCGCAGCGGGCCATAGAATTAGAAAAAGAATACTGGCCGTTGACGGTTCGGCGGGTCCACTACCTGCTGCTGAATGATCCACCTTTGCGGCATGACAAAAAACCAGGATCGACATATCGAAATGATCTTGCCAGTTACAAGGCATTGACGAACCTTTTACTTCGGGCGCGGCTGGCCAGTGAGATTCCACAAGAAGCGATTGAGGATGAATTAAGGCCAATCCGCGTCATTAGAACATATCAGAACGCGGCAGACTTCATAAGGGATGAGGCACAGGATTTTCTCCGGGGTTATGCGCGTGACCTGTTGCGAGGTCAGAAAAATCATATCGAAATACTGGTGGAGAAAAACGCTATCAGAAAGCACGTTGAAGCAGTGGCCGATGATTACTGTATTCCTTGTACTACCGGGCGCGGATATAGCAGTTTAACGCCACGGCTTAAGATGGCGCAACGTTTCTTACGATCCGGCAAGGATCAACTTATTCTTTTGATCCTGTCAGACTTTGACCCGGACGGTGAAGAGATAGCAGCGAGCTTTCCACGTTCACTCCGGGATGACTTCGGGTTATCGAATATCAAGAGCTTCAAGGTTGCACTATCCGGCGCGGACGTAAAAAAATACGACCTGCCGTCAGATATGGAAGCAAAAAGATCCTCTCCGAACTATCGAAAATTTGTTGAACGGCATGGAACCCATGTTGCTGAATTGGATGCTGCACCCGTTGAACTGTTACAAAACAAACTCAGAGACGCAATCGAAGGCTGTTTAGATATGGAACTTTTCCGGGCTGAGGTTGAAAAGGAAAAAGAAGATGCTTCATTCATAGCAGCACGAAAGATAATTATCTTGGATAACGTAAGGGAATGACGGCAAAAATGCACCATCAGAAAAAGGCGTTCTTTTGCTGTAGGATGAGGCCTGGGAAGCGCAATTAGCAAAAGATGAATTGATTTACAATGGTTCAGACAGGGCAAAAGACAGAACAACATAGGAAAATGATTATGAAAAAACAACTGCTTGTTAAAAACAGAACTGCCGATGAAACAGCTCTTGTTCGTAAATACAATAGGCGGACGGAAAATGTCCCTGTTCTGTTCAAATACCATAGCAGAAAAAATGACGAGATCAGAATAACACCAGTTGATGACGACACCGAATTGGCAAAAGCAAAGATGCTCCAATCGTTTGGTACCACATCTGATGAATTACAAAATTACTTTATGCAACAGATTAGGTTAGTTTTCAGCGAATCAGCTTCCAGCACAGAAGGAGATAAATTAATCGCCTCATTTTGCAAAGGTATAACGATTCTGCATGAACTAAAGCCGCGAGATGTAATTGAAGTAATGTTGATAATTCAGATGATTGGCGTTCATAATTTGGCCATAGCAACATTATCCCGTGCTTTGCTTCCTAGTCAGGCCGCTGAAAGTGCGGAAGCTTATATCCAACAAACGACAAAGATGCTGAGGACTTTTGCGCAGCAGATGGATGCCCTTAAAAACTACCGAAGGACAGGTCAGCAGAAAGTTATTGTCGAGCACGTAAATGTTAATCAGGGTGGACAAGCTATTGTGGGGTCCATTACTCAGGGGGGAGAGGAGTAGAAGCAAAATGTCGAATGAACCTCAAGGAAGGCGGATAGTTGCGGTGACGAATAATGGTTGGCTTAAAAACAATAATCGTCCATGTGATTTGCGTTTATTGCCTCGATGCAGAGCCAAAGCTAAAAGCACAGGCTCGGGTTGCGGTAATCCCGCAATGAAAGGGAAACGTGTCTGTTGGATACATGGAGGACGGTCAAAAGGTCCCCGGACAAGAGAGGGTTTATCAAGATCAAAATCTGCTAATTTGCGACATGGACACTACAGAAAAGAAAAGTTGGAAAGACGTAAATATTTTAATTCTATGGTCCGTGAATGCAGGAAATTAATTTTGACAATGAAATGATTGCTGAGTGGGGAACCTATGAATGTAACCATTCACAAGGAACCTAAGTGGCAACGGTGATGCCTACGAAAACAATATAAGCATGGTTACAAAATAGTTACATGGCTAAAAAAACACTGACAGGCACTGAACTTAAACGGGCACAAGGGATACACAGTCCCTTGGGCAAGCGGCTTTATACGCTAAATGAAGCCGCCGAATATCTGGGTCGGTCTGTTTGGGGAATACGGGATTTGATCTGGTCGCGGATGATCCCGGTGGTTCAGCAGCATGGTGGGCGGAAGATGTATCTGGACATTAATGATTTGGATGCATTCATCGAAAAAAACAAAGCGGTCTATAATTAGAGGTTGACTTATATGCAACTAACTGATATGAATATCCCCATGATGGGGAATCGCCTGAAAGACATCATGGAGAGGGAGAAAATATCGGCCTACCGGATCAGCAAAGACCTTGGTCTCGATAAGGGTCATCTTTCAAGAGTTCTTAACGGAAAAGCAGAATACTCCGTCAAGAAATTTGAACAGATCGCTGATTACCTGGACTACGATATTGATATTGTCAAGAGACATCCCTCCCAGAAAGGACGGTGAAAAGATGGGATGTATTTACAGGCGAAATCAAACGTATTGGATAAAATATTACAGGCATGGAAAACAGTATGCGGAGTCCACTCACAGCGACAAACTGGAAGTCGCGAAACGGATGTTGAAGACCAGAGAAGGTGAAATTGCTGAAGGGAAAAGACCCGGTATTTGTTTCGACCGCATCAGTTTCGAGGATCTGCTTCAGGACTATGTCACGGATTACAAAATCAACGGCAAGAAGACAGTGAAGAAAGCGGAGCGATGCGAGAAGTTCCTTCTTGAAGACTTTAAGGGAATGATGGCACCAGAGATTACAACAGACGTTATAAAGAAATATATAGAAAAACGCCTGAGTGGCGGCGTTAATAACGCGACTGTTAATCGGGAGCTTGCGGCGATTAAAAGGGCCTTTAATCTTGGGGCTCGTTGCACGCCTCCGAAGGTCTCCATGGTACCTTACGTCCCAATGCTGAAGGAAAACAATGTCCGGAAAGGTTTCATCGAGCATCAAGAGTATCTGGCAATAAAAAAAGCTCTGCCAGATTATCTGAAGCCGGTTTTGTCCTTTGGTTACTTTAGCGGCTGGCGCAAGTCTGAGATTCTCAACCTGGAGTGGAACCATGTTAATCTACGCGATGGCATTGTCCGGCTTGAGCCAGGTGAAACGAAGAATAGTGAGGGACGAACCCTATATATGGAACCTGAGCTTTGGGATTTGCTGAAGCAACTTCATAAAAATCGGAGAATGGATTGCTTCCTTGTCTTTAACCTTGATGGCAAGAAGATCAGCGACTTCCGCAAAGCATGGGAAACCGCTTGCATCGCAGCCGAAAAACCTGGGTTGCTGTTCCATGATCTCCGAAGAAGCGCAATCAGGAATATGGTGAGAGCCGGTGTTCCTGAACGGGTGGCTATGATGATTTCTGGACACAAAACACGGAGCGTATTTGATCGGTATAATATAGTGTCGCATGATGATCTGAAAGAGGCAGCCGTAAAGCGCCAGCAATTTACTGCAAAACAGGCCGAACAGTTACAAAATAGTTACAATCCCTCCAAAAACGGAAAAGGACTTCTAACACCAATCGTCAAAAGCCCTTTAAATTCTGGTACCTGGGGTCGGAATCGAACCGACACGAAGCTAAGCCTCGAGGGATTTTAAGTCCCTTGCGTCTACCAGTTCCGCCACCCAGGCCGATGGTGATTTCGTCAAGAAACCT
>JAGVUJ010000093.1 GCA_019136325.1 Deltaproteobacteria bacterium
ACCCAGCGGCCGGAGTTGCTCTGCGATCCTTCCTTCTCCATGGTGGCGGAGGCAGGAAGCAGGAAGCATTCCGTCTTGATCTTTGCGGGATCGACACCGGGCCCGCGCCAGAACTGGTAAGTTTCGTTGTCAAAAATATTTTCGCCGATGAGCCAGTCCAGATTCTGCAATGCTTTGCGAACCTTGTTGCTGTTCGGCGTGCTGACGGCCGGATCCGCGCCAATGGCGAAAAATCCCTTAACCTTGCCCTCATACATCTTGTCGAACATGTGCATCGTGGAATAGTGTTTTCCGTCATCCATCTTGGGCAGCCAGTGATAGCAGAATTCATTTTCCTTGGTTGCTTTTTTATCCCATAGGGATTTCAGGAAGCTGACAAAGAATTTGGGATAATTAGAATAGTAGTTGGCCGACTGCGGATCCTTGGATTCCGGCGTGTATTTTTTCAGATAATGTTCCAGCGAATCCAGTGACGCGGAAGGCGTCTTCAGATAGCCGGGGAGAACGTTGTAAAGGATCGCATGATCGGTGGAACCCTGAACGTTGGGTTCGCCGCGCAGCGCGTTGATGCCGCCGCCCGCGATACCCATGTTGCCCAGAAGAAGCTGAATGATCGACATCGCGCGAATGTTCTGGCTTCCGACGGTATGATGTGTCCAGCCGAGGGCGTAGCATTCTGTTCCTGCCTTGCCCGGAACGCCGGTTGCGCTGTAGGCTTTGTAAACCTTGAGGAGGTTATCCTTGGACACGCCGGTGATGCTGGAAACCTTATCCAATGTGTATCGGGAGTAATGTTTCTTGAGCATCTGGAACACACAGCGCTCATCACTCAACGTCATATCCCGCTTGGGAATTCCTGTTACTTCATCTTTTTCCAGGACCCAGGTTGCTTTATCGTATTTGCGTGCTTTGGCGTCATAACCGGAGAAAAGACCGTCGTTGAACGTGAAGTCTTTGCCCACGATAAACGACGCATTGGTGTAATTGAGCACGTAGTCTTTGAAGTATTTGTTGTTGTCCAGAATATATTTGATCATGCCGCCCAGAAAAGCGATATCCGTACCGGAGCGAAGCGGCACATGAAAATCGCAACGGGCGGATGTTCTTGTATAACGAGGATCGACATGGATAACAGTTGCTCCCTTTTCTTTCGCTCGCATAATCCATTTGAAAGCGATGGGGTGATGCTCGGCAGCATTGCTGCCCATAATGAGAATGACGTCTGCATTTTTCAAATCGCAGTAGTGGTTCGTCATGGAACCGCGTCCGAACGACTCTCCCAGAGCCGATACAGAAGGACTGTGTCAGACACGGGCCTGATGGTCGACGTAGACGACCCCCAGGGCACGAGCCATGACGGTAACCAGCCAGCACTCTTCATTATCAATGTTGGAACTGCCGTAGTGGCCGATCGCTTCGCAACGGTTGACCACTTCGCCTTTGGCGTTGGTCCTGGTGAAATTCTTGTCACGGGTGTCCTTGATCAGGCGGGCAATGCGGGGCAATGCCCAATCCCAGTCTTTTTCTTCCCACTCCGTTCCGTACGGTTTGCGGTAGAGAACCTTCGTCAGCCGGTGTTTGTTGGCTTCGGTCAGGTCGAAGAAACCCGCGCCCTTGGCGCAGAGCGATCCCTCATTGATGGGATGATCGGCATCGCCTTCAATGTTAATAATCTTTCCCGTCGCCTTATCCGTGCTGCAAACCAGACCGCAGCCGACGGAACAGTAACAGCAAATCGTTGTCGTCTGTTTAGCGGCTTTAACTCGATTCATCTTGTCTAACTCTTCCGCATATGCCCGCGTCGGCTTCAGATTAAGACCCAAGCTGGACAGGGCAATCCCGCCTCCGACGGCGCTGGACAGAGTTAAAAAACCTCTTCTTGTTATCTTCATATAAATCCTCCCCAAATACCTCTGTCATTTTTGGTATATGTCAAACGTGGCATAAATTGACCGAAAGTCAGAAAAAAGTCAATATGTTATATTAAACATATTTATAGAATCTTCGTTCAGAAAATTCATCGTTTTTGAAACCATTTAAAACTTGACAGAAACACAATAATGTGTCACTAAATTATTATTCGTAGCACAGAAGGAGGGTTTAAATGCTTAAGAATTGGTCTGCAAAAGGATTAATGCTGGTAGCGGCGCTTCTCTTTGCCGGCCCATCCTGGGCGGCACATCCCCTGATTACCGACGACACCGGCACGCAGGGAAAGGGGAATTTTCAACTGGAGTTCAACGGTCAGTATGACCGGGACAAAGAAAATGTCGGGGGTGTTTCGGTTAAGGCAACGGGAGTCGAGACGGCAGCCACATTGTCTTACGGGATTGTTGATAATATTGATCTGGTTCTGAGTCTGCCTTATCTTTGGGGGAAAGAAAAAGAAAATGATATCGTTGTTTATGATGAGGATGGCATCGGCGATGCTTCATTAGAAGCAAAAATCAAGGTCTTTGAAAAAGAAGGCTTCAGCCTGGCCTTGAAACCGGGAATCAGTTTCCCCACGGGCGATGATGACAAGGGACTGGGCACAGGAAAATTTGGAGGTCAGGTTTTTTTCATTGCTTCCCAGGAAGCGGAACCGTTCGCGTTTCATGTTAATCTGGGATACATCAGAAATGAAAACAACGCCGACGAGCGCGAGAATATCTGGCATGCTTCCGTTGCTACTGTCTGGGAAGTCGTTAAAGACTTAAGTCTGGTCGCAAATATCGGTGTTGAGCGCAATCCTGACGGCGAAGCGGATGACGATCCTGCATTTCTTATCGGCGGAATCATTTATTCGATCAATGAAAATCTGGACATCGACCTCGGCATGAAATACGGTTTGACCGATTCGGAAGCCGACATTTCCGCACTCGCCGGACTTGCGTTCCGGTTCTAAAAATGAAGGCGGATAACTGATCTTTTTTTAAAGGATAATTTAACATGCATATGGCGGATGCTTTACTCTCACCCGCGGTGGGAGCAACGATGTGGGCCGGGTCTGCGGCAGCCATTGGATATTCTTCCAAAAAATTGAAGGAGAATCTGGATAACAAGACGATTCCGTTGATGGGTATCATGGGAGCGTTTATTTTCGCTGCGCAAATGATCAATTTCACCATTCCGGGAACAGGTTCCAGCGGCCATATCGGCGGCGGTATGATCCTGGCCGTTCTTCTGGGACCGTACGCGGCCTTTCTGGCCATTGCCTCCGTGCTGGTGGTGCAGGCGCTTTTTTTCGCCGATGGAGGACTGCTTGCCCTGGGCTGTAATATCTGGAATCTGGGCATTTATCCCTGTTTTATCGCCTACCCGTTGATTTATAAACCCATCGCCGGAGACTCGACAAACACAAGGCGAATATTCATTGCCGCAATTGTCAGCGTCATCATTGCCCTGCAGTTGGGCGCTTTTTCAGTGGTTCTGGAAACGCTTTTGTCCGGCAAGAGCGAACTGCCCTTCGGGACATTTGTCCTGCTGATGCAGCCGATTCATCTGGCCATCGGTCTAATAGAGGGCATGGTCACGGCCGGCATCATTCTTTATGTGAAACAGGCCCGGCCGGAAATTCTGGAAGCCAGTATCGCCGCTCGTCCCTTGGATGCCGGTCTTTCCATCAAGAATGTTCTGGTCGGTTTTGTGATGCTGGCGGTGATGACCGGAGGAGCGCTTTCCTGGTTTGCCTCAACGCACCCCGACGGACTGGAATGGTCCATAGAAAAAGTGACCGGTAAAGGCGAACTGGAAGAACAAGGAAGCGGTATCGCAGCCGCTCTAAGAAATGTTCAGGACAAGACGGCGTTTCTTCCCGATTACGGTTTCAAACCGGCGGCCGTTGAACAAGCAACTGAAGAGGCGCCTCCCGCCTGGCCGGGCATTGAACCCGGAACTTCCGTCGCCGGCATTGTCGGGGCGGCCATTGTTCTGATGTTTATTATTTTCATCGGCTTTGGAATACGGATTTTCAAAAAACAATAGCATTGCCCGGAAATATTTGACGCACGCCCTGGCAGAAAATAACTGGATTTACTGTCGGGGCGTATGATATTTGATATGAATATTCACCTTGATTAAGCCCGGGTTAAGCAATAGAAGAAAATAACAGCATTGATTTTTTCAAATGTCTATTGCGCGATCCGGCGTAAAGCACACCGGATCGAACCATGACGTTTGACACACAATATTACAATATCGGGTTTCTCGATCAGCTCTCCTACAAAAACACCTTTGTCCACCGGCTGGATCCGCGTGTCAAGTTGGCGGTTACCCTGCTTTTTTTGTTTACGGTCATTTCTTTTTCCAAGTATGAGACCGTTGCCCTGCTGCCTTTTTTTCTTTACCCGGTGCTTCTGATGACGCTGGGCGAAATTCCGCTTATGTTTATTTTTAAAAAAGTCCTTCTCGTTTCTCCTTTCGCTGTCTTTATCGGCATCTTCAATCCGCTGTTGGATTCGGGACAGATCGTGATATTGAACGGATTTACGATTTCAGCAGGGTGGCTGTCTTTTATTTCCATCCTGATCAAGTTCACGCTCACCGTCAGTACCGCTCTGCTGCTTATCGCCACCACCTCTTTTCCCGGCGTCTGTCATGCGTTAAGACAATTGGGGCTGCCTTCGATTTTCGTTTCACAGCTTCTTTTTCTCTACCGCTATATTTTTGTCCTGATGGAAGAAACCATGCGGATTGTCCGGGCGAGAAACATGCGCTCTTTCAGCGAGCGCGGCAAAGGCATCAAAATTTTTGTCCGCATTGTGGGAACGCTTTTCCTCAGGGCCGTGGAGAAAGCGGAACGGGTATATTATGCTATGCTGTCGCGGGGTTTTCAGGGCGATATGCCCACGCTGAAACGTTTTCAAATTAAATCGGCCGATGTGGTTTTTGCGTTATGCGCGGTTGCCCTGCTTTTTGTTTTCAGATTCTATCCGGCAACTGAAATACTGGGCCGGTTTGTGCAGGGGGTTTTTTCATGAGCCATCATATCGTGGAATTTAAAAATGTTTCTTTCCGCTATCCGGACGGAACGCTTGCGCTGAAGGATATTTCTTTCCGGATCACGCACGGCGAATCGGTGGGAATCATCGGCGCCAACGGAGCCGGCAAGTCCACCCTGTTGATGCACATGAACGGGTATCTCATGCCGACTTCGGGAACGGTGAATATCGGCGATGTTTATCTGACCCAAAAGACGCAGCAGGAAATCCGCAGAAAAGTCGGCATCGTTTTTCAGAATCCCGATGATCAGCTCTTTATGCCGACGGTTTACGAAGATGTCGCCTTCGGACCGCTTAATCTGGGTTTGGATGACGCGGCCGTACGGGAAAGAGTGGATTTTGCATTAAATCTGGTCAGCGGGCTGGAGTTGAAAACTAAACCGCCGCATCACCTCTCCTGCGGCCAGAAAAGCGCTGTCGCTATTGCGGCGGTCATGGCGATGGAGCCGGATATTCTGGCGATGGACGAACCGGCGGCCAATCTTGATCCCCGATCAAGGCGCCTGCTGATTAATCTACTAAAAACCTTTGAACATTCAAAAATCATTGCGTCACATGATCTGGATTTGATTATGGATGTCTGTCACCGCTGCATTGTCATAAAAGAAGGCACGGTGGTCGCTGACGGACCTGTTGAGGAAATACTTACCCATAAAAAATTACTGGAAGAAAACAATCTGGAACTGCCCTTATCTTTACAGAAACGTTGAGTCTCCCATCGCATCAGGGTAAATCCCTGCCCGCCGTGGCCATCATAAATCCGGCGTGTTTCACGCTTTTTATCGACTTTAGTCTCTGATAGAGTTCTTCGATTTCTTGCGACTTGCCTTTGGTCACAATGATTTCAAAGCAGTTATGATGATCGAGATGAATGTGTTGAGTGGAAAGAATACAGGTGTGGTAATCATGCTGAACATCAAGCACCTTGGTAACCAGTTCCCTGGTGTGATGATCATAAACCAGCGTTATTGCGCCGGTTACGTCCTGGTTTTCCGTCCACTCCTTTTTCACCAGTTCTTCACGAATCATGTCACGAATGGCTTCGGAACGGTTGGTGTATTTTTTTTGCTGGATATGACGGTCAAATTTAACCAGCAAATCTTCCTCCAGCGAAACACCGAAACGAACCAGTTTCGACATAAGGTCAACTCCTTAAAAGATTATTTTGCTTGTAAATACAGGCAATTTTATTGAATAGTCAAGATGATTTGTTTCAACCGGAAAAATCTTTGCCTCCTCCAATCAGTCAACGTCCGATTTACCATACCGGTTTCCTGACGCGGTGACGGTTACGAATTTTATTGACATATTGTAATGATCTTAACTATAAACAGAAAAGCTTCACTAACCGGGGGGAGGGGCCTGATGGAGATTAAGTATAAAATCTGGATTGAGGAAAACGGCAAGGTCATTTTCGGCAAAGGCCGGGATGAAATTCTCAAGTCCATCGAAGAGCAGCACAGCCTTAATGCCGCGGCAAAAGAGCTGGGAATGTCTTACAGAGCGGCCTGGGGAAGATTGAAAGCTTCTGAAGAACGCATGGAAAAAAAACTGGTCTCAACCAGAGACAAGGAAAAATCCCTGCAACTGACCGATCAGGCGAAAACCATCATCACCCGGTTTGAAAAGCTGGAAGAAGATGTTGAAAATATACTGAAAGAAGCCGAACGGGATTTTAAAAAGTTGATTGAATCCGGCGAAAAATAAAACCGAATGTTGAAAACACGATTTTCACATGGAGGTTGACAATCATTCTCTTCCATTGCACGGAAGATCATTTCATCTCAACACGCATTTAAGGTTTCATACCCTTAATAAAGACCTTTATACTTTCCTGAACAGTAGCATGAATCCTTTCCATTCTTTTTATCGGATTCCCGGTGAAAAGGAACAATGAAATCACTCCGTTTAACATACCCCAAATGGCGTTTTGCATCTGCCGGACGTTTTCCAGAGGGGCAAACTCGCCATTATCAATGCCCTTTTGAAGGATTTGAGAAATGACTTCGATATTTTGATTGGTCGATACGATTAATTCATCGCTCTGCTGCTGCGTCAGATGCATCTGTCCCGTCTGCATCATAAACGTCATCAGAATCCGGAACAGCTCCTTGTCGCTGAGGAAGAAATCAACGTAAATCCGGGCAAATTCCAGCAGGAGCTGCGAAGCCGTAGCTTCGATCAATGCAAAATTTTTTATTCTCTCGTAGAGGGAAATATTGTCGGCAATTAAAATCTGAGTGTATATTTCCTCTTTGCTTTCAAAGCAGAGATAAATAGACCCTTTGCTGACTTCAGCTTTCTCGGCGATGCTGTCAACCGTGACGGCTTTGAATCCCCGATCTAAAAAAAGTTTCCGCGCCGCTTTTAAAATGGTGCTTCGTCTGCTCTCTTTTTCTCTTTCCTTTTTCTTTCTTCTTTTTTCTTCCACGTCGAACTTGCTCACCTTTATTTTAGTACGATGAAAACAGACCCAGGGAAAAATGACCGGCATTCACAAAATATGAAAGCTGCATAAATTAATATCGGGGATGTGTCAAGAAAAAATCAAAAAACATAAAGATGTTTTTATTTTAAATCTTGATAATTATTCAATTTAATTTTTCCAGTTCTCTGATGATTGTCTCCAGCGGCGGACGCTGATTAATGTCATGCACGTCAATGTAACGAATGATGCCTTTCTTATCAATGATAAAAATGGCCCGTTCCGCAACACCGTCGGTACGCAGAACGCCGAATTTGTCCGCTACCGCTCCATGCGGCCAGAAATCCGAAAGAACGTCAAACCACAAATAACCCATCTGATTCGTCCAGGAAAAAAGTGTGGGAATATTATCCACGCTAATGCCCAGCAAAACGGAATCATAGCTTTCAAATATCTCCTTAACAATGTTGTAGCCGGGCCACTGATCGGAGCAGACCGGCGTCCACGCCGCCGGCACAAAAGAAATCACCACATTCTTTTTCCCTCGATAATCTTTCAGGGCAACGATTTTCCCGCTGACGGCTTTCAAGGTGAAATCCGGAGCAGACTCACCGATTTTGACTTTTAAAACGCTGTCCAGAGGTTTTAACTTGCCCGGATTATAAACATTATTTTTATAAGCATCGGACAAGGCCAAAGCGCTGGAGGCACAAAAACAAACCAGAAATACGGTCCATACGATCTTTTTTTTCATTGCACGCTCCTATTTTAATCCCGATAATTTAACGATTTGCTCGAGAAAAACCTTAGGGTCGCCGATAGCGCCCAGTTTGGAATAAATAACGTCAGCTTTCCCTCCTTTTAATTTCACGACAATGAAATAAGGTGTTCTGACTTCTCCCATAATTTTATGCAGTTTAAAATCTCCATCGGGGATTAAAGGAAACTGAACGTTGTATTTCTTTTTAAAGATATTGGTTTCAAACAGGGAATTATTAATCCCGATACCGATGATTTTGATTTTGTTTCTATAAGCCGGGTTATTTTCAATCGCGGCGTAAAGGCTGTTAACATTGGGCGCCTCCCCCTGGCAGTACGGACAATACATGCTGAATATTTCTATAATCACCACATCGGATTTGATCTGGTTGACCTTAAAAAATCCGCTGCCGGACAACCCCAGATATTTGAGTTCGGCGGGGTTCGCCGGTTTTGATAATTCAATGTCCGGGAAAACACCTCCCACCTGCGGAGGACTGACCTCAGCCCAACAAACTGCCGTCAGCGCAAATATTACCATGACCAAAACGAAACCTGATATTTTTTTATTCATACACAATCCTTTCCATAACCATTCATAAATAATCAAACCACTCTTCTATGCTATGAATAGCATATTTAAACAAAAAAATTAAGTTCAAATAACGGTATGGATCTGGAATAATTAAATGAATGCTTCCAGCCGGTCAGCGCGTGTCATTCGTCCCTTGTCGCTCCGCTCCGGGGATAGTTTCCAATAGCCAAGAGCTATGGATAGTTCGGCTTACGCTTCAGACTTCATTGCACTCGTCTTCAGCTTGCCTCACTACGGCTTACGCTTTAATGAGCTCTGGTTTTCCGAAACGAAGTGCTCGGAAAATCTTAGAGCGAATTATCCCGCCACCTTCCGGTGGCAGGGACTATCTTCACTTCATTCGCTCTCAACGAGTCTCACTATCAGCGAGTGTCAAATCCCGCTATGCTTCGCTTCGGGGATAATTCCACTTACGCTTCGACCTTCGCCCCGATTCATCGGGC
>JAGVUJ010000177.1:0-1835 GCA_019136325.1 Deltaproteobacteria bacterium
AAAACTCCCGTCAATATGATGAGCTTTCCCTTTTGGGTTGCATACATAATATCAACGGACATCTTGTATCCATCAACGGAATTGACTTTCACAAGCCCCCTGTCGTTGGATAAGGAATAGTTTCCGACGATGTCGCCGGCAAGAGCTGACGACGCCATCAATACCGTAAAGACAATGGTGATGATATATGTGATTGTCTTCATTTTATGCCTCCTTCAGTGTTTGATAACCATATAATTTCTATAGGAATAATCTGAATACTGAAGAAAACTACTGAAGATTGAATCCGTAAACTGGATGACCAATTGTTTCTTGCCGGCAATCAACTACACAATCACAGAAATGACACGGTGGCCCAATTTCCCATAGTGAAAATGAAAGCATGAAATGTTTTTATGATCGGCAAGAGCCGGCGCGTGGAACACAAAGGGAAAATCTTATTGTTCTGAAGCTGACGTCGGTCCGAGATGGAGTCTTATCAATCTCTGAAGCACCAAATTATCTGTCATGTACATCCGACTCATGCCGGAGCTGGAAAAATGAATCATACCTGGAGGATGGGGGTTCAATTTTTTCTTTTTCTTACGGGGTAAAATGGAGAGGTGAAACAGAAATGGATCTGGATTGAAAGATTATCATAAGGCAGGCAATTTAGACTTTTGTTGAGCGGAAAGAACAGGTGGGATTTGCGGTAAAAAATTGGATGATCAAAAAGCGGCACGACTTGAGGTGAAAACTATTCCACGCTCTGTCATGGGGGTTTGCCAGCTCGCCAATCGGCAGCATACGCCCTTTGATCATCCATTCCAATCCATTCCATCTTCAAAAATGGGCTCCGGGTAAGTAGCCCGTGAGCAAATGCCAAACAGCGACTGAAACCAGCTCATGAAACTGACTCTTGCCGCTGTAGAAGATGAAAAGGACTGGTTACTGCAATGGGAGTTGACTAGCATCGGCCTGATTAAAGTCGCTAGCCCATGACGACTGTGGAAATTTGAACGGCCGACCGATACACAAACTTTATTCCCGTAAATATATAGTTAGAAAAATTATCTCCTGGGAAACCGTATAAGGGTTCTAATCTTTTGGAATGCGGCGCGATCTGGCAGTGATATAGGAATAATTGCTTAAAACTTGTTATTTTTGACGTTCCAAAACCCGCCCTCAACCACCAACTGACACCAATCTGAGATTCCTTCGTTAAGTATAGAAATTATTGAGAAAACTAAACTTAACGGAGGTGTCACATGAAGGAAACTGAAAGCAGACAATTAACCAAGAATGAGATCCGTAGCGGCAAGGTCTGCCGGAAAGAGTTTCACAAACTTAAAAGAAACCCGATCTATCTTGTACTGGATGGTCTGAAGTGTGCCCATAACGTGGGAACGATCCTCCGACTGTCCGATGCGCTTCTGGTGGAGAAGGTGTTGATCTGCGCAGACGCAGCATTGCCGCCCAGCAGGAAGGTCCGCAAAGGATCACTTGGAGCGGAACGATGGATTGACTGGGAACACAGAGAAAATGCTTTTGATACGGTTTTGCAATTGAAGGAGAAGGGCGTTTTTATCGTCACGGCAGAGATTGCAACCATCAGCATCGACTACCGGAATGCAGATTATCAGTTTCCAGTGTGCCTGGTACTGGGGAGAGAAGACAGGGGTGTCAGTCAGAAAATTATTGCATTATCCGATGCCGTTGTTCACCTGCCCATGTATGGAATGGTCAACTCATTGAATGTATCAACGGTAGCGGCAGTGTTGATGTATGATCTCAATAATAAGCTGAACCAAACAGCTTCATGAGCTGATCTGAACCATGTAAAACCGGAAAGGAGT
>JAGVUJ010000177.1:1840-3224 GCA_019136325.1 Deltaproteobacteria bacterium
AATGAAGAAAACAGTGACGATATGGATCATGATTCTATCCGCAGTATTGCTCGTCTATTGGCTTTGCTTTGGAACTGAAGCATTAAGATGGCTGTATGGACCTTTGGTATTGGGAATCGGCAAATAATAACCGTATAAAGCTCGCGCCGGTAAAAGAAATAATGGTTCGGCCGGATATGCTGTTGATCAGTATGTCCGGCCATCTATTTGTGATTGCTGAATCTGTTTTATAAATTAAAATGAATCGCAGGCGCTGCTGCCAATAATGAATGAAAGGTGAGAATATATCTGTACGTTTTGAGATTTCAATACTTGTTTAAAATGCAAAAGGGCATTTGTTATGGTGTCATGGACAGATATTTTTTACCGGCGAGAGCTGACTGTGCTTTCATGCATTAATCGGTTCGCAAGACGGTATTGAACCACTTCGCTGTAGTCTCGCCAATAAACTTGGCTTCACTTTTGCGTTGCTGTTCACTGTAGCCCAGTTTTATCAATCCGGATTCAATCCTTTTGGAAGCTGTATCCAGATCAAATCCTTCAAATGGCGGGTAATTCAACTGCTGTGCCATCTGATTGTCCAGAAAATACGCTGACAGGTCGTAAGCGGCGCAGTATTCGAACTTCTTTTTATTCTTCGTCTTCAGGGCGCTTTTATAACAGCTGCTGACCTGACTGCGCATAAGGCTCATGCCGCTTTCTTGATAACTGCCTTTGAAATCCCGGACTGCTTTTTCAATATTGTCGTCGCGATCCCAGCAATACGCAGGCATGGAGATTATCAAACTCAAAGCGATGAAGCTTAGAAACAGCGCGATATTTTTCGCCGGTTGAAAACGCATACCTGCCTATTTCCCTTCTGCACAGTTGCCCATTTTCAGCTTCAGCGTCCAGAGCGACTTGATGTCTTTTGAATCCTGTATTCGGTATTTGATTTTCAGCGGCAAACCCTCCGGAGGAAGAATCTTCGAGTTTTTGATCCCCACGTTTATGAGCTTTTTGTCGGTAGTTAGCGGCTCTTCATTCCATGCCTGCTTGAAAGCCTTGGGGAAACCCTTTACAAATGCACCGGCAATCCCGGCCGGATTGTAAACCACCATCAGATTGTCGCGGTACTTCCTGCATTGATCCACCGGCATGCCGTTGACGTGAACCTGAGCGCGAACATCATCGATGGTCGAAGCCTCCATATCATCGGCAATATAATATCGGTCATTGGTGAGACGGCCGGACTCGATCCGATAATTTCCCCCTGCAAGCCAGGTATCAGACGAGTCTTCCTGCAGGGAGAGATGCTTAAGAATTTCATTGTAGGCCCTGCTGTAGAAGGAATTCAGCGTAACGCGGGCATTCAGAATCACATCCACCCGTGTGGCGCCGATGC
>JAGVUJ010000090.1 GCA_019136325.1 Deltaproteobacteria bacterium
CTCTTCAACAAGGTGGACGTAGAAGAGCTCCGGACATTGGAGAATTGATGACATCTGATTTCACAATCGGTCCTCTTCCTGTTGAATAAACCGCCGCCTGTCCGTATAAGAATATTTCCCGTTGATATCCGTAAATAATTAAAATCATTGAATCTCAGAGATGATATCCGGCAACGTCATATCTTGAAAACATCTTCGCACAGTCGACAGCCTTTTACACAACAGGAAATTTTATCTTGAAAATCGTTCAGATTTTGGTATGAAGTGCAGATCGTTTTCTGTTGATTTAATTGTTTTAATGAGGGTTTGTTATAAAAGAATGAACTGACGGAGTATCGTCTCGAATAATTTCCGGATGTAATTTTTAATCATTTTATCTTAAAGAGGTCACCTAATGAAAAAAATAATGATATCTGTTCTTGTGATTCTTTTGTTGGCATTATTTGTCTCGATTGGGATCTATATCAATCAGGAACCGGGAAAAGAACAAACACCTCTTTCTCCGGAATCGGCAAAAGAACAGCCATGGACGGCTGATGATCTGAAATCAGGGCAGTTAACGTCTCAAGATGCAGCTCAAAAAGAAAAGTCGGATATTGCCAAAGATAAGAAAAAAGAAAAATTGCCCGCGTCAAAAGATATAAAAAAAGAAACGCCGACGGTGCCCGGCGCCGGGAAGAAAGAAGCGATTCCAGTTCCCGCCGTGATTACGGAAGAACCGCAACCCGTGACACCGGAGAAAAAAGCGCCGGTGGTGAAAGAGAAAAGCGCCAAAGAGATTTCCAGGTTGCAGGAAAAATGCGAAAATAGTTGTAAAAGAATATTCCGCAAAGAGTATAATAACGGGGTTGTCGAGAAAGATAAGAGCGTTTTTCTGTATTTATACAAAAGTCATTACAATAAAAAACTGGACAAATGTTTTATGATGATTACGGAAGACGGCGTGCTCGAACGATATAAAAAATTGCTGGATGTCAACGAAAACAACAGTTACGGAAGCGTCAGATTAAATAATGAAGGGCAAAATCTCGGCTGTTACGTCTTGAATAAACAATGCAAATCTGAAGAGGGGTGGGATTCGCTCGTCAAACCTTATATGGAAGAATAACCATCCATGGTTTGATCATCATCGTTTTGTAGGATGCTTCGATAAAAAATCTGCAAAATATATCACATTCAGCGCGTTTGGATTTATGCTTTATATTGACCGGGCAAGCTTGATTGGGAGAGGACGACATCGGGAATGTTACAAGCATCCCGGTAATCGGGATCTCTGTATAAAGTTAATCGTGAAAGACAGCCCTCTGGAAATTAAACGGGAGAAGCAATATTACCGGCATCTTCAAAAGCGGGGCATTTCCTGGGACATGATTCCCCGATATTACGGCGATGCGGAGACCAATCTGGGCCTGGGTTCTGTCTTTGATTTGATTAGTGATCATGACCTGACGGTATCCAAGAGCCTCGAATATTACTTGTCATCTGAAGAACAAACGGAAAAATGTTATGAAAGCCTGTCCGAATCCCTGCATCTGCTGAAAAAATATCTGCTGGACAACAACATCGTTACGATGGACCTTAAACCTTATAATATTCTTTGTCAAAAAAACGAATCCGGCATCTCCCGGTTATTCCTCGTCGATAATATATACAATTCCGAATTTATCCCTGTCAGCAATTACAGCACGTTTTTCGCAAAACGTAAAATAGCCAGAAAATGGCAGCGTTTTGAAGAGAACATTTTAAAGGCCTATCCGCACAATAAGGCGCTGCGACGCATGCTGACGCACGGCAAACGGTAGTGTTTCATTTTATTTCTTTTGTAGGCTGAACACTGCGGGACGATTGCAGCGTTTCTGTAACTGCCGGTCACCTGATTTTTTTAATTTCCTTGACACATAAGTATCTTGTTCAATATAATCACACCATCGAGAACATCTTTTGCACAGTCATCTTCACCGCGGGGAATTGCTTCCAGACAGCGTTCATTGATCGTTAAATTGTGTCCAAGCAAGGCTGCATTGTACGATTCGGTAATTCAATGATGAAAGCTAAAATCCACCGGCCCGGAGACAGGAAAAAATCCAGGCGCATTGAAAGTGTTTCGACTCAGGACGTTTTCAGCAACGGCCTGCAATCTCTGCAAAGCATTATCGGCAGCACGCCTATCCCGGCATTCATCATCGGCAAAGATCATCTGATTATTTACTGGAATAAGGCGCTCGAAGAGCTGAGCGGAATCAAGGCCCGGGAAGTGGTGGGCACCGGACAGCAGTGGCGGGCGTTTTATAAGACGGCCAGGCCGTGCATGGCGGATCTGCTCGTGGATAAATATCAGAAAAAAATTCCTCAATGGTATTCCGGTAAATTCATCAAATCAAAATTGATCGACGGCGCTTATGAAGCAACCGATTTTTTCCCGGAACTGGGTAAAAGGGGACGATGGCTGCGTTTCACCGCCGCTGTGATCCGCAATGCCAAGGGGGGCGTTATCGGCGCGGTGGAAACCCTGGAAGATATCACGCAGGCGAAACGAGCCGAAGAAGCTCTGTTGAAAGCGCATGAAGATCTGGAAATAAAAGTAAAAGAACGCACGCGTAAACTGACCCAAACCAACAAAGCCCTGAAGGAAACCACCGATCATTTGTCGCTGATTCTGGAGTTTCTGCCCATTGTTTCCTTTACATGCAACGCGGATGAAAGCCCGGTCATTACTTTTGTCAGCAATCGGGTCAAGGAAATTACCGGATACACGCCCGCTCAATTTACAGGCAATCATGCGTTCTGGCGGGAGCACATTCATCCCGAAGACCAGGTCAATGTGCTGAAAAAACTGAAGCCGACAAGCAGAAAAAAAACGTACCAGTTCGAGTATCGTTTTCAAACGGCCGACGGATCTTACCGGTGGATTTCCGATCATCGCCGTCTGATTAAACCGGGTCAGCGATCACGCAGTTACATGGTCGGTGCGTGGCAGGATATCACGGAAGATAAAAGAATCCGTCACGAAGGGGAATTCCGTCTCCAGCAGATGATTCAATCCCATAAATTGAAAGCGCTCGGTGAAGTTGTGGCGGGCGTCGCTCATGAAATTAACAACCCCGTCAGTTTTATCGCCAACAACATTACGATGCTGGAAGAAATGTGGAACACCGTCGAGCCGATTCTGGCCAGCGACGGCGCATCGCATCCCGACTGGGGCGAAAAGGGCATCGGTTATGTGGAAGTCTGTACCAATATGAAAGAAATCATCGAGGAATTCAAAACAGCTTCTCAGAGAATCAAACGCGTCATTTCCGGATTGAAGGAATTTGCCCGCACCGACGAGACCGTGGAGAAGAAACCGGTGAAGATTGAAGAAGTCATCCAGGGCGTGATGATCATTGTGGGCGCTCAGGTGCGCAAAACGGTTTCGCGTATAGACATTTATATTGACAGCAATTTACCGCCGATTCAGGGGCATTTCCAGAAGATAGAACAGGTGATTGCCAATTTGCTGATCAATGCGCATCAGGCTATTACTCCCGACAGAAAAGGAAGGATAATCATCACGGCCCGTAGCGTCGAAAGACTCAACGCAATTTTGATTGAAATCGAGGACAACGGCATCGGCATGAAAAAGACGGTGCTGGATCATATTTTTCAGCCTTTCTTTACAACACGCCGGGATATGGAGGGAACGGGGCTGGGGCTTTCCATTTCTTACGGTCTGGTGAAGGAGCATAACGGGTTGATCGGGGTTCTTTCCCGTCCCAATGTGGGAAGCCGTTTCTCGATTTATCTTCCTCTTGATCCCCGGACACCGATCAATATTCGTCCGGCCATTCTTTGCTGCGACAGCGATGTTTCATTTCTGAACGAAATTAAAATGAGCAACGTCAATGTCATTGGCTGGCAGTGCGGTCCTGAAGATACGTGCGAGGATATCCTGGCCTATCTGGAAACGCATTCCGAAGTGGATATTTTTATTTCGGAAATAAATTTACCGTCCATCAATGGATGGGATTTATCCCGGAAGATCAAAGAGCGGTTCCCGCTTTTGTGTGTCATTCTTTATTCCGCCGATCCGCAGGTCGGCAAACCGGAGGGGAGAATTACAGGCAAACCTGATCATGTGCTCGGTAAGCCGTTCAGCATGGCGCATTTGCAGAATCTAATTCGTGAGGTGGGAAGACAGCGATTATGAGAATTCTGATTGTTGATGATGAAGAAGTGGCCCTGAATTCAATCAAGCGACTTTTGAAATGGCGGGGAATCCGGAACGTGGAGACATGCGCAAACGGCAAAGACGCTATTGCTAAAATCAAAGAAACCGATTTCGATATCGTTCTGCTGGATTTACTGATGCCGGAAGTTGACGGCATCCAGGTGCTGGAATCGGCAAAGCCTTATCGTCCGCATACGGAATTCATCATTCTCACGGCGATTGATGATATCCCCACCACCGTGAAGGCGATTCGCCTGGGAGCTTATGACTATCAGGTCAAGCCGGTGGATAATGATCTGCTTCTGCTGGCTATCAAGAGAGCGTATGAACACCGGGGATTGCTGATCGGATTATCCTCAACGGCAGGGTATGATAAAAGTAAAATTCCCGGACCGTTTTCAGACATCATTACTCAGTGTCCGAGGATGTGTTCTCTTCTTTCATACGCTCAGGTGATGGCCGGAGGCGGCAATCCGATCATGATCACGGGAGAGTCCGGCACGGGAAAGGAACTCATCGCCAAGGGGATTCATCAAGCGGGGCCCATGCCCCGGGGGCCCTTTGTTGCCGTCAATGTCAGCGCCATTCCGGCCAGCATGTTCGAAAGCCAGTTTTTCGGCCATGCGAAGGGCGCGTTCACCGGCGCGGACGCTCCCTATCGCGGATATTTTGAACAGGCGGACGGCGGCACGCTTTTTCTGGACGAAATCGGCGAACTGCCGGTGGGTTTACAGGCAAAGCTGCTGCGGGTGCTGGAAGAGAAATCTTTTTATCCCCTGGGATCTTCCAAGCCGGTCTGGGTAGATGTCAGGGTCGTATCCGCTTCCAACAGAGATATTGAGAAAGACTGTCAGGACGGCGCTTTCCGGCTGGATCTGTTTTACCGCCTGAAATCGGTGCACATCCACTTGCCGCCACTCCGGGAGAGAGAAGGTGATGTCCCTCTGCTCGCTTTGCATTTTCTGCGGAAATCGTGTGAAAATCATAAAAAGGAAATTACCGGTTTCAGTCCGGAAGCGATGGATTTGCTGTGCGGCAGAAATTATCCGGGCAATATCCGGGAATTATCGCAAATCATCGATAACGCCGTTTTGCTTGCGGACGCCGAATTCATTCTGCCCGGCCATCTGGGAATGATTTCAACCCGTCAATCGGCCCTGTCCCGGCAACTTTGCACCTTAAAAGAAAATGATGAAGCGCATCTTGTTTATGTTTTAAAAAATGTTCAGGGGGACCGCGGCAGGGCTGCGCAGATCTTGGGCATTACGGTGCGGCAACTGCAAAGAAAAATTGCCGCGATGAAAAAAAATCCTCAATGGGAGTCCGTTCTGCGTGACATTTAAGTCATAAACGGCGACATAAATGTCGTTACAGGTAAGTTCCTGTATTTAAAGATAACCGCTGTTTCCAGACGCCGGGACAATGTCTTCCGGCGTCTTTTTTTTCGTTTTTTATCAGGTCGAAAAATTAAGGTATCCGTCAAAAAGAATAACAGAATAAAATTTTCACGTTGCGAACTGACAGGGGAAAGCCGTTAAATCATTAGCCGAACAGGGATCTTCAGGAAAAAATCGGAGGATGCTGACGGTCTCTCCATGATGAAAAAATATTTCGTGGCACGACTGTTGCTCCGAATGGCTTTGAAAAGGATGAGACGGCAATGAAAGCTTTTACCGCAAAGCTTGTAGACTTGACGCAAAAAAACGCGGAAGAAATTGCCCGGCAGTGGGCCAAAGACGTGAAAACGAATGCGAAAACGCGCAGCTATCATGGAGCACCCGAGGATAAAATCATTCGTCAGGCCAGAGATTTTTACAATAATTTTCAGATGATGTTTTTTAACGAGTCTCCCTATGAGCAGGCTAAAGAACTTTTTGAAAAGTATGCGGAGGAAAGAGTCAGAGAAGGGATTCCGCTTCACGAAGCCCTTTACGCTCTGATTCTGATGAGAAGACACATGTGGCTTTACGCGGAATTTCAGTCCCTGTTCAATGTCGAAGTGGAGCATAAGCAGGCCGTGGAGAGCTTAAGCAGAACGATTCTGATGTTCGATTACATTATGTATGTGGTCAGCAGGCAATTCTGGAAAATGATGCAGCAGGAGGTACTGGCAAGAGAGAGTAAGCGCTGATGTTAAGCACCGGCAAATAAACCCATTGATTTTTTAAAACAGATTTTTGCAGAGAGAGAAGACATGCAAGCTTATGCCGCGAAACTTATCGATCTTATTGAGAGCAAATCGGAAAACATTGCGAGTCAATGGGCCGATGATGTCATGAAACATAACAGAACCCCATCCTATCATCACCTGTCGCGGCAAATGGTGATTGAACAGGGCATTGATTTCTACAAACTATTCCGTCGCATGTCCATGGCGGAAAATCCGTACGAAGAAGCAAAAACATTTTCCTGGAGATACGCCAAAAATTTTTACGGCGCAAACATTCCCCTGCAGGAAGCGATTTACGCGCTGATGCTTTTAAGAAGAAACCTCTGGCTTTATGCCGAGTTTCAGGGGACTTTTTTTACCGCCCTGGAAAAACAGCAGGCGGTCGAGAGTCTGAACAGAACAATCCTGATGTTCGATTATGTGTCCTATCAGGTCACGGAGAAATACCAGGAACTGATTCATCTGGACGTCGGTAAGAGGCTTCACGCCGTGGAAACGATGGTGAAAAAAGCGTGCATCGGCGGAGAAAAGAACATCTTCAATTACGGGCTGATGGCGCTGTTTGTGTTTATCGCCATTATCATAACCTTCTATTATCATTCCGTGGTGCAAACCGGCGTTATTTTTACCCACCTTTTTTACATCCCTATTGTTCTGGCCTCCATTTGCTGGGGGAAGAAAGGCGTGCTGGTCTCATTGTTTCTTGCGGTCATGCTTCTTTGCAGTCACGCCATTTTTCTGAGGGAGGTTCCGTTAACGGAAGATGTCGTTCGGGCGGTCATGTTCGTTGTGGTCGGCGGCGTGGTGGGATGGTTGATGGAAGACGTGAAAAAAGTAAGAGAACTTTTCAGAAACGTTAAAGCATAAATTTATTCAAGAGGAGATGAACGTGGAAAGCGAACAGATCAATCAGGGAAAAGTTTTGTCCGTCCGTAGCAGTGTCGTTGATGTCTTCTTTCCCAAGGCGCCCCCGATTCGTAATGTTCTTAAAGCGGGTGAAAAACAGGACGTCATCATCGAGGTGTTTACCCAGCTTGACAACAATACTGTCCGGGGTGTCGCTCTGACGCCCACGCAGGGTCTGGCCCGGGGGTCGAAAGTTGTCGATACGGGCAAGCCCTTTGAGGTTCCCGTGGGCAAGGAACTTCTGGGGAGGGTTTTCAATGTTTTCGGCAATACCATCGACAAGAAGGGCGATGTTGAAGCCGGAGAATGGCGTTCCATCCATCGCGAACCGATTCCGTTGCGCGATCAATCTACCGTATCGGAAATTTTTGAAACGGGTATTAAAGCCATTGATGTTCTGGCGCCTCTGGAACGGGGCGGCAAAGCCGGACTGTTCGGCGGCGCCGGTGTCGGCAAAACGGTTTTGATTACGGAGATGATTCATAATACCGTGAGCGCGCATGAAGGCATGAGCATCTTCTGCGGTATCGGAGAGCGCTGCCGCGAGGGCGAAGAGCTCTACCGGGAAATGGAAGAAAGCGGCGTATTGGGCAATACCGTGATGGTCTTTGGTCAGATGAACGAACCGCCGGGCGCGCGTTTCCGCGTCGGGCATTCAGCGCTGACCATGGCGGAATATTTCCGCGACGATGCCAAACAGGATGTGCTTCTGATGATCGACAATATCTTCCGTTTCATTCAGGCCGGCATGGAAGTGTCCGGTCTGTTGGGACAACTGCCGTCGCGTCTCGGTTATCAGCCCACGCTGGCCACGGAACTGGCCGAGCTGGAAGAACGCATCTGTAACACCAAGACGGGCGCGATCACGTCCATTCAGGCCGTTTATGTCCCGGCGGATGATTTTACCGATCCGTCCGCCGTGCACACGTTCGGCCATCTTTCCGCAACCATCGCGCTTTCACGCAAGCGCGCCAGTGAAGGTTTGTATCCGGCCATCGATCTGCTTCAGTCCGGCTCCAAGATGCTGATGCCCAACATTGCCGGGGAACGCCATTACAAGATCGCGCAGGAAATACGCAAGACGCTGGCGATTTATGAGGACCTGAAGGATATTATCGCCATGCTGGGCATTTCCGAACTCTCCCGTGAGGACCAGCGGACGGTTTTCCGGGCGCGGCGTCTGGAGCGGTTTTTCACCCAGCCGTTTTTTGTGACCGAGCAATTTACGGGAACGGCGGGGAAAATGGTGTCGCGGGAGGATACGTTAAAAGGCTGCGAACGGATACTCAATGATGAATTTGCCGATTATCCGGAACGTGCGCTTTACATGATCGGCTCAATTGACGAGGCGAAAATTTCCCATGATGCTTAAAATTTTATTGCCGGCGGAAGTCATGCTGACGCAGGAAGTAAATAAAATTGTCGCCGAGGCGGAGAACGGATCTTTCTGTCTGATGCCCAATCACATTGATTTTGTAGCGACGCTTGCCCCCGGCATCTTTACCTATGTGCCGGTCAGCGGCGGTCAGGAGCTGCTGGCAATGGATGTGGGCACGTTGATTAAAAAAGGATCGGATGTGCTGGTTTCCACGCGCAATGCCGTGCGCGCTCCTGATCTGGGCAAACTGAAAGAGGTCGTTGTTCAGCAATATGATGTGCTGGATGAGCGGGAAAAAATGGTCAGGTCCGCGTCGGCGAGGTTGGAGGCAAGTCTGATCAGACGCTTTGTGGAATTAAAATAGTGACGTGTGAAAGGTGAAGAGTGAAGGGTA
>JAGVUJ010000036.1 GCA_019136325.1 Deltaproteobacteria bacterium
AATGCTCGTCCTGCCGTAAAATCGATCACGCAAGCCACCCGGATATCTTTTCCGTGGAACCCGAGGGACAGTACATCCGGATTGCTTCCGTTCGTCAAATGCAGGAGCGGACCACGTGCCGGCCTCTGGAAGCCAGACGAAGGGCTTTTATCATTGACGATGCCGATAGAATGAATGAAGAATCGGCCAACGCCCTTTTGAAAATGCTGGAAGAACCTTCTCCGGCCAACATGCTGTTTCTGATCACGACCAGACCGTATGCCATGCTGCAAACCATTATTTCCCGCTGTCAGCACGTGCGCTTTAATCCGCTTGCTCCTGAAACGGTCGCCCGGTTTCTTGAATCGGAAATGGGCCTGGATCATCAAAGAGCCATGCTTCTGGGAGCTCTGTCCGGCGGCTCCGTCGGCAGCGCACTGGAGCTCAACAAAGAGGATATTGTCGCTTACCGGACGGAACTATTAAGGATTTTCTCCGCGACCAGCAGAAACGAACCGTTCAGTCTGATTCATTTTGCTTCTTTTCTGGGGCAGAAAAAAAAGGAAATCAAGCACAGCTTGAATATTCTGACCACCTTCTTCCGCGACGTTCTGGTTTTCAAGGAGGTCGGAAAACAAACCATGCTGATCAATCAGGATAATGCGTCTTTTATTGCCGCCTGCGCGGCACGATTATCCGGGGAACAGATTCTACAGAACATCGCGCAGATAGAGAAGGCAGGAAATACCATAGAACAAAACGTCAACAAATCATTGACATTGGAAACGATGGCATTTAAGCTGAATTATTGAGCGATTCAAATTTTATGAAACGCCTTAAAGCTTGTAAGTCGAATGATTCCATCCCGATCAATCGGAATTGGAAATTATCCCGCGGAAGGCGGGGGGATCATGCTCCTTCTTCCGGGGATCAATGAGAATGTCCCGGGGGTTATCCCCGTGATGAAAAAGGTAGGATGTAAATTGCTTGTAAATGTAATCGGAATCAAATTCAAGAAAGAGGGCCGGATATATAATTTCAGCTCCGCTGATCTCATTTTGCACAAAAATGACCAGGTGATCGTCGAAACCGACAACGGTCTGGCCATGGGAGTCGTGGTGACGGACGTGAAAAGATATCAGCCGACGGACGTGCCGGCCAATCTGAAAAAAATAACCCGCAAGGCCACGGACGAAGATTTGCTGATTAAAGAAGAGAATGACAATCTGGAGAAAGAAGCGAGGAAAATTTTCCTGGAAAGAATTCAGAAACGGGAACTTGCCATGAAACTGGTCGATGTTGATTGTCTTTTCGAGAAAAATAAGATCGTTTTTTATTTTACGGCGGACAGCCGGGTGGATTTCCGGGAACTGGTCAAAGATCTGGTGCAGAAATTTAAAATGCGCATCGAGCTCAAGCAGATCGGCGCCCGTCAGGAAACGCGCATTACCAAAGGAATAGGCATTTGCGGACGGATGGTATGCTGCGCCGGCATCCTGCAGAATCTCGAAAGAGTCACGGTTAAAATGGCCAAGGAACAAAGCATGTCGCTGAACCCGGAAAAGATTTCCGGACTGTGCGGAAGGCTGATGTGCTGTCTGGCTTTTGAACACGAAGGATATGCCGGAAAGAAAAAATGTCCCAAAGCGGCCAAAGCACAGGGAGGCGCATCGGATACCCGAGAAGAAAAGCAAACGATGGATCTGGAAAAAATGGATGATTGGGACAACTTTTAATCACACATGGAGACGTTTTTTATATGCCGAAATCATTTTACATAACAACACCTATTTATTACGTTAACGCTTCACCGCACATCGGGCATGCCTATACGACCATTGTCGCCGATGTCCTGGCCAGATATCATCGCATGATCGGCGATAAAACCTTCTTTGTCACGGGAACCGACGAACACGGGGATAAGATCGCGGAGGCGGCGCAAAAGGCAGGCATAACGCCCAAGGCTTACGCGGATCAAATCAGCGCCCAGTTTCGCAATTTATGGCCGGAACTGGCGATCACCAATGATTATTTCATCAGAACCACTGATCCCAATCATATCGAGACGGTGCGATACATCCTGCAGAAAGTTTACGACTCCGGCGATATTTATTTCGGCAGTTACGAAGGACATTATTGCGTGGGCTGCGAGCGATTTTATATGGAAAAAGAGTTGGTAGATGGGAAATGTCCCGATCATCAAACGAAGCCCGAGTACCGCAAAGAAAGCAATTATTTCTTCCGTATGAGTAAATATCAGGACTGGCTGATTAATCACATCAAGAACAATCCTGATTTCATCCGTCCGGAAAGGTACCGGAATGAAGCCCTGGCTTTTTTGCGCGATCCGCTGGAAGACCTTTGCATATCCCGTCCCAAATCCAGATTAGAATGGGGCATTACCCTGCCGTTCGATGAAAAATATGTAATCTATGTGTGGGTTGACGCTTTGATCAATTACGTTACAGCTCTGAATTATCCTGACGGGGAAAAATTTAAAAAATTCTGGCCGGAGGCCGAGCATTTGATCGCCAAGGACATTCTCAAACCGCACGGCATTTACTGGCCAGCCATGCTCAAAGCCGCGGGTATTGAACCGTACCGGCATCTGAATGTTCACGGTTACTGGAATTCAGATCAGAGCAAAATGTCTAAAAGCCTCGGCAATATCGTTCGTCCGCTTGATCTTAAGGACAAATACGGGCTGGATGCGTTTCGTTATTTTCTTTTAAGAGACATGGTCTTCGGCCTGGACTCCAACTTTTCCGAAGAGGCTTTTGTCCAGAGGCTCAACTCCGATCTGGCCAATGACCTGGGCAATCTGGTTAGCCGCACCATCACCATGGCAATGAAATACTGCGACGGCGTGGTTCCGGACATTGACCACCATGATAAAAATAAGGGCTTGCGCGAAGCGGCTCTGAAAGCAGTCGAAGACGTGGAGGCCGGTTTCCGGGATATGGCTCTGCACAAAGCCCTGATTGCGATCTGGGAATTTATCAACATCACCAACAAGTACATCGTCGAGAACGAACCATGGAATCTGGGGAAAGATCCGGCCAATAAAAAAACATTAACGGCAATCATGTATGACCTGCTTTCGGCGCTGCAGGCAATAGCCGTTATGCTTTCGCCTTTCATGCCGCAAACCGCGGAAAAAATCCTGCGGCAGATCGGAGTAAACGAAGATAAAAATATGAATTTGGATACCATCAAGCAAGATCATTCCATAAAAGCAGGCAGCCCCCTGACCCGCGGCGATGCGCTCTTTCCGCGCATTGTTCAGGAAAAAGAAAATAAGCCTCAGGAGAAAAAAACAGCGATGATCGATGTAAAACCGGAAATTGATTACGAAGAATTTTCCAAAGTGGATTTGCGCGTGGCCCGGATCCTGGCGGCCGAACCCGTTCCCAAATCCGGCAAACTTCTGAAACTGAAGGTCGACATCGGTGAAGAACGCACCATCGTTGCCGGCATCGGCAAAGACTATACTCCCGAGGAACTCATCGGCAAGCAGATACTGGTGGTGGCCAACTTGAAACCGGTAAAGCTGATGGGAGTGGAATCCTTTGGAATGCTTCTGGCTACCGATACGGAAAAAGGCCTTACCGTCCTCGCCTTTGACCGTGAAGCAAAAACCGGAGGGAAGGTGCGCTAGCGGCTCCCGTTGAAGAAGAGCCGCCGTCTTTGGACATCACGGGTTTATCAGTCTTTCAACAGTTTTTCAATGGCAGGCGGATCGAATCCATCCACCACCTGCCCCTTGATGTAAAATAAGGGCGTGCCCCGAAGCCCGACCTGAGAAGCCAGCTGCATGTGCGCTTTTACTTTTTCATCAACTTGTTTATCGGCGCAAAGATTAAGATTGGCGTTATTGTCCAGTTTGCCGGTCATGACATCTTCATAGGTCTTGTTCACATCCTTTGAACAATAGATATGTTTAATTTTATCCGCGGATTCTTTAGACAGCGGGAAAAAGAATACATGCAAGGTCACGTCTTTGCGCTGGGAGAAAAATTTATATGCCTGACGGCAATGGTAACAGTGGGGATCAATAAATTCCACAACCGCCGTTTTCCCGTTACCCACCTTCAGGGCGCCGTCCAGAGGTATTTTGGCCATTTTTTGCGCCATTTTCTTTAACTGGCTTTCCCGCGTTATATTGACGCCGTCTTTGGAAACCAGACTGCCGTAAAGGACCACGTCATCTTTCGGCATGTAATAGTAAATCTGATTGCCCGTATAAACTTCATAAACACCGTTGATTTCCGTCGGAAGAATACTTTCGAATTTATTTTTCGGGAAACTTTTTTTGAACTGCTCTTCCACGGATGAGGATGCGCCCTTGACCCCGGACACAGATGCTTTCCTGGGAGCGGCCGATACATTTTTACAAAACCCAAACACCGGGAAAATAAAAAGAACAAGCAACATGAAAACCGATAGTTTTTTCACTGTTTACCTCCTGGAAAAGTTATAGAAAGTATAAATTCAATTTACATATCTGTCAAGTTTAACGCTGTTGACGCCATTTTTAAACGATGAATTACTTCCGGACATATTTTAAACTATTTTCAGGCAATCCGATAATTTTTTTCCCGGAATAACCGCAGACACGCTTCGACAACGTCCCGGTCATAGAGGATGCCCGCATTGCTTTCAATTTCGGCCAGAGCGATGTTCAGCGCCAGAGCCGGTCTGTAGGGACGGTATGATATCATGGCTTCGACCACATCCGCGACGGCCAGAATACGCGACTCAATAAGAATTTCCCCGTTCCTCAACCCCAGGGGATACCCGGAACCGTCGACGCGCTCATGATGCTGGTGAACGATATCGGCCAGCGGCCAGGGAGATTCAACCTCTTTTATGATATCATAACTGTAACGCGGATGATTTTTAACAAGAGAAAATTCAAGGTCGTTCAAGATTGCCGGTTTACAGAGAATTTCCGCCGGCACCGAAATTTTCCCGATGTCATGAATGGCGCTGGCCATGCGTATCGCCTCAATTTTTTCATGAGGAAGTTTCATTTCCGTGGCGATGGCCCGGGCCAGGTCGGCGACCCTGCGCTGATGACCGGCCATATAGGGGTCCTTCGCTTCCGATGCCGTACCCAGCACCTGAATGGTTATTTTAATCGATTGACGGAGGCTTTCCAATGTTTCATTCAGCCTGTCTTCCGCTCTCCGGCGCAGCGTTATATCCTCATAAATAACTTGCGATTGCCGTTGGCCGTTCCAGAAAATTTCCTTACGGAAAACATGAAGATGCCGGATTTCCCCGTCTTTCCGGACAATGCTTATTTCGTATTCGGAAGGGCCGAATTCTCCCTGTAATCTTTTTCTCTTCCTTTCTTTAAACTCGGCATAACTTTCCGGTGTGTAGCGTTCCTGCAGGGGCGTGTTTTCCAACTCTTCAATCTTATCGTATCCGTACATATCCAGGATGGCCCTGTTGGCGTAAAGCGTCTTCCCTTCCATGGTCGATATCCGCACGCCAAGGGGAGAATCGTCGAGCGAACGGCGGAAATTTTCTTCACTCTTGCGCAGAGCGTCTTCCATTTGTTTGCGTTCATTGATGTTTCTGCTTACCCCGAGAATAGACAAAGGCTTTCCTCTTTCATCCCTGATGAAACTGAAATTGCATTCTCCCCAAACGGCACGACCATCCTTGCAGCAGAATTCCAGTTCCAGTGACCGTTCCAATAAATAATCCGGAGGAGCCTTTATGGCTTTGGGCATTTCCGCTGCAAAAAAATCCATCGCTGCCTCAAAAGACGCTGCTGTTAAAATTTTATCCAGGGGAAGTTTTTGGAAATCGTCCAGCGTATAATGCATGAGTTTTTCGACCGAGGGGCTAATATAGTTGATTTTCAGATCCAGATCCATCAGCCAAACATATTCTTTCATATTATCGGCCAGAAGGCGGTATTTCTCTTCGCTTTGTCTGAGCAATTCTTCCGACTGTTTGCGCCCGGTAATATCCCGCGCTATTCCCCGGAAACCCTTCGGGAGGCCGGAGATATCTTTCAGCAAGGAGATGGACCCTTCAATCTGTCTTGTGCTTCCATCTTTTCTTATAATCTGCCACTCCAGATTCGTGACCGGGGGATCTGTTTCATAAATCTTTTTAAAAATATGAGAAAGCTTTTCCGCCGTTTGCTCATCCATATACTGATGGTTGTTCATACCCATCAATTCCTCCCGGGAATAACCGAGATGCAGGCAGGTCGTATCGTTGAAAAAAGTAAAATTGCCGACCAGATCAATTTCAAAATACCCTTCCTCCATATTCTCCAGAAGGGTCCGGTATTTTTCCTCGCTTTGACGCAGGGAGTCCTCCGTTTTTTTGCGTTTTGTGATATCGATGCCCATGCCGACAACGTAAGGTTTCCCTTCATAATGCAGGAGATTGCCCGACAATAAATACGGGGTGATATTGCCGTTCTTGGAAAGAACGGGCATTTCAAAGGAAATATGCTCCGTGAGTTTAAATTCTTCCAACCTGCGCAACAAAACCTCCCGCTGATTCTGCGGGATTAAATCCGACGGCCTTAAACGGACAATCTCGTCATCCGAATAACCCGAAACGGCCGCAAAGGTTTTATTCCATCGGAAGAAATGCATGTGGGTCGCATCGAACATAAAGAAAGGCATCGTCAGACTGTCCAGCACGGAACGGGTAAAGTCGATTTCCTTACGAACCTGCTCCTCCGCCCGTTTACGTTCGGTAATATCGCGGACGGTGCCGATTATTCCTAACGTTATGTTGTCTTGATCTCTTAAAAAAGTTATCTTGTTCTCCACCCATACTCTCGAGCCGTCCTTGCGTAGATGCTGGTATTCCAGAACCCGCGATCTTTTCAAGTCCCGGTCGGGCCGCTTTTCGATTTCCATCTCTTCGGCAAACATTTCCACGAACCAGTTGAGCGTATCCGCGTCAACGAGATTATCCACTTTCAAGGCCATCATTTCATCGGCCGTATAACCGACGAGATTGTACACGGAAGGGCTGGCATACGTATAATTGAAATTCATGTCGATGGTGAAAATGACGTCGGTCAGATTCTCCGCCAGCAGGCGGTATCGGTCTTCGCTTTCCTGCAAGCAATTCTCTGCTCTTCTGTGTTCGGTAACGTCATGGACATTCATGACGACGCCGCGAACATCGGGATTATCCAGAAGCATTTTTCCCGTACCGGAAAAATACCGGATAGAGCCGTCTTTATGTATGATGCGGAAGGAATTAGGAGGAAGCAGCGAATCGTTTTTCGTGATCGCCTCGGCATACTCCTCGACGGCCCGTTTCATGTCTTCAGGATGCATGTATCCGAAAGCGTCCGTACCCACGACTTCGTCGGGCTTATAGCCCGCGAAACGCTCCAGGGAAGGGCTGCAATATTTTATGATGCCTTTTTCATCTGTAATGATGATGATATCCGACGAATTTTCCGTAACTTCCTTGAAAAATTTTTCACTGTTCAGAATCTTATTTTCAATTTTCTTGCGTTCGGTAATATCCCGGGTCACGGCGATGATCGTCAGGCGGCCTTCGAATTGAATGATGCGGGACGTGTTTTCCGTTTCCTTCACTTTCCCGTCCCGGCACAAAAGTTTTGAGTAAAATATCTCCGGAACCGGAACCTGCTGTTCGCGTTGCGAAAGCCTCGCGGCGAGTTGAGCAACAAAATCCGGCGGCACCAGATTGAAAACCGACATGTCGGTCAATTCTTCAACCGAATACCCGGACATGTCCGCCAGGCGTTGATTGGCAAACGTGATGACCCGGTCCTGAATAACGCTCAAGCCGTCCGTGGAATTTTCAATCAGGATAGAATATATTTCAGGATGTGTTTCGTGTTTTTTACCCGATTTTTTAACGGCGCCGGCCGGTTTCTGCGATTTACTGTTATGACCAGCCTTACTCTTTTTGCCGCTTTTATTTTCCATTTTTCCCCTGATGCGACGTCGCCTGCGCAGTCGAAAACATTTTTTCATTCTTGCCGGATGATTGTTCGTAATGAGTAAAGCTAAAGGAAGAGATTCAATAAGTCAATGTAAATGTAAATGTAAAAAACAGACTGTCAGTCTCTCATTAAAAAAACCGCCCCGAACTTTTTCCCGATAAAAAAATTTTATGCAAATGCTTCTCATCAGCTGCAGAACAATAAAAACTTTCTGGAAATCAAACTGATTTATTTAATTTCCGCATGGTAACTCTGCAGGGACTTGGCCCGGCCGTGCCCCTGTTTGAGAGCTGCGATTCCTTTTACCGCCGCAACCGCCGCGGCGATGGTGGTAATGTAGGGGACTTTATATTTTATCGCCGCTTTGCGGATATAGGAATCGTCATATTTACTCAGGCGGCCGGCCGGCGTGTTAATCACCAGTTGAATTTCACCGTTTTTAATAGCGTCAACAATATTGGGCCTGCCCTCGTGCATTTTGAGAATTTTCTCGGCGCTTATTCCGTTTTCGTTCAAGAACTTATGTGTTCCTTCGGAGGCTATTATTTTAAAGCCGATCTTCTTGAAGGCGCGCGCCGCTTCCAGCACACCGCCCTTGTCTTTTTCCTCCACCGTGATCAGAACGGTTCCTTCCGAGGGAAGGCTCTGCTGCGTCGCTTCCTGTGCCTTGTAGTAAGCCAGGCCGAAAGAATCGGCCAGCCCCAGGACTTCTCCGGTTGAGCGCATTTCCGGCCCCAGAACCGGATCAACTTCGGGATACATATTGAAGGGAAACACGGCTTCCTTCACGCCGAAATGACCGAAAGCCTTATTCTTCAAATTCAGATCTTTGAGCTTCCTGCCCAGCATGATTTGCGTGGCCAGACGCGCCATGGAAATATTGCAGACCTTGGAAACCAGCGGCACCGTGCGGGACGCCCGGGGATTGGCTTCCAGAATGTAGACCACATCACTGGCGATAGCATACTGAATATTCATTAATCCGATGACGCCGAATTCCACGGCAATTTTCTTGGTGTACTCATTGATGGTGTCAAGATGGCGCAAGGGAATGCTG
>JAGVUJ010000068.1 GCA_019136325.1 Deltaproteobacteria bacterium
ATATTATCCGGGCTGCTCGCTGCACGCGACGGGAAAAGAGTATGATCAGTCGATGAAGGCCGTCAGTCGAGCCCTCGACATCGAACTCAAAGAAGTTGATGACTGGTGTTGCTGTGGCGCATCATCCGCGCACAATACAAATTTTGATTTATCCATTGCCCTGCCGGCAAGGAACCTGATAGCCGCGGAAAAGGATGCGATGGATGTCATGGTACCCTGCGCCGCGTGTTTCAACCGTTTTAAAACGGCGGAGCATCATTTAAAAGCGGACAAAGACCTCAAAGCAAGGATTGAAGGCGTGGTTGGAGCAAAATATCAGGGTGGCATTGCGATTCGCAATCCCATCGACATCATTTACAATGATATCGGAATGGATACTTTGGCCGCGAAAGTAGTCAAACCGCTTGCCGGTTTGAAGCCGGTGTCCTATTACGGTTGCCTGCTGCTCAGACCACCCGAGGTTTGTGAGTTCGAAAATTACGAAAATCCGTTCATGCTGGATAAAATGATGAAAGCCATCGGCGCCGATGTGAAGATGTGGTCTTACAAGACCGACTGCTGCGGCGGTTCGCTGGCCATCAGTAAAACAGCCATTGTCGTGGAGATGTGTGACCGCTTGATGAACGCCGCCCGTGAAGCGGACGCGAACTGCGTTGTGACCGCCTGTCCGCTGTGCATGGCCAATCTGGATATGCGTCCCAGTGAAGGAAAGAAACTGCCCATTTTTTATTTCACGGAGCTGATATCGCTGGCGATGGGTCTTCCCGGATCGAAGGATACGTTCAAATCGCATATTTTTGATCCCCGGCCGCTGTTGACGCAGTTGGGGCTGATTTAATAAATTGTAAGCGAATTTCGTTTGGAGAAAATTCTGAATTATGGAAAAACGTTTAATTAAAAAAGATGCACTGGCGGGCATTGCCAAAAAAATGGCCGAGAAACTCCTTGTCTGGGCGCCGGTAAAAAAAGAAGATAACGTTCTTTTTGAACCTTTGCAGAAAAACGCCGAGCCTCACTTTGCTTATTTAAATTCCAAAAACGCGCCGAAGAATGTTTTCTTCCCGCACACGGAAACCATGATGAAATACACCCGCACGCCCAAGGGCATGGTCTTTTCCGCCGAGGAAAACAAAGCGAATGAAGCGGTGCTTTTTGGTGTGCGCCCCTGCGACGCTCATAGCTTTGTTCTGCTGGACAAACTTTTCGATCAGGAAAAATACAAGGACGGCTACTATATTGCCAAACGACAGAACACGACGGTGATTTCTCTGGCGTGTGTCAAGCCCCCTTATGCCAGCTGCTTCTGCACGTCGGTGGACGGCGAACCGGTCTCTGCGGATGGCGCAGACATTCTGATTACGGACATCGGATCCGATTATCTGGTGGAGTTCATTACGCCGAAAGGCGAAAAACTTGCCTCCTATTTCGGTGATACGAAAGCCGATGCCGCGGCCGAAACCAGGAAAAATGAAATCGCCGCCCAGGCCAAAGCGGCGATCAAATCGAAAATTCCCGCTCATGAAATCAAGCCGATTCTGGACAAGAATTTCGACAATCCCTTCTGGAACACGATTTACGGAAAATGCCTCGCTTGCGGAACCTGCACCTATATGTGCCCCACCTGCCATTGCTTTGACATCAGTGATGAAGTGAAAGGCAGCGACGGTGTCCGTATCCGGTCCTGGGATTCCTGTATGTTTCCGCTGTTTACCAAGGAGACGTCGGGCCATAATCCGCGATCTTCGCAGAAAGAGAGATGGCGTCAGCGCACCATGCATAAGTTCAAATATTATGTGGACATGTTCAACGCCATTGCCTGCGTCGGCTGCGGCAGATGCGTCATGTCTTGTCCCGTGAATATTGATATAAGAAAAATTGTTGAAGATATTTCAAAATTATAATCAGGGAGTTCGTAATGCAAAACCCGTATATACCGTATCCCGTTGTCGTGGATAAAATCATTACCGAGGTCGATACCAAAGACATCAAAACATTCCGCTTTAAATTTGTTAATCCGGAAGATGAACAGAAATACGCTTATATTCCCGGACAATTCGGAGAACTTTCCATTTTCGGCAAGGGCGAATCGCCCATCGGCATAGCGTCCTCTCCGACGCAGAAAGGCTACGTGGAATTCACCGTGCAGAAGGCCGGCGTCGTCACCACGGCTTTGCATGAAATGGAAGAAGGCACGGTGATGGGTATCCGCGGGCCATTGGGCAATTCCTGGCCGCTGGATTTTCTGGCAGGAAAAAATATCGTCATCGTCGGCGGCGGTTTCGCCTTCACCACTCTGCGGTCGCTCATCAATTACATGCTTTTTGAAGACAACCGCAAACGCTTCGGCAATATCACGGTCATTTACGGCGCCCGGAATCCCGGCCTGCTTCTTTACAAGGATGAACTGGTTGAGTGGGGCAAAAGAGCGGATATCAATCTCAATGTTACTGTTGACAAAGGCGATGCCACGTGGAAGGGCAAAGAAGGTTTTGTCCCCGCGGTATGCAAAGAGGTCGCGCCCAGCAAGGAAAACGCTGTTGCAGTCATCTGCGGACCGCCGGTTATGATCCGCTTCACTCTGCCCGTATTTTTTGACCTCGGCTTTTCCAAGGAAAATATCCTCACGTCTCTGGAAATGAGAATGAAATGCGGAATTGGCAAATGCGGTCGCTGCAACGTGGGCAGTAAGTATGTCTGCAAGGACGGACCGGTATTTTCTCTGGCGGAACTGGACAAACTGACACCGGAATATTAAAAAACGTTTCAGCAAAGAATCTGCGATATGAAGAACTGTTCAATCCTGGAATGGTTGACAGGTGACGCTGTTTTTTTACCTTGAGTATTTTTTCACGTTAAAATATAATCAAAAAATAACACCTTTTTTTTCATGGAGGAGAAATTAGGATTGAATAAAATTATTGAAAAAGTAAATTTGTCCGAGAATGTCGTCAAAATGGTTCTGGAGGCTCCGGCCATTGCGCAAAAGAGACAGGCCGGCCAGTTCATTGTCCTGAAAATTGATGAGAAGGGCGAACGCATTCCTCTGACCATTGTCGATTCCGACGGGCAAAAGGGAACCATCACCATTATTTTTCAGATTGTGGGAAAAACAACGGCGCAGCTGGCCGGAATGAAGGCGGGGGAATCGCTTCAGGATGTTCTGGGACCGCTGGGCAATCCGACGGAAATTGAAAAATTCGGCCGTGTCGTTTGCGTGGGCGGCGGTGTCGGTGTCGGCGTTGTTTATCCGCTGATGGTTGCTCTGAAGAAAGCGGGCAATGAGGTCATTTCGATTATCGGATCGCGCACCAAGGATCTGCTCATTCTGGAAAAAGAAATAGGAGAGAGTTCGGATAGTTTAATTGTCACCACCGATGACGGCAGTTACGGTGTCCACGGTTTTGTCAGCAATGTTCTCCAGCAAATGATCGATCAGGGGGAACATATCGATCGTGTGTTTGCCATTGGTCCCGTGCCCATGATGCGGGTTATTTGCGACGTGACCAAGCCGCACGGCATCAAAACCATCGTCAGTCTGAATTCGATCATGGTGGACGCGACGGGAATGTGCGGCGCATGCCGTGTTGCCGTTGCGGGAAAAACAAAGTTTGCCTGTGTGGATGGGCCGGAATTTGACGGCCATGAGGTTGATTTTAAACTGTTAGCCAACCGCCTGAAGATGTATTGCGACCAGGAACGCGAGGCTTATGAACAACATAAGTGTGGGTGCGATGGAAACTAAAGAGACGAAACCGAAAAAAGAAAAAGTACCGCGGCAGAAAATGTCGGAGCAGGATCCGCAGAAAAGGATTCACAACTTCGAAGAAGTGCCTTTCGGCTATTCCGAAGAAACGGCAATGATCGAAGCCAGGCGTTGTATCCAGTGCAAAAAGCCGGGCTGTGTCGGCGGATGTCCCGTTGATGTCAAGATTCCCGAGTTTATCAAAGAAATTTCCGAAGGCCGTTTTATTGAGGCGGCGTTGAAATTAAAGGAAACAAACGGCTTGCCCGCCGTCTGCGGCCGTGTCTGTCCGCAGGAAGATCAGTGTGAAAAGGAATGCATTCTGGGCAAAAAGGGCGAACCCGTCGCCATCGGGCGTCTGGAGCGTTTCGCAGCGGATTATGAACGCAACAGCGGCAAGGTTGCGATTCCCCCTGCCGTAAAATCTAACGGCAAGAAAATTGCTGTTGCCGGCGCCGGCCCCTCGGGACTAACCATCGCCGGCGATTTAGTAAAACTTGGTTATGAAGTAACTATTTTCGAGGCGTTGCATAAAGCCGGCGGCGTGCTGGTTTACGGTATCCCGGAATTTCGTCTGCCCAAGGCGATTGTCGAAGCGGAAGTAGAATATCTGAGAAAACTGGGCGTAAAAATAGAAACGAATTTTGTCATCGGCCGCACCAAAACCATTGATGAGCTTTTTGCCGAAGGATTCAGTGCCGTTTTTATCGGCGTGGGCGCGGGTGCCCCCGTGTTTATGAACATTCCCGGTGAAAACCTGATGGGCATTTATTCGGCCAACGAGTATCTGACGCGTTCCAATCTGATGAAGGCTTATTTATTCCCCGAATACGACACACCGATTGTTCGCGGCCGGAAAGTTGCCGTGGTCGGCGGCGGCAACGTGGCGATGGACTCGGTTCGCACGGCCTTGAGGCTGGGCGCCGAAAAAGCAATGATCGTTTACCGCCGCACCGAAGTGGAAATGCCCGCCCGTAAAGAGGAGGTTCATCACGCGCAGGAGGAAGGCGTGGAATTCCTGATGCTGCACAATCCTGTGGAATACATCGGCAACGAAGCGGGCTGGGTGACCGGCATGAAATGCATCAGAATGGAACTGGGCGAACCGGATGCGTCCGGCAGACGAAGCCCCGTTCCCATTAAAGGATCCGAATTCGTAATTGATGTGGATACCGTAGTTGTCGCCGTGGGCACCATGGCCAATCCGATTGTTCCCGCAACCACCACCGGTCTGGAAACGAATAAAAAAGGATATATCTTAACCAAGGATGAATCGGGACGGACCAGCCGCGAAGGCATTTATGCCGGAGGCGATATCGTCACCGGATCGGCCACCGTTATTCTCGCGATGGGCGCAGGCCGTAAGGCCGCCCAGGCCATCCATGAATACCTCTCTCATCAATAAGTCAATCATACAGCCCGGACAACAATCCGGGCTGTTAACTCATCATGAGAATCCCCGCCCTGAATAAAAAATAAAATCCGAAAACGATCAGAAATAGTCCGGCAATAAGGGAGATCATCTTCACCATTTTATCGTTGATGATTCTCTTGCCCCAGTGCAGAGCGGTTGCCAGAAACACCACCCAGAGAAAGCATCCCAGCAGAATCGAAAGACACGACCAAAAAGCGGAGAAGCTTGTTTGTCTGCCGGTTTGCGCGGTCAGCAGAGCGCCGAAGACGCCCGTCCACCAGACGATAGTCATCGGACTGGAAATGGCCAGGACATAACCGGTGATGAAGGAGCTCTTGAACAAGCGTCCGCTGTTGCTTTCCACGGCGGCGGCTTCGCGAAAGAATTCTTTTACGCTGAGAAAGCCCAGGTAAATCAGAATCAAACTTCCAGCCAGTCCGAGTGTTATTTTTATCAAGGCAATGTTCAAAAAAGATATCAGGCCGAAAAAAATAAGCGTCAGATACGTTGCATCAGCGCTCATCGCGCCTACGCCGGTCAACAAGGCCTGCCGGAATCCCGACTGCAATCCTCGCTTGATGATTTCCAGATTGACTGGTCCGATCGGCGCCGCCAGCGTCAGGCCCAGTAGTATATTTTGCAGCAGAGTATATTCCATAGGCGGTGAGATATCACAAAGTAACCGCCTTTGCCATATTTCATCGGCATTAAACGGTTACCTGCTGGCACGGGCAGACCACGCTTTTATATTGATTTTTATTGTTGATTGCTTTAATGTCGCTCCATTCTTTTCCAAAGGATGAAAAATGAGATACAGTAAAGCACCTCTTATTCACGGATATGCAAATCAGATTCTATCGGTCGATTTAACGCGAAAACATGTCGCCGTTGCTTCGCTGGAACCGCGCGTTAGGGATTTTTTTATTGGCGGCAGGGGATTGGGACTTTATTTGCTGCACAGAAAAATAAACGCCAGGACGAAAGCGAGCGACCCGGAAAATCCTTTAATTTTTTCTCCTGGACCGCTGGGGGGGATCCCGCAATTTCCGGGAACCAGCAAATGCATGGCAATTTCATTATCGCCCCTGACGCATATTCCCGGCGTTTCCAATTTCGGTGGACATTTCGGCGCGTATTTAAAGTATGCGGGATTCGACGCCCTGGAGATCACCGGAATCGGTGAAGAAAATACCATGATCGTGATCGACGGTTTCAAGGATGAAATATCCATCACCAAAGCTCCGGCGGTGGCTCAGGTATTCGATCTGGAGAAGGCCGTCGTCGATCAGTTTCTTCAGGCCGGTCATGATAAGAAAAATATCGTCTTCCTGACAACGGGACTCGGAGCGGCGAACACGACATACGGTTGCATCAACAGCCATTACTACGATGCCGCCAAACCGGTTGACGGGACAAAAGGATTATACAGAACAAAACAGGCCGGCCGCACGGGCTTAGGCACGGTCATGATGCAGAAAAATATCCGGGCCATCGTTGTCCTGTCGTCTTATCCTCATGGAGAAAATCCATACGGGGCTGCCGATTGGGAAAAGGTGAAGCAGTCGGGCGCAAAACTCCATAAAATTGTCAAGGAGGTTGATCCGCAGGCGTTAAAGATGTACCGCAAAGGCTCGGCAGGTCTTATCTCCTTCATGAACAAAGATGATTATCAGTCGCTGCCGGTGAATAATTACCAGTACGGCTCCCATCCGGAGGCGGAAAAAATCTGCGGCAAAACCTATGCCGAGCATCTTTTCGATCACCGGGGGATGGACGGATGTTTTCCGGGATGCAATCTCCGCTGCACGAAAGGCGGCTGGGTGACGCTTAAATCCGGCGAGCACAAAGGAAATAATGTCTGGGTGGACGGTCCCGAATATGAAACAGCAGCCGGTTTCGGCTCCAACCTCGGCATGTGGAATCCCGAATTTATTATGGAAGCCAACTGGCACTGCGACAACTACGGTATCGATACCATCACCACCGCCGTGATCATGGCGTTTATCATGGAATGTTATCAGCGCGGTTATCTGGCCAGGGAAGACACTGACGGGTTTGAACTAACGTGGGGCGATGAGAAATCGGCGTTGCAGTTTATCCACGATATCGCGTACCGCAAGACGGCGCTGACAAGCATTGCGGGGCTGGGCATGCTGGAACTCATCAGCTGGATCGCTGAAAAGTACGCCGACCGGACCGGAAAACCGAATCCCCGTAAAGAACTGGAAAAGTTTGCCATGCAAACCAAGGGGCTGCCTTTTTCCCTCTACCGGACGCACCGTTCATTATCCATGCAGGCTTCCTATGCCGCAGCCAGCGATATCGGCGCGCATCATGCCGCCGCCTGGCTCATCAAAGTGGATCTTCTGGGAGCGTTTCCCACCTTTGAAACCAAGGCTCAGGCGCTGATCACTTATCCGCGCGTCCGTCTGGGTAATGATAATCTGGGTTTGTGCAAACTGCCGTGGGTGGATGTCTTTAATCCCGACTCCGGCAACTATAAAAATACGGACATCTACATCAATCCCGCGTCGCAGGAAATCTACGCTGATTTTTATAACGGCATGCTGGGAACCGGCATGACCTGGGAGCAGATCTTCGAGCAGACCGACCGCGATATCAACCTGCAGCGCATCATGAACATTATGACGTTTGGAGAAAAGACCGGCGAGCAGGACCGGATTCCCGACAGAGCCATCGGCCCCACGGAAGATGTTCTTTATGAAAATGAAAAAGACTACAACGACGCGCAACTCAGCGCCATTCTGAACAAACCGCTTGCGGACGTTCAAAGAATGGAAACAGCCGAAAAGCGCGCGCTCCTGATGAAGCAGCGACGGGAAGAATTGAAAAAATTAATCGGCGTTTATTACCGGCAACGCGGCTGGACGGAGCGGGGTATCCCCACCGTGGAGACCATCCGGAGAATCGGCCTCTGGGATTTTCTGGAAGAAGAAACAAAAAGAATAATCACGCGGATAAACGGTAATTAAGAATCTGTCTCCGGAAATCAATGCGATTCGATAATCAGCGATTCGCTGTTCCGGTTGTTTTTTCACCGGTGATGCATCTGTGAAATTTTTCGCGGCGTCGGAAAATTGACGAAGATAAATAATTTACTATTCGCATTTTTCATGCTCAATAAATCAAATTTAGAGCTTGATTTGTCGCGTTGAATCATCTGCCAAAAAATATTTAATAATTAAATAATTCAATAACATACGATAATACTTGACCGTCTTTGACGGTCAAGGTACAATCACCAAAGCTATTATTGCACAAAGAATTAGGAGGGCAGAAAAATGGCTACATTTGACTATAACGAGGAAGCGGTCAGGAATCTGAAATTACGTGACACGTCCGTTTTGGACCGCTTGATAGATTTCGAATCGGCGCGCGAAGCGCATTCGAAAAAAGAACACGCCAAGAAAGACAAACGAATGACCATCGGTGAAGCTGTTGCGACATTTGTGCAGGATGGCGACATCATTACCGATGGCGGCTTTTCTTACGTCCGAACTCCCCATCAGGCCTTTCACGAAGTGATCAGGCAGGGTAAAAAGAATCTGCAGATGATCGGATCACCCAATACGAATCAGAGTTTTTTTATCTTTTACGGCCTGGTGGATTATTCGCATAATTCATACTCCGGAGCGGAGATGCGCGGGATCGACAGGCTCTATGATCGCGCTTTGAAAAACGACAAGGTTACCGTTCTTTCCGAGTGGAGTCACGGCGGCATGGCTCAGGGATTCAAGGCCGCCCAACTGGGCTCCCCGGGTGTTGCCAGCAAGCAGATGATCGGCAGTGACCTTGTCCG
>JAGVUJ010000034.1 GCA_019136325.1 Deltaproteobacteria bacterium
TAGAATAAATTCCATTCTTTTTTCATAGTCATTATTCAGTGAATTTGGCTGTAAATGAGCGCCCAAAGCGGCACCCATTTCCCACCATTTCTCAAAATGGCAACGTTCAATCCATTGATAGATACAAAAGGCATCAATGCCCTCTTTTATTGCACCATTGATAAATCGACGGATCTTTCTTTTTTGGCTTTCCGCATCCATGAGTTCTTACCGCTCTTTAGACCAAAAATAGATCATGAATTCTTGCTCATATTCCTACTGAATTCTTTTAGAAGAAAATCTAATCTCTTTTGATAGTCTGCATTCAATGAATTTGGCATTATATGACCGGATAACGAGATACCAAGATGCCACCATTGATGAAAATGACATCTTTCGATCCATTGATAAACTTGAAAAGAATCAATATCTTTAATGTAATTTCCTTTAAGAAACCTTTCTA
This sequence comes from Deltaproteobacteria bacterium, assembly GCA_019136325.1. Next base: position 443 of record JAGVUJ010000034.1, read on the forward strand.
TCTCACGCTTTTGTCGGAGTTGAGCAGTATAATTGCCCTCGTTCTTGAGCTGTCTTACAGTTTTCATTCTTATTAGCATAAGATCTTTGCCGTTCTCTATCTCATTTTTGCCATAATAGGCCGGGACTGATATTCTCCAGGACTGATAATGGCCATCTGATCGTAAACAATTTGACGCACCTCGATGGCCAGATCCAGACACAGCTTCATTTCCCCAGCTTCTATAGTATCCACATCCCGATGGGGAAAGATCAGCTTGATCAGTCCCGAAGTCGTTTTCTGGACAGAGTCCTGGTTGCGGCTTGTTTCAGCCTCGAAATTAATACTGGCGGCAACCATAGTCTGTATTGCCCTTTCGCGGAGCCGCTTGAGTATCTCAGCGAAATAGTCGGTCATTAAGCCATACCCCTTGGCGTATCTTTCCTTCAGAATTTTCTGGAATTCCCATCCGGGAACATAGGCATTAAGCCGATCGATGAAGGCGGTATCCGAATTGACCTCCGCAGGAAGAACCGCCAGCCAGTGCTCATATCGATCTGACGGTTTCGGATTGTGGCTATCCGTGGCGACTTCAATGTTACCCGCCAGAACAATGCTTGCCGTTGCGTTAAATTCCTGATCCCCGCGGCTGAATAATCCCGTCTGCATATAATCTTTCAGAATATTGACGGTTGCGTCCGCATCGGCAAAACGTGTTCTACCGATTTCATCGAAATAGACCACATCCCGCTGTCCGATGATGCCCAGACGCTTCAGTCCCTTGTGGTAGAAGAGGGTTGCCGGAGTTGTCGCGCCGCCGGAGATGACAAAGGAACGTGATGAAGTATTCCGATAGGTGTAGGTCTTTCCCGTCTCCCGCGGACCCAGCTCGATCATGTTGTAATTTTTTTCCACAAAAGGAACCAGGCGCAGCAGGTAAAGCAATTTCTGTCGCAGTGTAAAGAAGGATGGATCAAAACCAATAGTGTTCATCAGAAGATCGATCCATTCTTCGGTGGTAAAAAGCCTTCTTTTTTCGATATAGTCATCAAGACTGACCCGCGTAATTTGAAACGGTTTGAAATCGGTCATTACAAAAGGATAAATGCGGCCTCCAATCTTGTAATTGTTGTCATACTCAAGGGTGCATGTGCCCCATGCTCCGCCGGCAAGAAGACTGTCTCCATGTTCGACAAGGATGTTTCTGGTGATCCGGACGGTGTTTTCGCCAATGGCTGGCACGGTGACCCAGTAATGGTCCTTGGAGGCATCAAGCCGCACCTGTACGCTGCCCAGGAGATTATAAATCCCTCTTTCCTTGATACGGCTTTTGATCAATTCTTTTTCGGCGCTGTCCACCCAGTTCTCCGTGAGAATACGGTCGATTTTTGCCTGGCCTGCTATGGGATCGTCCGGATTTACAAACCGGGCCACCAGGTATTCCATTACAAAACGGGGTAGTTCTTTATAAGCATCATTCCACCTGGTCAGGCTTTTCAGGATGATCCGGTCGGCCATCAGCTCCTGAACTTTATGATCAAGGGGTGTAAACTGGTAGTTATTAGCTTCTTTTTCGGTCATGATGATTCCTTTGTCTTGCCTTACATGTCATCAAATACATCAAGGGCGCTTGTATCAATCTCGACTTTTGTTCCTACTTCTTTAATGGGAATAGTTACGTGTCTTTTTTCGCTCTTCTTGCCTTTACCGGGTAACGAATATTGGGCGGTAAACGTTACCTGATTTGCCTTGGGATCTGCCTTTAACGGTACCAGCCATATATAAGGCGCGCCGGCGGAGAGATCAACAGACTCCTGCGCTGCCAATCGCCCCGATACCAAACAGGAAAGAGAGACGCTTATTTTCATGGAGCCCAGATTTTCCAATTTGACCGGCAGCTTTATGCTTTCGCCCGCCGTACAAAGTGGAGGCGGCGTGATTTCCAAAAGTAGCCCCGTTTCTTTTACATGCCGTTTCTTGATTCGAATAGCCGGAACAACCATCTCGGCCAAGGAGATGCCGCCATGAGAATAGCGGGATGTTTTCCCTGTCGGTTTGGGTCGTTCAAACCAGGAGGAGCCGACGATCAGACACCACTGATGCGCCTTGTCATAGGCAATGGGAATGCCCTGATCGTGCATGCCGTTTGTCAGATACCGGTATTTAATATTGTCGATCATCCCCCCGACTGTTTTGAGGTCTTTGATTTGTACGGAACGGTCCTTTTTCAGCTCGATGAAACCGTGATCACTTGTGACGACAACAATATCTCCGGTTTCCACCTTGTCAATCAATTCCGGGAGCACCATTTTTTCAAATTTTTCTTGGACAATCCCGTTTACCTGTACCAAACTGCCCTGTTCGGCATGAATCCAGTCATCACTGATATTGAAAATGAGGCAACGATACTGGGCTGCGTCGAAATCCAGTTCCGCCTGCTCTGTCTTTTCCTCCGCGCGGGCCACGATCTTGAGTTTTTTCTTTGATTCATCCTTGCCGAGACCCAAATGACGTGACAGCAAAATGTTGTGATCAGACGTAAAGTTCTGATGGTAGTCCTTCCAGTGCGGCGGCAGTTTCCCGGCCATGAAGGACAGCCGGGCAATGTCGGTAACTGAGGGTAGCGTGGTCAGATAAAGTTGTTCGCTTCCCTCAAGCTCAAAATGTTCGCGCAGGCTGGGCCAGATCAATGTATCCCAGGTGTCCAGACGCATTCCGTCAAGAATAATGATCCAGATTCTTTCTTTGCGCGGTTGACCGGCCTGAATGAGGTTGCGCAGGATTTGTGTATTCAATCCAGAATAACTTTGATAGGCAGGGAAAGCCCCCCGGATTAAGTCTGCTAGGGCATGGTCATAGGTGTCCAGGGTCTCCTGTATCCTTTCCCGAAGACGCATCAGATGTGGTTTCAGAATGTCGCTGACGGCTTTATCTTTGAGCAGACGCAGAATATCCAGAAGCTCCGCTTCCTTTATTTCCAGAAGGTGAATACCAGCTTCGCGATACGACTTTATGAGTGATGAAAAATTGCCAGCAGGCTTAGGAACATGCGTGAGAGTAACTTCCAGCCAGCAGAGTTTCTGGATCAATTCCCGGTAGCGTCGTGCCTTCTGCGCAAGGGCTGATTTGGGATAAGCATCCCGTTCCAGGGATTCACGACCACGCCAATTGGCCAGGGCGACACGACCTTCCTTCACCGGAATCAGCCATTCAATCAAACGTTTTCCCAGGCAGATCGCCACTGCGGGCGCAGATTCTGAGGCAAATGATTGGAGAGCGTCATCGAAGGAACCAAACGAAAAGGCCTGCACCAGCTTTTCGACATCTTTGGGCAATGCCGCATCATTTTCTACGTTGCTTGTCAGCGCCTGCAGGAATTGCCTGTCCTGCCGCAGACGCCTCCAGACGATGTCGGACGATTCACCTAGTAAGTCAGGATTGAACGGCAGCAGTCCCAGGTTTCGGAGAACCTCCGTCCCCTTGGGAAGGGCGAAACGGTCCGCGGCCATCCCCATATAGACGAATTTAAGCAAATCGTTTCTTTCGATGGCGGTCCATGCCCGGGTGACCTTATCCAGCGTACTGCCCCGGACGACCGTTTGCAGGACGGAAATTTCCATTTCCGTCATTTCCGTTTCAACAGCCAGATGAAGATAGGATATGATCCTGTCAATCGGCTCTACTGGCAAATTAGCCAGCATGTCAATGCGCAAGTCTGGATTGCTTGTTGCCAGTGCAAGAACCATGGCGTCAAAGCGATTCATCGCCTTGCCGTCGCCGGTAATTTTTCTATATTTTTTTTGATTCTGGATAAAATCGTCAATTTGTTGGGACCACAGAGACAGGAGCGGTTCCTCAAATAAACTGTCGGGCAACGTTTCACTGATCGAACCGGCCAGGGCGCCTGAAGGACTGCAATCAATGATCCCTGTGGCCTCTTCAACCAGATCGGGAATATACGACAGGTCTAAGATCCACGAGGATGAATCGACATTAACCCCCTGAACGATGATCAGCAAGCGCTGATCCATGTTCCGTTGCTGCTGAAGGCATGACCGAAGATCGAGATCATTAAGGTAGTAGTAAAATACCTGCCATTCCCGTCCCTCCCGATCCTGGTATGGGCAAGCAGCCTCAATCATCCGCCGGGGATCGAGGGCGATGGCCAGCCTTGTGGCCTCAGGCATGGCAGCCAAATGCTGATCCATGACATCAAAAAATGATTGTTTCTTCTTCATAGCCTTTTAAAAAAGTGTCTGTTGTTTTCCCGGTGTTACGGTTTTGGACTCCTCTTTTTGACGTCCCATGGCCCGCGCCAGTCTTATCCGGTCCTGCGTTTCCTTACCTTCGGGAAGTTGCTTCCATTCCCCGTGCTGTCCCAAATGCGGTTCAATGTCCAGGATTCGCTGCCAGTGCTTCCTTTCGGCAAGCGTTCGTATCCAGGTGAACAATTCCTCGATGAGCGGCTCCTGATTCAATTTGCCTTCCACGTAGCGCTCGCATTCCCGCAAAACGCGTTCCTCATCCTGGCCCCTAAGCGCATGCCGTTCATGATCATCGGGAACGCGATACGACCCATCAGGCTTCTTTATGAAAAAATCCTCCAAGATGTCCTGAAGTCCCCGAAGCCCTTTGTACCCGCCGCGTAAACGTTCCTGCTTCCATAAGGGATCAATTTCATCCAAACGCATCGACTTCTTGCTCAATATTCCCGTAAGCCAAAGGATGGCCGACGTCTCGTTCCGGACTAGGAGACTGTTGAGAAAGCCATTAGCTGGATACCAAATCCCTTCTACATCCATGAGAGAGAACTTCCGTCGCGCCTTGTGGAGAACATCGGCGATGAATCCCGCGCTGAACCCCTGCATCGAGCAGCCCTTTTCCAATACCCTACGCTGGACCGCCCGAGTAATTGCCTCAATTGTCCGTTCGTTCGTTGGGGTATCAGGCGGCAGATACTGCAAATGCTCTTTAATCTGCTGTAAGATAAAACCCTCCACGTCATCAATCCGGGTCAGTTCCTTGCTGCGAACTAAGGGGATGTTCGGCTTGTGAAGATTTAGCAGAACGTCCTTGGAGATGACTTTTTCCGTTCCCTTTTCACCCCGGACGCCCTTGAAGCTACGTTGCACTTTATCGAATTCCTTGCCGCCATAAATCACAAATCCAACCTGATAGGCTGCGTCTTGAATCGATTCCCAAACATGGTCGTCGGAATTAGAGAAGACCACAGTCGCCCAGCGGTTGGGCTTGAGGACTCTGTACATTTCCTGGAAAGACTGGGCCATCAGGGTTTTATAGCCGTCAAGGGTCTTGCCTCCTTCCTCGGGTTTCCGGCTTTTGTTCCATACCGCCTCTTTATCATCATCGGTAAATTCATTTAACCATGACTCCCAAAGAAATGAGCAATCACTATAGAAAATGTTCGAACCAAATGGGGGATCAGTGAAGATGTAATCGATAGAATCGTTAGCTACTTCAGAAAGGTCGCCAGCATGCTTTGTTAGAAAAAAACATTCGGATTTATTAAAGCTCTTTTGAACACTTGCAAGAATTGGATGTGACTTGCTTTTGCCAGAGAACAAACGCAACACAGACGCATCCTCTTTAAAGGAGGGAATGTAAAGCGTTCCGATGCGCGGACGTGCTTGACCAGAAAGATTGTGGCTATTCATCTTAGATGATGTGTTAACAACGCCGGTGAATGCAAACAGAAGTTTGCATCTAAGCAAGGGATTATTTATTTCTCGAATTTCTTTTAATATCCTCGACAGTGCCCAAAGATTCCGTTTTGTATAAAAATCGCAAGCCCGTGTAATGCCGGAATCGCGGTGCACACCCCGCCACATCTCGCGGCTGCTGATAAATGGCGTTGAAGGATACCAGTAGGGAATTTCTCGTTCCTCGATCTCCTTCAGTCGGCGCAATTCGAATTCGCTAACACGATGTTCAGACCTATGTTTTTTTCCTGTTTTTAGATCCGTATAACTGTAAGTGGTCATGACTGGTATGGAACGGAGTAAATTCAAATCTGTTTTACGCCACGTCTCGCCGCAATGTGGGCATATAAAACTATTTTTGACTTCGATTGATTCATGATCCACAGCCACTTCCCAGAGAACAATTTCTCCACCACACCCATCGGGGCTGATGGGATGCTTGTGGCTATCACGTTTTTTCGGCTGACAAACATAGACTTCGCTCCAGACCATAAAATCAATTGTGGCAGGAATAATCTTTCCCGTTTCCGTATCCATATGTTCAGTCCCGTAAAGCCAGTCAAATTCTTCCTTCACCGCTCCCTTGATGCGCTCGAATTCATCCTTTAGCTGCTTTACATCACAGGGTGTGCAGTAATTCCTGGCGATATGGATTGCCGCTGGCGATAGATCGTTCAGGATTACTTTTCTCGGCCCGGAAGAACAGAGGAGGGAAGCAACGCCCGTCTGTCCCGATCCGCAGAAGGGGTCCAGAATAAGATCACCCGGTTTTGTGTAATGCTCTATGAAGGGTATTATTCCCTGATAGGGAACCTTGGTGTGATAGGAATGTGCATTGTAGATCGGCGTGTTTTTCCCCGCTTCCACGGGCTTATCGTAGGGCAGTTTTTCATAGACATCCTTTTCGGCGTCATAGGGATGCGCATGTTCTTTTATGAAATGTTCTAAGTTGTCATCGTTTTTCATAGTTCGTCCTATTTTAGACTAAGGAGTATCTTCTTTCCCTCTTTGGCTTTTTCCTTGAATTCCTTTTGGAGAAGCTGGCGCAGGGCCGTCAGGAATTGATCGATATCTTCTTCACCGACTGTTGGGAACTTATCCGTAATGGTTTGCAGTGCGCTGGTGCGTTCCACTTGCGTTCGGGCTTCTTCCAGAATCTTTTTGATCGTTTCGATGATCGCCGGTGTAAGGGATGCGGCGAATTCCTGCAGTTTGCTGATCTGGATCAGCTCGACCAGGGTCTTGATTTGATCTTGTTTTTTTCCCTGGATGACCTTTTCCAATTGGCTGCGCAAAATACCAGCCCTATTTTCAAAGGTCTGCCGGATTTTTTTCTGCATCTCTTTGGCCTCATCCTCAGGCGGCTTGAAAGACAGACCACAATGCAGCGACGAGCCGCCATTCAGCTCCTTTTCCACATGATTCGTGAGTTTTTCCAGCATGTCTGCCAGGTCATGACCCTGGGGCGGACCCAGTGTGGCCAGCTCGTTGAGCAGCCCCAGACCCTTGAGCAAGATGGCGGCCTGCGCCAGCGTTCCTTTTATTTTCTGGAGAATTTCAATCATCCTCTTGGCGTGGACCTCTTGGGCATTTTGCAGCTTTTGGAAAAATTTCTCCGTTTCATTCAAAAGCGATGCAACAAGCGAGGGGCCCCCGATCATGGATGATAATTTATAACGGATAAGGAGCAGGCTTTTCTGAGCCGTCAATTCTTGATTTTCGCCTGTATCGCACTGTTGCAGCACATTGAACATCTGCAGAACTTGCGTGGACTTTTCCGATAGTTGTCGGAGGGCGGTAATCCGATCGATAGCCGTTTTAAATACGATGACATCGGCGCCGATCGTCTTCCTTTGGGCATCAAATACCTCCAAATCTTCAGCGCCATATAGATCGATGACCTGTGTAAGGCATTGATGATCATCGGAGGCAATGGCGTCGCCCAAACCATCAGCCAGGGTTTGCAGATTTTCTTTGGCCAGTTTCATTAACGGCGCCTGATTCTTCAAGTGTGCCAGGAATCCGTTGATCTGATCATCGATCTCTTGAGGGTTGGTCGCAGGCTTGGCGTCCGACCAGATCAATTTTGCATAAGGCTGAATATTGTTCCAGTTGGGTCCCGATACCGTGGACATGGTGTTAAAATAGCTTTCCATACTGGATTGCCAGGTCAGTTCTACGATATTGGTGCGGGTAATCAGATTTTTGGCTAAATGTTTTCCGCTCTGGTTGGTGAGTTTGTGGTCGGGCTTTAATTCAATTTCTATGGGTGTCGGCACGCCACGATGACGAACGTAAATGAGCAGAATAGATGTCAGAAGATAGGGCGGAATACCATAAGGGCATCCGGCGAACTCTTTGATTAACGGCCAGAGCAGTACCGCCGGTGTTTTGGCCAGCCGGTCATCGAATATTTTGAAGAGTTCGCTGTGCTGGGGGTTAAGCCGCCGTGGATCATCCGCAACAGTCAGTTTTAGACCGACTGCTTTCTGCTCCAGTGTGCTGCGCACGGCCCTGGTGCTGTCCGCCTGGATTAATCCCACGAATAAATTTTTTGCATCGGCAGGCACAATAGGTTTTTCGATCTTGAATACCTCAAAAAGCTTGCCGAATTGAGGATAGGCATTTTCAATGGCCGGCCGCAAGATAGCCAGATGGCGCTGATCGGGTGTTGTTTTACTCAATGCGGCGATGAGGTCAATCCCCAAATCGTCGCGGGTGAGACATTTGCCCTTTTGGAAAGGTTCGATCAGGTAGCGGATGATTGTCGCCAAAGCGTCGTCACATTTTGATTCAGCATAGCTGCGGTGT
>JAGVUJ010000199.1 GCA_019136325.1 Deltaproteobacteria bacterium
ACCAGATCGCGAACATCTGCTGAGGCATCAGCAAAGCATCCAGAGCGCCGAACGCCGCATAAAGAATTCCTCCGAGAATCATCATGGTGCGGATTTGGGAAAGTGACGCCCTGTAATAATTTTTCAAAAAAGGCTCTTCAAGATGTGACAATTCTCCGGAAAATTTCAGCGTGACCGGATGTATTTTCATTTGATTGATCATCATCATCAAAAAATGCCTTCCTGGAGTCTGAACACGTTAAACGCCCTGAGGATTATAATATCGCTCATGAATCATGCCGCCTCTGTCTTCCTGCAATGTCTGCGGCAGAGCATTCATAATATCCTGCGCCGTTAATCCGTCAACCCCTTTTTTCGTCGCCGCCAGATCCCCCGCATAGCCGTGAAGAAACACACCCTTGCGCGCCGCCTGATCCGAATTCAGTCCCATGCCGTACATGGCCGCAATACATCCCGTAAGAACATCCCCGGAACCGGCGGTCGCCATTCCCGCATTGCCGCTTAAGTTGACATAAATCCTGCCGTCGTCGGTGCCAACCAGCGAATGGGCTCCCTTGAGAATAATGGTGGATTTAAGTTTTTGCGCCGTCTCCCGCAGAACCGTGATTTTGTCGGAGCTGATTTCCTTTGCCGACTTGCCGGTCAGCCTCGCCATCTCGCCCAGATGCGGGGTAAGAATGGTTTTCGCCTTTCTTTTACGCAGTATTTCGGGATTTTCCGCCACGGCGGTCAGACCATCGCCGTCAATGAGCATCGGCTTTTTAACCGTCGCCGCCATTTCTTTGACGAGTTGTACGGTTTCCTCCTGTAAGGAAAGGCCCGGGCCAATGACCACCATGTCCACCCTGGCGGAATAGTCGAGCAACGTTTTTTTATTGTTCAGCGCGATACTGCCCGCCGCAGTCTCCTTCTGTGGCAGGTACACAATTTCCCGTCCACGCTTGGCAACAACCGGAATAACCGATCGCGGCGCGGCAAGCCTTGCATATCCTCCGCCGGATTTCATAAAGGATCCGGCCGCCAGATAAGGGGCTCCGTAGTAATTGGCGGCTCCCGCAATGAAAAGAACGTCACCCATGGCGCCCTTGTAAGCTTCGGCCGGCCTGGGAGGCAGAGCAATTGCGTCATTCGTGCGCACGGACAGCTTTTGATCATCATATAAAGCCGGAGGGAAAGAAATGTGACTGACAAATAATTCTCCGCCTAATTCGTAACCGGGGTAAAGCATGTTGCCGATCTTGGGCAGGCCGAAAGCAACGGTATAGTCCGCTTTGACGGCAACGCCCATGACATCGCCCGTATCGCCGTTCACACCGGAGGGAATGTCGAGAGATAAAATTTTCTTTTTGCTTTTATTCATCAGCGCAATGACATCCGCGACCAATCCGGAAACAGGACGATCCAAGCCGGTTCCTAAAAGGGCGTCGATCACGACATCGCTATGAGCTAAATCTTTTCCGGCCATTGCCGCGTTCGTCAGTTTCGTTATCTCTACCGGCAAACGGGTAACGATGCCGAAATTTGTTTTTGCCGCCCCTCTGAATTTTTCACTGCCGCTCAGCAAAAATATTTTGACGCGCGCGCCGCCTGAATGAAGCAAACGGGCCATCACCAGACCGTCGCCGCCGTTGTTTCCGGAACCGCAAAATATGACAATTTTTTTCCCCCGGATTCCCGTTCGATTGCGAAGCACATTGAACGCGGCCAAACCGGCATTCTCCATCAGGATCTCTTCTGCAATGGACAACTTCTCAATGGCAAAGCGATCCATCAAGCGCATTTCCCCGACACTGGCGATTTTCATAATTGCTGCTCCACAAACATCGAAAAAATTACCCCATAACCTTAAAACATAAAATCGGCAGTTATTCAAATGTGTGACGGTTTCCGGTAATGGTTAAAAAACAATAAATAATAATTTATGTTGAGTATTTATGCAGATTATAGTTGAAAAATCAACTTATTCTTAAGACTTTGGCGCCGCGGATTTTGCCGTCTTTTAATTCGCAAAGAGCCCGGTTGGCTTCCTCCAGCGGATATTCCTGCACTTCCGGAACGATTTGCATATCGGCGGCCAGTTTCAGAAAATCTTCAATATCACGACGTGTAACATTGGCCACACTTTTTATTTCTTTTTCCCGCCAAAGATGAAGTCCGTAATTCAGGTGCAAAAGATAATCCTGATCTGCCGCCTCTTTACGAATTGCGTTGATGACCAGCCTGCCGGACGGCTCCAGGTTTTTTAGCGCTTCCACAACCGGTTTCCAGGCGGGTGTTGTATCGATCATTGCATGCATTTTTTCAGGAGGTTCCTCCCCGATATCCCCCGCCCAAACCGCTCCCAAATCCAGAGCGAACCTTCGTTCTTCACGGCTGCGGGCAAAAACAAATATTTTTGTATCAGGATATTGATAATGGGCCATCTTTAAGACAAGATGAGCGGAAGCGCCAAATCCAGTAAGTCCCAGACGTTGTCCATTCACCAGATGGGTCAACCGCAGGGAGCGTAAACCGATCGCCCCTGCGCAGAGAAGGGGCGCGGCCTGCGCGCTGGAAAAAATTTCCGGAATGGGAAAAACAAAATTTTCGGATACTGACACATACTGGGCATACCCCCCATGAACGTCTCTGCCGGTAGCTTTAAAACCGGCGCACAGATTTTCATTGCCGGAAAGACAGGCGGGGCAGTGGCCGCAAGCAAGATTGATCCAGCCGATACCGACTCTGTCGCCGACGGCAAATTTCTGCGCGTGTTTACCGCGTTCGGCCACAAAGCCGACCACCTGATGGCCCAAAATGACGGGGAACTCGGGAGGAGGCGTCCTGCCTTCAATTTCGTCCAGTTCCGTGTGGCAAACGCCGCAGGCTGCCACTTTGACCAGAACCTGCCCCTCTCCCGCTACAGGGTCCGGCATGTCGGTTATTTTCAGCGGTTTTCTGTTTTCCTTTAAACTGGTTATCTTTTCTAAAATTGCCGCTTTCATTTTAAGGAAGCAGGAATTTCCAGTTGCACATCCACCGGCTGAACGTACTTTTCAACCAGATTCTGCGTGTGGTTCATTTCCAGTTTTTCAAACAAAAACGAAAATTGTTTTTCCAGCCCGGCGCTGATCTTCGTGAGCGCATCCGCCGGCAAATGCCACATATCCTGCTTGAAAGGTCCGAACCCTTTTTTGCGGGTCTTATAAATGAACTGTTCCTCCGTATCCTTTTCCTTCCATTCGGATTTAAATTCCGTTTTCATATGCTCGTATATGGTCGCCTTCAAGTTTGGAGGAAAGAACGGACTGTCGTAAATAATGTTCTGGAAACCCGTGGCCAGGTGAATCTCGGCCGTGCCCATTGCGGGAAACCGGTCGAACGCTTCGTCGGGAAGCGTGGAAGCGCCATGCTGAACAGCGCCGGCCAGACCGTATTTGGAGCGCGCCACCGCCGATAATTTTTCCAAAACGGCAAAATCAATTTTAACCTTGGCCACACTGCCGTCCGCCAGCGGAACACCGCCGTGCGTTGTCCCCGTCTGCACGCTGATTTTGCTGATTCCCTTGAGCGCTTCGCCGCGCTTTTTGAGTTCTTCCAGATACCCGTCCATATAAGCCTCAAGCTCTTCGACCGTGCTGTTTTTCCCGCCGACTTCGCCGATTTCGCCGCCGACGGATATGGTAATGCCTTCCGGCTCCAGGTCGCGTATCATGGTCGTCAGTTCCGCCGCAAGGGTGTAGTTGGTGCGTTGCTGTGCGCTGACTGTCGGCTGGGAAAGATCCACCAGCGTGGACGTATCAATGTCAATGTTATAAAATCCCGCTTCAATCGCCTCCCAGATTAAATTCTTGACCGTCTGGGTTTCCTTGGCGGCATCGGCGGCAAATTTCTTGGCATTGATTTGAAAATGATCCCCCTGCAGAAAAACAGGTCCGCGATATCCCGTTTTAATCGCGGCGGCGGTCACGGCGGAGATGTATTCGGCGGGTCTCTGCGCGGTATAATCAATTTCCGAACGGGCAATTTCAAAAATAACCGGGCCGACCTTTCCTTTCATCATCGCGCGGAAAACGGCCTGAGCCGCTTCATAAGTGATTCCCCGGAGATTGATAGCCGGAACGGTGAACCCCTTCGCTTCTTCGCGCCCCATCGCTTCATAAAGAGATTGTATGGAGGCGGATAGAATTCCCAAAGCGGCGCCGGCGCGCCGGATCAGCCAGCGCGCGGCTTCCTGCGTTGCCTCATCGGAACTGAATACAGCCGTATAAATCAGATCGTCGATCAGTTCCTCCCGGAGCAGAGCTTCATTTAAAACACGGACATCATTGCCGTCTATGTCGATAATCGTTGAATATTTCCGCTGCAATTCATCTTTATCTTTGTAAATCATAAGCACTCCTTGCAATTTTTTAATGAGACTCAAACGTTAAACGCAAACAGCCCCAAAGTCGCTGTGGGCGCATTAAAGTTTTTTCGTCGAATGATCCAAGAGCCTTTGGCTATTGGAAATTATACCGCAAAGCGGAGGATCGAATAACCCAAAGGTTATTCGATCCGTGTTGACAACATGTGTTTCGCCAGTTGCACTTCGTAAGTGCTTCCGATATAAATCGGCGACAACTGATTGATCGTCTCCACCTTCACAGAAAGGATGTCCTGATCACCGTCGATGGCGAGGCCTCCGGCCTGTTCCATGATGAAGGCCATCGGTTGCAATTCAAACAACAGCCGCAGCTTGCCTTTCGGCGATTTTTTCAAGGCCGGATACGTGAATAATCCTCCTTTTTTAATCAGAACCTGATTGATGTCCGGAACAAAACCGCCGCTGTAACGGAGTTTGTAGCCGTCATTTTCCAGTTTATCAATAAATTGAAGGTGCGCCGGATTCCAGTCTCGACGCAGACCGCCCGGTGAAAATATCGATCCTTTTTCCTTCAGCCTGATATTTTCCTGAGACAGGACATACTCTCCCTCGCGATTAAGCACGAATTCATGCGCGCCCTTGCCTGCCGAATAAATCATCGTAATCAGAGGACCGTAAGTAATGTACAGGGCAGCCACCATGGTATTTCGCCCGCAATCCAGCACCGATTCCTTGTGAATGCCGATAATGGTCCCGATCGCCAGATTGGTGTCCACCAGTGATGAGCCGTCGAGCGGATCAGCCGTCACGATGTATTTTTCCTGACCGGAACCTATTTTGACGATGTCCTCCAGTTCTTCCGAAGCATACTCGCGCACGAAACCGGAAAACTCCAGCTGATTTTTCAGTATCTCATCGGACGCACGATCCAGGGCCATCTGTTCCTCGCCGTAAATATTTTTCAATCCGGCAAGCTTCCGGTTGGACTCGTGAATTTTCGCGGATATATATTTCCCGACAACGGCAATCTGCCAGATGAGACGTCTTAATTCCACCTCCACACCGGCTATCCACATATGCCTTCTCAAATCAACTATGTTTTTTGTGTAATCGCCAATTCCTTCTCCCATAATCACCTCCACATTAGTTAAAAAGCCTGACTGCGCGGGCACGTTTTGCCGGTATGAATTACTGGCTTTATTGATTAACATTCTTTGAGTTTACTTGCAAATATTTAAGGTATAATCATTAAAGAAATTTCACCTATTATAGCAATAATTGTATGATATATTTCAATAATTTCAAAAGATGCGTCATTTTATCCTTACCGGTCCTTTTTTAAAATTTATGAACCGGAGGAACGTTTTCTTGCCATGCATCAGCTTAAATATTGACTTTGACCTTTCCTTGCGTTATGACTGCGCCCTCTTTATTTTTGCATGATCGAACATAATCCAGGAGGTTTCTGTGGTTTCATCAAAATCGTATAAAATCGCCGTCGTCCCCGGTGACGGCACAGGCCCGGAAGTTGTTGCCGAAGGGTTGAAAGTCCTTCAGGCCGTGTCTGCATCCGAATCGATAAAATATGAGCTCGTCCATTACGATCTGGGCGGCGAACGTTATAAAAAAACAGGTGAAATTTTACCCGACTCCGTTCTGGAGGAATTTAAAAAGTTTGACGCCATTTATCTGGGCGCCATCGGTCATCCGGATATCAAGCCGGGCATTCTGGAAAAAGGAATCCTTCTGCGGATGCGTTTCGAACTCGACCAGTACATTAATCTCCGGCCGGTCAAACTTTACCCCAACGTGCCCTGCCCGCTCAAGGACAAAGGACCGAAAGATATCGATTTTGTTGTCGTCCGGGAAAACACGGAAGGCCTCTATACAGGCGGCGGGGGATTTCTTAAAAAAGGCACCGTTGATGAAGTGGCCATCCAGGAATCGATCAATACCCGGAAAGGCGTTGAACGCTGTTTGCGCTACGCCTTTCAGTATACCGCCAAAAGAAACAAGGCGAACAAATTAACCCTGTGCGGCAAGACGAACGTTCTGACGTATGCCTTTGATCTCTGGGAAAGAACCTTCAATGAGCTGGCAAAAGACTATCCCCAAATAAAAACCGATTACGTCAATGTGGACGCGACCTGCATGTGGATGGTAAAAAATCCTGAATGGTTTGACGTCATTGTGACCGATAACATGTTTGGAGACATCATTACCGACCTGGGCGCCATGGTTCAGGGCGGCATGGGCATCGCGGCGGGAGGAAACATCAATCCCGAGGGTGTCTCCATGTTTGAGCCCATCGGCGGTTCTGCGCCAAAATATACCGGACAGAATATCATCAATCCCCTGGCAGCGATCTGCGCCGGAGGGATGATGCTGGAAACGCTGGGCGAGGACAAGGCAGCCGGGAGAGTGGAAGCCGCAGTGGTGAAGCTGCTGGAAAGCGGAAAACTCCAGAGCCTCGATGCCGGCAAGATGGGCATGTCCACCAGCGGAATCGGCGACTGGCTGGCGGCTAACGTGTAATCCGGCAAAAGCAACACCACGCAGCCGGTCTACCACCGCAGGGTCGTTGGCTCAAGCGCAATCAGTAAACCGACCAGGCGCTTTTTCTACGCCGGTTCCCGCAACAAAAAAAATGATGAAGCGACCATCTTCATCCGGAATTTTCTGCCCAGAAACTCCGTCGGCTCTGTATTTGATTGAACCTGTTTTTTGAATCCACGAAACGATTGCGGTTTTCTTAAAAAACATTTTTCAGCCCTTGCAATTTTACCTCAACATTGCTATCAAAATGCTTCAAATACCTGAGGTGTACCGTATCAGACCTGTAATGAATACGCATGAACAAACTGAATCACGCTTATGAATAACATTTACATTTTCATCTTTGTCTTTGTTCTTTCCGTCGCGGTAATCATCAGTTTCATCTACACCATGTGGCGCATGAACCGGGACGAGCAAAAGCTGATCAGCATTATTCACGGCTCTCCTATTCCTACTTTCGTTATATCCAGAAATCACAAAGTCACTTACTGGAACAGGGCTCTGCAGGCAGCCAGCAACATCAAACCCAGCGAAGTTCTCGGTACGGATCAGCACTGGCGCGCATTTTATACGTCGCCGCGTCCCTGCCTGGCGGATCTGATTCTGGATGGGAAAACCGCCCAGATAGCCGAGCTGTATCCCGACCGATGGAGCCGATCCAAACTGCTGGAAGACGCTTATGAGGTAACGCAGTTTTACCCCGATATGGGCGAGAAGGGAAAATGGTTTCGCATAACGTCAGCAGGCCTGAAAGACTCCAGAGGAAATTTATTCGGCGTTATGGAAACACTCGAGGATATCACCGAGCAAAAACTCGCGCAGGATGAACTGCTCCAGCGGACCAAGCTGGAATCGCTGGGAACGTTTGCCGACGGCGTTGCCAAGGACTTTGACAGCCTGCTGACCGCGATCCTGCGCAATGTTTTTCTGGCCAAAATTTCCGCCAGCGATGAAGACAAGATGCTCGAAAACGGCCTTGCTGTAGCCGAACGCGCCGGCCTGAAGGCCAAGGAACTGGCTCATCGCCTCATTACCTTTGCCCAAGGCGGTTATCCGGTTCGCAAACTGGAAACACTGGACCCTATTTTGCGGGAATCGGCTGAAAACGTTTTTAAAAATTCAAACATCAACTGTAATATTTCCATTGCGGAAGATCTCTGGCCCTGCGAGATCGATGGAACGCAGATTAAACAGGTCATCGAGAATGTTTTGATTAACGCCCGGGAAGCAATGCCCAACGGCGGCAACGTCCAGATTACTACGGAAAACACAACCACAGGAACAAACATAAGATCGCTGGGCCAGGGTAATTACGTCAGAATTATTATCAGAGATAACGGTATGGGAATCCCCCGGGAAAATCTTCCCCGGATTTTCGATCCTTATTTTACCACAAAAAAGACCAAGGAACATGGCGGAATCGGTCTGGGACTGGCCATCTGCGACTCCATTATCAAATATCATAACGGATTGATTACCGTCGAATCCGTGGTGAATTCCGGAACAACGTTTTCCATTTACCTGCCGGCGAAAACAACAAACGGCTCTTAGCGTAAATTATTTTCTGATAAATTTTCAAAATAATCACGCACCCGCCCGGCGGGAAACATCACCGGCTTGTCTCATATTTCCTTAATTTCGCGCGAAGGGTTTTTCTGGTTATTCCCAGGCGGCGCGCCGTTTCACTTTTGTTGCCCCCGCAATCAGCCAGCGCAGCCAGAATATTTTTTTTCTCCATGCTTTCCAGAGACAAATTCCGCGTTGCTTCTCCCTGTTCTGAAACACCGGCGGCCGGATTATTTTTTTCCATGATCAGCGCCATGTCTTCGGCGTTCAAAACATCCGTGAGGGCCAGAACAACCGATCGTTCCACGGCGTTCATCAGCTCCCGTATGTTTCCAGGCCAGTGATAGGCTAAAAGCTTTTCCATCGCCCCCGGGGTGAACGC
>JAGVUJ010000288.1 GCA_019136325.1 Deltaproteobacteria bacterium
ATCATCTTTGGACATCGTTTCTTTTACTTTCTGCGCTTTAATACGGCGGTCAAGCTCTGCTTTCTTCAAGGCATATTTGTCCTGTTCCGCGTCCACATACCCTTCGATATCCAGCTTGATATTGGGGCGTTCATTTAGAGCCTTGCCGATCATGCTGATTTTTTTCGTTTCTTCCGTGCTGATCACGGAGCTTCCGTAGTCAAACTCGATAAAACTCAGCTCTTCCCCTCCACCGGTGAGGGATGAAAGCAGGGCAAACGGCGAGGTGACCGCCTTGGTGATGAGATTGACGATAATCTGCCAGATGACCGACCAGACCTTGAATTTCGGATCATCCAGGCTCCCCGAGACCGGAAGGTCCAGGTTAATCTGTCCGTTGCGGTCAGTCAAGAGCGTTGCCGCCAGCGTTACCGGGGCTTTGACAGCTTGCGGGCTTTCCACTTTATCACCGAAGGTCAACTGGTCAATAAGCACTTTATTCTCGGCTTTCAGGTTTCTTTTATCGATCAGATATGAAACGTTAAAAGTCAGCTTGCCCTTGGTGATGGGGTATCCGAGAAATTTATTAGAATAGGGCGTGACCGGACTCAGCTCGATATCCTTAAAACTGACTTTTAAATCTACAAACAGATCTTTAGCCAGGGGATTTATTTTGCCTGCGATGTTTATGGGGGAACCGTAGCCCAGATTCCCCTTGAGCGCCACATCGGCGCGGGAGAATTCTTTGGAGGAGAGGCCGGTGACGCTGCCGGTCAGATTGAGTATATTGGCCGAATAATTTTGAATGCCACCTTGCCGATTTTAATATCGGCGGTTTGCTGTTTTTCTTTTTTCCCGGTTCCCGCGACGGGTTTTGTTTCTTCCGGTTTCACGGCAATCTCTTTTTCTTTCTTTGCATCGAATATATCCTGAATATTGGCGGTCGCGTCGGGATTGATGATAATCCGCGCGTAAAAATCGGCGAGCGATATGGTGTTGATGTTTAGATAAAAAGGATTGAAGCCGAATCTGATTTTATCCAGGGAGAGCCTTTTGAATTTCAGAAAATCATTCGACTGCGCCTTGTCCAGCGTTGTCAGGTTGGAGACGGAAATAGACCCTGTGCATTTGATGACCAGTTCATCTTTTTTGTTTCTGCTCAGGGAAAAATTCTGTGAAGAAAGCGCACCGCGGGTCACGTCAATTTTTACATAATCGGTAAAATAAGGCTGAAACGCCCGGATGCCGATATCTTTCCAATCAGACTGCACATCCACACTCAACGGCTCCAAGGTTAGCGTTCCCTTGTCTTTGAACTCACCTTTCTTGTTCAAAATGCCTTCCAGTTCAATTTTTCCTGTTGCTCCTTTTTCCGTGGAAAGATTGGCGGCTTTGAAACTCAATGGCGAAAAATGAAGTTTGACCGGATCGGAGGGTTGGGAATCCATGTAAATAATATCGGCTTTATCCAGCAGAATATTATCCACCCGGAATTTAAACCCGGATTTCTTTTTAGATTGAGCAGCCGGTTTTTCTTTTTCAGGCTCCGGTTTTTTAGTTTGTTTTTTTGTTAGATTGAGAAGGTTGATTTCGCCCTGTTTGTCCCGGCGGATGATGAGCGAAGGCGTTTCAATGGCGATTTTTGCCAGATGAATATTCGACACTAAAGGTTCCACCGCGGCCATATCCACGCTGAGCGATGGCAGTTGCAGAATTTTGTTTTTCTGCAAATCATCAAGAACGACTTCTCTTAAAGAAACATTTCCTGTCAGCGTGAGCGCTGGCGCTTTGTCCTTGTTGATAATGAAATTGATTTTCATTTTGGTATCCAGCCGCGCTGATTTCAGCTTGCAGTTCATCTCTGCGGGAACGTAATTCAGATAATAAGGAATGTCCAAATCCTGAATATTGACGTCAAAACTGGTGGCGCGCGACGTCAGGAAAGGCTGGGTCTTTCCGAGAAGCTCAAATTTATTGTTGTTAATTACGGCGGAAAACTTCGGCTCGACATAATTTTCCAGATAATATTCGATGTTGGAAACAAAAGGGACGGATACATTCAACTCGCGCACGGTATGGCTGGTTTTCTTCGGCGCGTCTTCAAAGTCAATGTTTCCGTTGATGATCTGAATATTGTTTAATGAGAAAAGAAAAGGCTTCTCTTCTTTTTCCGGTTTTGGTTTATCTTCATCTTTGGGAAGCAGGTCGGAGAAATTGTAGGAGCTGTCCGTTTTGCGGGCAATGCCGACATAGGGATTGGTCAGCGTGATTTTTTTCAGGATCAGAGCGCGGCGGAAAAGGGAAGACATCAAATCAGCATTGACATAAAGTTCGTCAAACGCGACAAAAGGCTTGGGCTTGCCCGGATCTTCCAGAGAAAATCCTTTTATCGTTACGGATATAGCGTAAGGATTGATGCTGATTTTTTCAATAGATGCTTTTCGGTGCAGCGCCCCGGACATCTTTTTCATGATGAACGGCTTCACCAGCGGCGGCGCGATAAAAAATCCCGCAATGCCCAGAACAACCAGGAAAATAAGAAGACCAATAATGATTTTTTTCAGGATGCGCATCAAGCCTCCTTATGCTTTTAATCTTCTAATTGGCTACGGTTTTCCCTTGTTTTCCTACAACCTTATGCCAATTTCCGAATATACCGTTTTGCGATGCCGTATACCGAGAATCCAGACTTCGGATTCTACGATTTTGAAAACAATCCGATAATCACCGACACGGAGCTTCCAATAACCTTTCAGGGTTTTACGCAAAGGCTGTCCATACTGGTCAGGAGCGTTTTGAAGCCTGGTTTCAATAGCTTTGCGAATGCGGGATTTCG
>JAGVUJ010000059.1 GCA_019136325.1 Deltaproteobacteria bacterium
CGATGTCGGCGCGAAATGCGTGCACAGCAGAAGGTAACAGTACAGCGAATTCAGATCCAGAGGGGGAGAATCTTCGATAAGCCGCCTTACCGCCTGCGCGTCTTTCTGCTCAGGTAAGCGAAATACAATATGATGGGAAGCATTCTTCAAATCCGTCTCCTGATGTTTATTGTTTTGGTTTGCCGCTGTTTTGAACGACGAGATTAATCTGATGGTGCGAAAAATTAATAAATTATCTTTGACTTCAATTAATATTTTTTTAGCACATTTGATGCAGGATTGCGACCCGAAGGCGCAAAAAAATCCGGAAATAAATAAAATAATCTTTTAATAACAATACGTTAGATGTCGACCATCGCTGTGTTGGGGCCAAAAGGGAAAAGTTGCCGAAAGGTCACACAGAATGTACACCATAAATTATAAATTTTTTTGAATATCAACTACTTACAGATTTAATGCCCTTTTTGGTCGTGCTGCGGGTAAAGGAGGTTTCCCGTCTGAAAACCCAGCGTGGCGGCTTTGGCAACCAGGGCATTTCTAACCTCGTTACTGATCTTGGGCGAACGCGCAAGGATCCATAAATAGGAGCGGTTCGGGCCGCAGACCAGCGCGTGGGCATAGTTTTTCCTGATCGGAACGTTTAACAAAATACGCTTTGCCGACGGCTTCTTTCCATTTTTTATCCTTGTCGGAGAAGCCGCGGTTAATCACCTTCACACTTCCGTCGGCATTCAGGCTGTATTCGGCGGAGACCTGTGAGAGCCCGCGTTCAAAGGAGTGATCGAGCCTTGCGATTTCGTACCATTTGCCCAGATACCTTTCGAGCTGAAATTTCTCCACCGGCGTGACACCGTCCGGTACACCGACGCAGCCCGCCAGCAAAAAAACCAAACCGATCAGGAATCTTTTACGCATCATTTATCTCCTTTACAATTCAACGAGGATGACTTAATTTACCGCAAAGAAGATTAAAATCAAGGGAGGAATTATGACGCTGTCGGAATATTTTGAAAAAGCAAAAGGAGTCGGTGTCCTTTCCACGGCGGACAAAAACGGGAAAGTCAACGCGGCGATTTACGGCAGGCCTCATTTTACGGATGAGAAAACGCTGGCCTTCATTGCCGCTGATCGTCTCACCCATGCCAACCTGAAGGCCAATCCTTCAGCCGTTTATCTTTTTAAAGAGAACGGATCGTATGAGGGCAAAAGGCTTTATCTTACGATGACGCACGAGGAAAAGGATTCGCCTTTGATTGAAAATCTTCGCCGTAAAAAACGAAAGGAATACGACTCGACGGATAAAAAAGAGTCGAAATTTCTCGTCTATTTCAAAGTGAAAAAAGTTCTGCCGCTGATCGGCGCCGGCGCATAAACGTCAACGCATGATGGGACTCAATAAAATCGAAAAGCATTGATTTCCGGGAGGGCTGTGATGAAAGTATTTATGACCGGCGGCACGGGGTTTGTCGGGACGTCTCTGGCGAAGCGTTTTATTTCCGAAGGCCATTCGGTAACCATCCTGACGCACGACAGCGCATCGGCGACATTGAAAATGGACGGCCTGGACTATCTGGAAGGCAATCCCACCGTAGCGGGAAACTGGCAGACCAAAGTGCCCGCCTACGATGTGATCGTCAATCTTGCCGGCGCATCCATCTTCAGCCGCTGGACGGAGCGGCAGAAAAACATTCTGCGCTCCAGCCGCATCTTGACCACCCGGAATCTGGTGGAGGCGTTGCCGAAAGACGCCGGGCACATCACATTTTTCAGTACCTCCGCCGTCGGTTATTACGGTTTTCATCAGGATGAAGAACTGACGGAAGCGTCGCCCGCCGGCACCGATTTTCTCGCGCGGCTGGCCGATGACTGGGAACGCGAAGCCCTGAATGCGCAGCAAAAAGGCGCCCGCGTGATCATCACCCGCTTCGGCATCGTGCTGGGGAAAAACGGCGGCGCGTTGGGGCAGATGATTCCGCTGTTTAAATTTTTTCTGGGAGGTCCGCTGGGCAGCGGCCGCCAGTGGTTTTTCTGGGTGCATATGCGCGATCTGGCCGAAGCCTTTATTTTTCTGCTTGGGAAAAAAGACATCTCCGGGGCGGTGAATGTCTGCTCGCCGCAGCCGGTGCGCAACCTGGAACTGGGCCATGCCATCGGACGGGTGCTGCACCGCCCGTCATTTCTGCCGGCGCCCGGCTTTATGATTAAACTGATTCTGGGCGAATTCGGTTCTGCTCGAAGGCCAGAGAGTGATCCCGAAACGTTTGCTGGATGCCGGATACAAATTTCAATATCCGGGAATTGATCAGGCGCTGAAAGACATCATCGTGACCTGACACGGATGCCCTTCGGGCCGGCGCTGAACTTTCCCGAAAACGGCAGGCCCTGTTTTTAAAACGTTAATCCAAACAATAACAGCCCCTTGGACAAATATTTCTTTTTGCTTGCCCGTGCTATTTTTTTATTCTATAATTGCGCCAAATTTTTAAAATCTCCATAACTTACATATTTTTATATTGCCAAAAGGAATCATGATGTGGGGATTAAAAAGGAGGAGGAAATGAAAAAAATTATCGTCGCTTTATTGCTGGTGTTGTCGTTGGGGGTTTTTACGTCTTATGCCGCCACGTTGAAAGTGGGTGACAAAT
>JAGVUJ010000301.1 GCA_019136325.1 Deltaproteobacteria bacterium
AGCCATTTTTTTTCAGATATGCGCGCTGTTACCGTTGCTTCACAGGCGCTGTAAAGGTCTATCCGATCGCCCTCGTGGAGTCTTTTTGCCGGTCTGATCAGCACTTCCCATGTTTGAGATTGTTCATCCGCTTTCTTTCTGGTCAAAAGCAGCAGCTCCAGAATGCCTCCGGTTTCCTTCTTGCCGAAGAGTCTGGCCGGAATTACTCTGGAATCATTGATAACGAGCACGTCGCCTTTCTGGAAGAATTCAGGCAGTTGAAAAAAAGAGAAATCCTCCCAGGTTTCCCGTTGTTTATTCAGAAAAAGCAGACGGGAACGATCACGCTTTTCGCAGGGATGCTGCGCGATCAGATCTTCCGGCAAGTAATATGAAAACTCTTTTAATTCCATGGGGCTTTCACTTCGAAAAAGTGTGGGCAGGTAATCAGATTATAATTTTGCTGTCAATGTTATTGTTTTTAACGTTTGCCCAGATAAAGCAGAACCAGTCCGACAATCATGGCGGATATTCCCATAAACCTTAAAGTGGATTCCGGCATGGTCATTATTTTGGCGAGATAAACTTTCAATTTTTCCGGAAAAACAAAATACGGAAGTCCCTCAATAATGAATATTAATCCCAGTACGCAAAGAAAATCCTTCATGTTCAATCCTCTTTTTTTGCTGCATTCCAAAGTTTATCTATTTGTTCCGGCTCGGCTTTTCCCAGTGGTATTCCGAGAGAATCAAGCTGTTCTTTCACACGGGCAAAACGACGTAAAAATTTCCCCGTTGCGTTGGACAGGACCGTCTCGGCGTCAACGTGAAGGAAACGGCTTACATTGACGAGAGTGAACAAGATATCACCCAGCTCTTCTTCCATTGAGATATTGTTTTGTGTTCCGAAGGCTGTTTTAAATTCCTGGAGTTCTTCTTTAAGCTTTTCCAGAACACTTGCGGTATCTTTCCAGTCGAAACCATACGTTGCGGCTATCGAAGTAATTTTCTGAGCACGTTTCAGGGCGGGGAGTGAGCGGGGGATGCTGGCAAACAGATTTTTTCCGTTCTTCTTATCCTGCCGTTCATCCTCTTTTATTTTCTGCCAGTTGCGTTTTACGTCCTGCACCGAATGGACCGTGATGTCTCCAAATACGTGAGGATGACGCCGGATCATTTTTTCGTTGATGCCGTCCATCACCTCGTCCAGAGAAAACAAACCTGCTTCAGTGCATATCTCAGTCAAAAATAAAATTTGAAAAAGCAGGTCTCCCAATTCTTCTTTTAATGCCCGGGCATCAGGATTGTCGAGAGCATCGGCTACTTCATAGGCTTCTTCCAGAATATATTTGCCGATATCTTCCTTTTTTTGTTGCCGGTCCCAGGGACATCCACCGGGCGCTCGCAGCGTTCTGATCAGATGAATTAATTGGCGAAGCTCTTCCGTTTCCCTGTTGTCGTCTCTTTTCACTGGCATCAATATCCCGTTTGTATTGCACAATGTAATGGTGTGTTTGTATATATCATTTTACAAAGACCGGCAATATATACACCGGCAATATGTCCCCAAGAACTCTGCTGAAAATTCATTTTTTTATATCATTCGGCCTGATCTTTAGTAATAAAACAATAAAATCAATTATTTGCGAACGATTCTGCCGGTCATTTTTTTAATAAAGTGTCGTGAAAATCAACATAAAAAAATATAAAAAAACATTAAAATTGTTCTTGACAAGGCAAAAAAAAGGCGTATTCTTCCCGTTCAATACAAAGGCTTGTTTAAAACGCGTAGTATTAAATCTTTGAAAGGAGGTTAGCCGTTAATGAAAAAAATATTTGCAATTTTTGTTGCCATGCTTTTTGTTGCTTCTTTATCTCTTGCAGTCGTCGGCTGCAAAAAAGCTGAAGAGCCTGCAGTAGAAGCTCCTGCAGTAGAAGCTCCGGTTGCTCCGGCACCTGAAGCAGCGCCCGCGCCCGCTCCTGAAGCAGCGCCCGCTCCTGCTCCGGCAGCCGCTCCGGCTCCTGCTCCCGCTAAATAATTGTTTTAATCAACAAACGGGATAAATGAATCGGACATTCTCAAAAGGAATGTCCGATTTTTTTTATCATGAAGTTTAATTTACAAAAATGTGTTATACTCTCCCCAAATGAAAATATTTAATCATCGATATTCAATCCTTTATTGTAAGGGAGGTGCTTTATGACAGAGAGAAACGGCGATTTATTGAAGGGCCTGTTTATCGGCGGGCTGATTGGCATGGCGCTGGGCATTATATTCGCTCCTAAAAGCGGCAGGGAAACACGTGAAGATATTTCCCGGAAGGCCAATGAAATGCTTGCAAAAGCTAAAGAAGAATATGAAAAGGCAGCGGAAAAAAGCAGGCAGGTTTATGAAGCCTCGCTTCGGCATGTCAAAGATTTTAATGAATCGGCAAAAGAAAAAGCCGCGGAAATTGAAAATAAAGTCAGCGAATTGGCCGATCAGAGTATTGAAACCATGCAGGGTAATAAGAACCGATTAAAAACGGCAATCGATGCAGGTCTGGAAGCATACAAAAAAGAGAGCTCCAAAGAAAAAAAATAAATTCCCGGGAAGTCGTGATAAATTAAAAAAATCAGAGCAGTAAAAAAAATAGAGGAGATGATGAATGTATCTGGAAATTGCCTTGTTGATTTTAGTAAGTATTTTGATTGTCCTGGTTATTTTTTGTATTCCTCTTCTTTTACAGATATGGCGCCTATCCAAGGATCTGTCCGTTACTCTGCAAACTTTTAATCAGAGCCTTCCTCTGATATTAAAGAATCTCGAAGAAATAACCACCAACGTGAACAGCTCCACCGCGATCGTTAATAAAAAGCTGCAAAATTTTGCCGGTGCGTCGAATATGTCCGGATTTTTTCTTACCGACATCATTAACAATATTCAGTATTTAGCCCCGCTGGCCTTGAAACTTCCCATTTTCCGAATTATCAGAAATATTGTGGCGGTTGCCAAAGGCATGCGGGTTTTTGCGGAAGTGCTTTTAAATAAAGAGAAAGAAGAGAAGTCAAATTAAACCGCCATGGCTAAAATGACATTTTCCAGCAAGTGGGGCAGCGTCAAGGTTCAGAAGAAAACAGCATCGCCTTCCGCCGAATCGGGTAAATCGGCGGAGGATCTGGTCCGGGAAATGAAAAAAGCGCAAAAATCTTCCGCCGGAGAAGATTACAGGGGAAAATCTCTGGCGATCAACGGCCTCGTTTGCGCGCGCTGCGGACGTGAATTTCCCGAATCCAAAAGACATCTGTTGACCGTTCATCACAAAGACGGCAATCATTTTAACAATCCCGCTGACGGCAGCAACTGGGAGAATCTTTGCGTATATTGTCACGAAGATGTGCACAGCAGAGAGGTCCTGGCGGAATATCTGGGCAACGATGCCGGTGGAAAAGAAGTCAGTGTCGTTTATAACGATACGCAGGAAAAGCTGGGATCAGGTTTGCTGGCGGAAAAATTGAAAACAGCGCTGCAAAAAAATAAGTCCGAAAAATAATTTTATCTGACGATGAGACCGGAGCATTTATTTTCTTTGACCAACTTGTCACCGATGGACGTTCCGCAATAAACGCACGTGTAGTCGTATTTTTCACCTTCCTGAAGAATCAGCAGCAATCTTTTCCTGACGGCTACCGCTTTCTTGCATCGAGGACAAAACAATTCGGTGGCGTCAAAATCCTTATAGGCTGCTTTCATGATCTGATTTCCTCCTCCGGTATTGTTTCCCAGTTCTTCAGCCAGATGTCGGCTTCACTGTCGCTTGGAGCCCGGTAGTCCCCTCGCGGTGAAAGCGAACCGCCGGATCCGACCTTGGGGCTGTTCGGCACGCAGGAGCGTTTGTATTGCGATGTTTTAAAAAACCGATACAAATAAACGCGAAGCCATTTTTTTATTTCTTTCAGAGTGTAGGCATTTCGTTTATCCGCCGCGATATCAGGCCAGAGTCCTTTTTTTCTATCCTTCCAGGCGTGAAAAGCCAGAAAAGCCACTTTAGAAGGCAGGTATCCGAAACGGGTGATATAGAAATTATTGAAATCCTGCAATTCATAGGGGCCGATCGTATCTTCCGTTCTCTGAACCAGTTGATCTTTGTTTTTTCCCGGAATCAATTCCGGAGATATTTCCGTCTCCAGGACATCGATGAGAATTTCGGAAACTGCCGGGGAGAACTGCCGGGTATTGGCGACCCAGCGGATCAGATGCTGAATGAGCGTTTTGGGAACGCTGGCATTGACGTTGTAATGGGACATGTGATCGCCGATGCCGTATGTGCTCCAGCCCAGGGCCAGTTCGCTTAAATCTCCCGTTCCGACAACGAGGGCGTTGCGCATGTTGGCCAGACGGAAGAGATGCGCCGAGCGCTGTCCGGCCTGAACGTTTTCAAATGTTATATCGAATATTTTTTTGCCGCGGGAATACGGATGCTTGATGTCTTTGAGCATTTGCAGGCACGCGGGCCTGATGTCAATTTCGTTGACTTCGACGTCCAGCGCCTTCATCAATTTCAGGGCGTTGTTATAGGTCTTTCGGGACGTGGCGAATCCCGGCATGGTGTAGGCTTTGATGTTCGCTCGGGGCCATTTCAGCAAATCCATGGTTTTTGCGGCAACAATCAGGGCGTGCGTGGAATCCAATCCGCCGGAAATACCGATGGCAATATGGGGGATGCCGGAGGATTTCAGACGTTTGGCCAGACCCTGAACCTGTATGTTGTAAGCTTCGTAGCATCGCTGATCGCGCTTGGAAGGATCGGCCGGAATATAGGGAAATCGCGGATAGTCCCGTTTCAGAAGAATAGCGCCTCCGGGAAGGCTGACGTCAAATTCGATTTTCCGGAAGGATAGAATCTTTTCTTTATGAGCGGCGGCGTTTTTGCCGAAAGACGTTAAACGCATGCGATCCTGCGCCAGACGGTCAAGGTCTATGTCGCCGTGAATAAGTTGTGCCTGCTGTGAAAAACGAGGCGATTCCGCCAGCAGATTGCCGTTTTCGTGAATCATGGCGTGACCGTCCCAGGCGAGGTCTGTCGTCGATTCTCCCGCACCGGCAGCGGCGTAAAGATAAGCGGCGACGCACCGCGCCGATTGATTGGCGGCCAACTGCTGACGATATTCGGATTTGCCGATGGTAATGTTGGATGCCGATAAGTTGCCGATGATGGTGGCACCGGCCATGGCCGCGAAGCTGGACGGCGGAATCGGCACCCAGAGATCTTCGCATATTTCGATGAAGAAACTGAAATTTTTGATATTGGTGACGTGAAAGACAATATCCGCGCCGAATGGAATGTCCTTTTGTCCGGCGAGGTCGATGGTGGAGGAAAACGCGGCGGAAGCCGGCGTGAATTGCCGGCCCTCATAAAATTCGCGATAATTGGGCAGATATGATTTTACGGCCACACCCATGATGTGTCCGCGGTAAAAGACGATGGCGCAGTTGAAAAGACGGCAATCGACCTGAAGCGGCGCACCCACAATCATGATCATGTTGATTTTCGCGGACGCTTTTTTAACTTCGGCAATGGCTTTTTGCACACCCAGCAAAAGAGCATCCTGGTGGAACAAGTCCTCATTCGAGTAGGCGGATAATCCCATTTCCGGAAAAACCGCCATGATCGCTTTTTGCTTTGCGGCCCGGCGCGCCAGCTCAATGGTTTGTTGAGCATTGAAAACGGGATCGGCCACCTTGACTTCCGGGATGCAGACCGCCGCGCGAATGAAACCCTGATGATAGAGATTAAAGAAGTTTTTCGTTTTTTTCACCGGCATGAATTATCCTTTCTCCACCAGGGCATAGGCGCTGTGGTTGTGGATGCTTTCGAAATTTTCAGCTTCGACGCAATACCAGGTAAAATTATCGTCTCGATTTAATTTTACAGCAACACTGCGCACGACATCTTCCACGAATTTGGGATTTTCGTATGCCTGTTCCGTCACGTATTTTTCATCGACTCTTTTTAAAAGCGAATAGACTTCGCCGCTGGCGGATTCCTCAACGATTTTTATTAAGTCTTCGATCCAGAAGAATTTCTTGAAACGGACTTTTGTCGTCACAATACTTCTTTGATTGTGAGCTCCGAATTTACTGATTTCCCGGGAACACGGACAAACCGTGGTAACGGGAACGATCACGCCAACCAGAAAATCGGATTTTTCTCCGCTGCTCTCTCCGGTGAAAATGCATCGATATTCCATGAGGCTTTTCGCCTTGGAAACAGGAGCTGTTTTTTCCAGAAAATAGGCGAATTCAATTTCCATATGAGCGGAATGGGCATGCAGTTTTTGACGCATTTTCTCCAGAATGGTCTGAAACGTTTTGATGTTGATCTGGCCTTTAAATTCGTTGAGCGCTTCCACAAAGCGGCTCATATGCGTGCCCTTGAAATGATGCGGCAGGTTGACATACATGTTGACGGTGGCGTTGACCAGTTGGGTTCCTTTCGCCCGGTCGAGGACAATGATCGGATATTTGATATTTTTGACACCGACTTTTCTTATATCAATGTTGCGAAAATCTTTCTGGCTTTGAATATCTATCATGGCAATGCTCTTATGTGTTTTAGATCAGGGCAGGTAAGTTACCGCGGCGTTTTCCGATTCCCATATTTTGACCCGGACCATGTTGACGCCGGCTGTTTTGACCCTGGTATCCATTTTTTCGAAAATGTATTTGGCGATGTTTTCGGCAGAAGGGTTGATGCCGGCAAAATCCGTCAATGTGTTGATATGTTTGTGATCGAGCGCCTCAAGAACGTCTCCCAGCATTTTTTTTAATAATCGAAAATCAACTAATATTCCTATATGATTCAACTGCCCGGCGGCGACGGTTATTTCAACTTTAAAATTGTGGCCGTGTAATGCTTCGCATTTGCCGCCGATGTCGGCCAGCAGATGCGCGGCGGAAAATGATTTTATAATCGTAACTTCATACATGGTTGTGTGCTCCATTAGGGTGATCGTTGATTATTATCATATTTTCAAGAGATGTTGAATCATTAATTATCGGACGCAAACCATCGGCGAACAGTTGAACGGGCTGAAACGAAGGTTGCCGATTCAACCGGACGGAAAGGTTATCTGAAAATATCAAAAAAACGGCGAATCGCTGTGCGCAGCTGGCTCATGGAATGGATCTCGTTGAGCAATCCGAAAAGGATGCGGGGACGAAAATAAAATGCGGCAAATGCTTTTTTCATCAATCGGCGCACTTCCTTTTGTGACATATTTTCCGGCGCATAGACGACACGATTGTTTTGATAAAGATCCCAGGGCAGAGCATCGGGCGCGATGCCTCCGCTTTGAACGAGGCGGTCATATATTTCCGTCCCCGGAAGGGGGAGGAAGTTGCTGAACTGGGCTCTGTGCAGGGGCAAGCTCAAGGCAAGCGCGATGGTCTTTTCGATATCTTCGGTTGTTTCACCAGGATACCCGATCATAAAAAAGCCTGTCATTCGAATTTTTGTTGTTGAGGAGACAAGATGAATCTTTTCGATCATCACATCCAGCGTCTCATTTCTTTTCATGTCCGCAATCATTCGTGAAGAGCCGGATTCGACACCGACAGAGAAAGAATAGCAGCCGGCTTTTTCCATATTGCGCAGCAACGCTTCATCCAGCGTGTCCAGTCTGACACCGTTGGTGCAGGCCCAGTCGATCGCAATATTTTCTTCTTCAAGCTTATTGCAGAATGCCATGACGCGGGATTTGTTCAGGGTGAAATTATCGTCCTCGATATGAAATTCCCTGATCCCGTAGGTTTTCTGTAAGCGCTTTATTTCTTCGATAACATTGTCGATGCTCCTCGTGCGGAAATTTCTGCCGGTGTTGACGTGCACTCCGCAATACGTGCATGTAAACGGACATCCCCGGCTGGTAATGATGGGGGCAATCGGCAAACTTTTTGAAAACGTGCCGTGCGGGGCAACCGGATATGTTGTGGGGTCAATTAAATCCCAGCAGGGGAAGGGGATATCATCCGGATTTTCAATACAGCCTCTTTTGTTTGTTTTTATTTTTCCGTCGCAGCGATGGATTAATCCTTCGACAGCGTTGATTTCAATCTGATCCGGTGATTCAATATGTTGCAGCAACCTGGGCAATCCCAGTTCCGCTTCTCCTGAAAAGGCATAATCCAGATTCCTGATTTCCATGGCTCCCTCAGGATCTCCCGAAGGATGGGGACCACCGGCAAGGGTCACCATTCCGCTGTTGACTTGTTTGGCCAGATCAACGCATTCTTTTGTTGAGCTGAAATCGCAGGTGTACATTTGGATGCCGACGACATCCGGTTTTTCGTCAACAAGATAATCGCGATATTGTCGATGGTTCATGCCTGTTTTTGCGCAATCGAGTATATTAACGGTATGACCGTTATTTCTCAAAACGGCGGCAAGATATCCCAGCCCGAGATTGGGGATGATGATGGGCATTTTGAAACTCGGCGGACGTACGAGCAGAACTTTCATGTCATTGAACTCTGTAATGGATTCATTGCTTCACGCTCATCGTTATGTTGACGGTGTTCATCTCCGTTTCGAATGAATGATGACTATTCATCGATCGCGTTGCTCCCCTGAAGATCGTGTGGAAATATTTTTTCTCAGATCGAAAATGTAAATTGAATGACCGACAACGGCAGACGGCTCGAGATACCTGTATTGATCATAGTAGTTGATGTCGATGTACAGCAATTCGTGCGTGTTTTCCTTTAAGAGATAATAAGGTCTTCCCACGAGGAAATTTATGCTGATGGCGTATAGTTTGATTTTATCGATGTTATGTTTATCCATATATTTTTTTAAAGCAGGCAAACCCTGCCCCCAGTCAAGGTTAGAGTCAATCAGCCAATGGCTTCCGTTTCGGGAGCCCCCGGCGGCGATATTAAAATAAGATAAATAATCCGGAAAAGCAATGAGCGAGGATGGAACATATATAATGATGAGAAACATCAGAAGATATTGT
>JAGVUJ010000154.1 GCA_019136325.1 Deltaproteobacteria bacterium
GTTGACGTGGCCACCTTGACCGGCGCCTGTGTGGTTGCCCTGGGCGATGATGTCATTGGAATGCTGGGAACGGATGACAAGTTGAAAAAAGAAATCAATAACGCCGCGCAGAGCACCGGAGAACTCGTCTGGGAGCTTCCGCTGTGGGAGATGTATCACGAAATGATCAAGAGCGATATTGCCGATTACAAGAATGCGGGGAATCGCTCGGCGGGTACTATTACCGCCGCGGCTTTTTTAAGCAAATTTATCGGCGATTATCCGTGGGTTCATCTGGATATTGCCGGTCCGGCCTGGGCGGACAAGGATAAAGCTTATATTCCCAAGGGGGCGTCGGGGGTTGCCATGCGTTTACTTGTGGAATTCCTGCGCAATCGCGTCCGTTAAAAAGACAGAATATATGCCGCCATTGCTGCAAATAAAAGATCTAATGACCGTATTTGATTCCGCGCACGGAACAATCAAAGCGGTGGACGGCGTGTCTCTGAAAATCGATTCCGGCGAAACCCTGGGGGTTGTCGGTGAGTCTGGATGCGGCAAAACGATGCTGTCTCTTTCCATTATGCGTCTGGTCCCTCCCAACGGAAAGATCATCAACGGTGAAATTTTATTTTCCGGCCGGGACTTGCTGAAAATGTCTGAAGAAGAAATGCGCGCCTGCCGAGGCAGTGAAATCTCCATGATATTTCAGGAGCCGATGACATCATTAAACCCGGTCTTTCGCATTGGCGAACAAATTGCAGAAACGATCCGCCTGCATCAGAATCTTCCGGCCAAACAAGCAATGGAGCTCAGTGTTGACCTTTTGCGCGAAGTGGGAATTGCCGATCCGCAAAAAAGAGCAAGAGATTATCCGCATAACCTCAGCGGCGGCATGCGCCAGCGCGTCATGATCGCCATGGCGATGTCCTGTCATCCGAAACTTCTTCTGGCCGATGAGCCGACCACTGCGCTGGATGTCACTATCCAGGCGCAGATTCTTGATTTGATTTCCGATCTGAAACAGAAAAACAATATGGCGGTCATATTCATTACGCATGATTTGGGCGTCATTGCTCAGGCTGCGGAAAAAGTGGCTGTCATGTATGCGGGAAAAATTGTGGAAAGTTCAACGGTCGGGGCAGTATTCAAAAATCCCCTGCATCCTTATACTCAGGGACTGCTGGATTCCATTCCGGCGCGCTGCATTGAAGCGAGAGGCAGAGAGGATTATCTCCGGACTATTCCCGGGTCGGTTCCCGGTTTGTCTGATCTGGGGACGGGTTGCCGTTTTCATGACCGGTGCTCTTTCGCTTTTACAGAATGCGTTCAACGTGAGCCGGAGCTTGTTGAAGTTGAAAAAGATCATTTTGTTTCCTGCTGGAAATGCAGTGCGGCGAAAAATCATTAGACCGGAGCATCATGCCCAACACGCTTATTGAAATACAAAAACTAGATAAAAAATATTCGCTCAGCGACGGTTTTCTCAGCTCTCAAAAGAGAATTATTCATGCTGTAAACCATATCGATTTGCGGATTATCCGGGGTGAGACGCTGGGAATTGTCGGAGAGTCGGGTTGCGGTAAGTCGACGTTGGCGCGTTTGATCACAAGACTGGAAAAGCCTTCTTCGGGGAATATAAATTTTAAGGGTGGAAATATTTTTGATTACAATAAGGAATCTTTAAAAGCCTATCGACGGAATGTCCAGATGATTTTTCAGGACAGCTTTTCTTCCTTAAATCCGCGAAAATCGGCGTTAAGCATGATCAAAGAACCTCTGACCATTCATCAACAGGGCAACACAAAAGAACGCCAGGATAAGGCCTTGTCGGTGATGATGAAAGTCGGCTTGAAAAAGGAACAGGCAAACCGTTACCCGCATGAGTTCAGCGGCGGGCAGCGTCAGCGCATCGGCATAGCCCGCGCGCTTGTGCTGAATCCGGAGCTGATGATTGCCGATGAACCGGTGTCCTCGCTGGATGTTTCCATTCAGGCGCAGATTTTGAATTTACTCCGCGATTTGAAAAATGATTTTAATTTAACGTATCTTTTCATTTCTCATGATCTTAATGTGATCCGTTATATTTCCGACCGAATTGCCGTGATGTATCTGGGAAAAATCGTCGAACTCGCATTGAACGACGATATTTACCGAAAACCTCTTCATCCCTACACGCGTATGCTGCTTTCCGCCGTGCCGTCCTGTGATCCCGGTAAAAGACAAAGAAAAATTTCGATCAGAGGCGAAGCCGGCATGGAAAATGATCGGGGGTGCTCCTTTCAGAACCGCTGCGCTTACAAGCTCGAAATTTGTGAAACATTGGACCCGGAACTGAAGGAAGTTAATGAGCGAAGCTTTTGCGCCTGTCACAGGGCCGGGTTGATTTAGAAAAATGATGCGGGAAGAAAAGATATTCATCCAGAACGATTCCTTGTTGATTGAAGCCCTGCTGCACAGAACGTCCGGAGCACAGGGAACGGTCATCTGTCACCCTCATTCTCTCATGGGCGGTTCGATGTATAACAATGTTGTGGAAGCATTGCAGGAAGCGTTTGCCGGCGAAGGCGTTTCCACTTTAAGATTTAACTTTCGGGGTGTGGGCGGAAGCACGGGAAACTACGATGAGGGAAGGGGCGAGAGAAGGGATATTCTGGCCGTCTGCAATTATTTAAAGCATATGGGCATGTCAAACATATTCTTTGCCGGCTATTCCTTTGGTGCTTGGGTCGGTTCAAAGGTTATCGAAGATAACGATAATCCCTTTTCGTTCAGCATTTGTGTTGCGCCTCCGATTGATTTGTTCGAATTCAACTGGAATCAATTAAAAAATAAAATTGATTTATTGATTTGCGGCGACAGGGATCAGTTCTGTTCCGCTGACATCCTTGCGGATGAGGCAAAAAAAATGAATTCGGTTTTGGAAGTTATTCAAGGCGCTGATCATTTTTATGGGGGGAAGGAGAAGGAACTGATGGAAATTTTGTATAAATTCATGTTAAAAAAACTTAATAAATTCATAAAAAAAACTTGATTTTGAAAAAAAACAGTGATAATTTTTAAACCAACGCATAAAAACTGAATAGGTTGTTGTGATTCATCAGAGATGATGAAAACGGTGTTCACCAGGAAATTTTAAGTGTTAAGGTTTACAGAAAAAGAAATTAACCGCAAAGAATTCTTGATTAAAAGATAGAATTCATGCGGTTTTTTTTGTTTTCTGCAAATTTAACCAGGCAGAAAACAAATATTTTTAAAGGAGGGTTTTAGCTTTGGCAGAAGGAAAAGTAAAGTGGTTCAACGAGAAGAAGGGGTTTGGTTTTATTGAAAACGATGAAGGCGGGGATGTTTTTGTTCATTATAGTGCTATTAACGGAACAGGATTCAAGACGCTTTATGAGGGTCAGAAAATTCGTTTCGATATTGAACAGGGAAACAAGGGTCCCAGTGCAACAAATGTTCAGCCACTATAATACATGCAATTAATTCATTTTAACTAAAAAAACCCTGCTTTGGCAACGAAGCGGGGTTTTTTTAGTGAGTTTAAAGTTTGGAAGCGTCGCGCATCAAATTTTGCCGGTTACCAGAATCTCAGCGCTACGCCGATATTTTATCAAAGTGTTTCAGTTCTTTCCTGGCCCAGTAAATCACCAGAAATAATTCTATGAATCCGGCCAGCGGCATGGCCAGCCAGGCTCCGGTTAAGCCCCAAAAGACCGGCAGGATGACCAGCAGAGGGACAAAAAC
Source organism: Deltaproteobacteria bacterium (assembly GCA_019136325.1). Next base: position 3,727 of record JAGVUJ010000154.1, read on the forward strand.
TAAAATATCCCGGATAAAAAGGATAAACATGGCAAGGGCGCCTTTCCCCAATCCGATAAACATGTTGACATAAATTATGATGGGAGCGGAAAAGATAAGCGCGGCAACATGGATGCGCAAAGCAGGCGTGGCAATGGCCGTTAAAACAGGATCATTGGAAAAAAGCGCAATGATCTGAGTGGAAAATACTTCAAGGAGGACGATAGCGATTATGGAAAAAAATATTGATATCTGCAGCGCGACGGAAACGGACTCTTTTAATCGGTCAAAAAGTCTGGCTCCTAAATTGTATCCGACGATCGGCATTAAGCCCGCTCCAACGCCGAATAACACCATGGTGGCCAGACCGGTGACGCGGAAACATATGCCAAAGGCCGCGATTGCCTGAAAACCGAAATTTGCGAGAACATGGTTGTAAATGACCAGAACAACGCTCACGACCAGATTGGTCACCATCGAAGGGAAACCGGTTGAATAGATTGATTGGATGATTTTCAGATCGAGAGCAATATACTTCAGTTTAAAATCATACTTGGATGATTTTAATTGCAAAAAATATATGGAAAATATAAACATAATGATGTGTCCGATGATAGCGGCCAAAGCGGCTCCCCTGATGCCCATGCGGGGAAAGGGACCGATGCCGAAAATTAAAAAAGGATCGAGAATCGCGCTGGAAATCAAAGCGATTAACACAACATACATGGATAAAAGAGGCCGGCCTTCGACACGCAGCATGATGGCGGTCATCATGGAAAAAAAGAGAAACGGCGAACTGTAAACGGCGAGATAGAGATAATCGTGGCTGAGGGGCTGTATATCGGCGGATGCGCCGAAAAAAGCAAGCATGGCGTCACCGAAGAGCAGCACAAAACCGATGCTTCCGAAACCGAACAGCATGGAGAGAGAAAATGTCTGACCGGCTGTTTTCTGCGCTTCAAGAATCTTCCCGGCGCCGAACATTCTCGCGGAAAACGAACCGGCGCCGATGCCGGTTCCGACGCCGATGGCGGCGGCAATCAATTGAATTGGAAAACAGACGGTAAGCGCGGCTAATGCCTGAGAGCTTAAACGGGCAAGCCAGAACGTATCGATGAAATTATAAAGAGACATGGCTGTCATCGCTATAATTGACGGCCAGCTCATTTTTAAAATCAGCGGGAGGATTGCCTCTTTTCCTAAGTCCAGTGTCTTTTTCATTATTGATCGCTTGGTTCGTTCGGATTTAGTTGCTATCATATAAAGAAATATAATATCAAGATAAATATGGGAAAGAATCTTATCGTTATTCTCGGTCCGACGGCATCAGGCAAAACGCGCCTGGCGGCCAGACTGGCCTTCGATTTGAACGGTGAAATCATTTCCGCAGATTCCCGCCAGGTCTACAGAAGGATGAATATCGGCACGGGGAAGGATTTAAATGAATATGTCGTCGATAGCCATCTCATTCCTTATCATCTTATCGACGTCGAAGACCCGGAAAACGAATTTAATCTGTTTGAATTTCAGAAACGTTTTTATTCGGTATTCGATGCGGTCCGGAAAAGGGGGACGCTGCCCGTTCTGGTGGGCGGCACCGGCCTTTATCTGGAATCGGTGCTTTGTCACTATGATATGCCTGAGGCGCCGGTCAACAGAGAAAAAAGAAACGATCTTATGAAGAAAACCACAAAAGAGCTGCAGCAAATTCTTTGCGATTTAAAACCGCGGCTCCATAACACAACAGATCTCGAGGATAGAGAACGGCTAATCCGGGCGATTGAAATAGAAATGGCGCGAACAACTGCAAAAAAGAAAATGCCGGGAAAACCGGAGATGGAAGCGGCAGTTTTCGGTATTCAATGGGATAGAGCAGAACTGAGACAACGCATCACAAATCGTCTGGAAGAAAGACTGCAAAACGGCATGATGGAGGAAGTTGCAAATCTGCATGCCGCCGGATTAAACTGGTCCAGACTCGAGAGTTTCGGTCTGGAATATCGTTTTATCTCCGAATACCTGCAGCAGAAAACGTCATTTGATGTAATGAAGAATAAATTGGCAACGGCCATTCATCAATTCGCTAAAAGACAGGAAACCTGGTTCCGGCGCATGGAAAGAAAAGGTGTTGCTATCGAGTGGATCGCGCATGACGACTATTCCTCACTGAAAGCAAAAGTCGCCGATAGTTTAAAATGAAGAAAAAATCTTTACTGGATGATTATCTGCGGAAATATTCCGCCGGTGATCAGTGGGAGCTGATCGCCGACCATACGGATCATGTTTCGCAGGTTGTGGTTATTCCGGCCTATGCGGAAAAAGAAATGCTTTTTCACACACTCGCTTCTTTGGCGGGAAACGAGCCCTGCGCCCTGGAAGAAACTCTGATCACTTGCGTTGTCAATAACAAAATAAATTCACCGTCGGCGGTGATAGAAAACAATTCAAAGACCATCAAGCTTCTGGATGCCCTGATTAAAAAGAAATCGTCAATGGGTTCTGAAGAAGAAAAATATTTAATCAATCTTCTGAAGATAATATCCGAATCGAAAATGAAGCTGGGGTATATCGATGCGTCATCTGCCGGGAAAGCATTGCCGCACCATACGGGAGGCGTTGGCATGGCGCGAAAAATAGGCATGGATATGGCGTTGCGTGTCCTGAATAAAGGTTCTCTGTCCGACGGTGTAATTTTATGTCTGGATGCCGACACGCTCGTCCAGGAAAATTATCTTCATGTTGTCAGAGATCATTTTAAACCGAAGGTTAAAACAGCTATCGTAGCCTATGAGCATCCCATGCCGGATAGCCCGAGAGAGCAGGCGGCCATCTGTTGTTATGAGATTTTTTTGCGTTACTGGGTTCTGGGGCTGAAGTACGCAAAATCGCCCTGGGCTTTTCATGCGATCGGATCGACCATCGCTGTTTCCGCGGACGCCTACCTGGCCGTACGGGGAATGAACAAAAGAGAAGCCGGCGAAGATTTTTACTTTCTCGGTAAACTGGCGAAAATAGGCGGTATTGATTACCTCAAAGCAACGTGTGTTTATCCATCGGCCCGAGTATCAACGCGGGTTCCTTTCGGAACGGGAAAAAGGATGGAGAGGTTTCTGACGGGTGTTGCAGAAGACGAATATCGTTTATACGATCCGCAAATATTTTCCGTATTGGCCGACTTGCTCCGGCTCATGAACGATGGGATGAACCGGGAAGAAGAGGAAATTCTCTTACAGGCACAATTGATTCATCCCGGGTTGAAATGCTTTCTGGAATCCGCTGAATTCCCTCTGGCCTGGTCCAAAATAAGACGCGTTGCGAAGAAGGAAAAATCCCTTGCCGGACATTTCCATGTCTGGTTTGATAGTTTTCGAACTTTAAAAATGATTCATTATTTTACAAAAGAGTTCTATCCGCCGATCAATATGTTCGCGGCGCTGAAAAGACTTTTTGACCTGTCCGGTTTCTCCGGTTTGAAATCGGATGCCGGCGATACCGTTCCGCCTTTAAACGAACAAAGAGAGATTCTGAACTATATGCGCACGATAACATGATCAGGGTGATGAGGCTAAAATAACCGGAAAATTAGCTTGACGGATACCCAGAATTTACATATAAACTTCAAACATTTTTAAAACTTACAAAATTTTCGGGAGGAAATTCATGAAAACTAAGATCGGCAAAAACTGGCCAGTAATTTTTGTTTTATTTGTTTTTATTCTGTTTGCAGGCTGTTCGGATGACGGGAAAAAAGATGCCGCGTCGGCAGTCGGTGCCAATAATGTTCAGGAATCGGGTTCCGGCCTGCCGGCAACGGGCGATGCATCCAATGCCTTGCCTGAAAATGTTTTGCCGGGTGATGTCGCCGCCAGTGTTGACGGTAAAATATTAAAAAAATCGGATTTAGATAAAAGCGTGAAGGAAAAATTTGAATTGATCAAAAGTAAGATACCGTCCGACAAGCAGAAAGAATTCAAGGAGAATCTCAGAAAGCAGCTGGTCGATGTGTTCATCATCAAAACTCTTTTGGCAAATGAAATTGAGAAAAGAAAAATCATGGTCAGTGAACAGGAAATTAAGTCGGCCATGGATCAGATCAAAGGCAGCCTTCCTCCGAACAAAAATGTAGATGAATTTTTAAAAGAAAATAAAATTTCGAAAGACGATATCGTTCTTGCCGTCAAAATCGATAAATTCAGAAATATGGAGGGTGGCTCGAAGTTAAAACCAACCGAAAAGGAAATCAATAAGTTCTACAACGATAATCGTGAAAAACTTTTCGTCGAACCGGAAAGCGTTCATGTCCGTCATATTCTTGTAGCCGTGGGGAAGGGCGATACTGATAAAGTGAAGGCAGAGAAAAAAGCAAAAATAGAAAATCTGCGCAAGCAATTGGTCAGTGGCGGAAATTTTGCGGAGATTGCCCGTCAGAATTCGGATTGTCCCAGCAAAGAAGCCGGTGGAGATTTGAGCTTTATCAAGAGAGGCCAAATGGTGAAAGAGTTTGAAAAGGCCGCTTTTTCGCAGGAAAAGAATGCCATTGGTCCGGTGATTACAACAGAATATGGTTATCACATCGTTCAGGTTCTGGATCGCAAACCGGCGAAGAAAATTGCATTGAATGACGTCAAAGGTAAGATTGCCGACTATCTGGAAAAACGGAAAAAGATGGAGGCCTTTAATGAAATTGTCGCTAAATTAAAGGCCAATGCCAAAATCATCGTTAACTAAAAAAGCGTTAAGATACCTTTCGAAATCTTATTTGAAACTGTGCTCAATATCGGGGAAGTTGCTGCTCTTGACTTCCCCGATATAATTTTTTACCGCTTTCTTGATTTCGAGATTCAGGTTGGCATATTTTTTAACAAATTTTGGCGTAAAGCGGTCAGAAATACCCAGTAAATCATTAATGACCAGAACCTGTCCGTCACATTGAACACCGGCGCCGATACCGATAGTCGGAATGGAAAGACAACCGGTTACTTCAGCGGCAAGACCTTCCGGAACGCATTCCAGAACAACTGAAAAAGCGCCTGCTTCTTCCAGAATTTTGGCGTCTTCAATCATCTTTCGCGCGGCCTCTTCTTTTTTCCCCTGAACTTTATAGCCGCCGAGTTGGTGAATGGATTGGGGAGTAAGGCCCAGGTGCGCCATTACCGGGATTCCCGCTGAGGTAATTTTTTTCACTGTTTCAGCGACGTCTCTTCCTCCCTCCAGTTTAACCGCCTGGGCATTGGCTTCCTGAAGGAATCTTCCGGCATTCTGAACGGCGGCCTGTTCGGATACCTGATACGATAAGAAAGGCATGTCGGCGACAATCAACGCGTTATGAACGCCGCGCGAGACGGCTTTCGTATGATGCAGCATGTCCTCCATGGTGACGGGCAGTGTCGTGTCATAACCCAGAACGACATTCCCCAGAGAATCGCCGATGAGAATCATGTCAATATTGCACTCATCCAGTATCAAAGCCATTGCGTAATCATAAGCGGTGAGCATGGTGATTTTCTCTCCGTTGACTTTCATTTTTTTGATGTCCGCTGTTGTTTTCCGCGTTATTTTACTTTGCGTGCTCATGATGGTTCTCCTTTCAAAAGCGCTTTGATTTTTTTTGCCTGCTCCGTGTCGAGGGTTCCTTTCTGTTTGGCGACTTCCACTGTTATGAAACCCAGAGCAGAATAGAGCGATGCATATTGGGGAAGATTTTTATGGATTGCCGTTATATGTTTTTTAATGGTTCCATAATCACCGCGGGCAATGGGGCCGGTGAGTGACAACACAGAACCTGATTTTTCAATGTTTCTCAAACTTCCATAAACGAGAGGCAGATAGGCTTTTCGCGCATCTTTTTCTTTGATGCCTATGGCCCGGTAAATGGATTCCACGATGTTCATTAACGACACCAGATAGTTGGACGCAAAACAAGCGGCGGCGTGATATAGCGGTTTCTGGTCGTCGGAAATAACAATGGGAATGCCGCCCAGTTTGCGAATAATTTTTTTTGCATGCGGGAGCGCTGTCTGATCCGCTGTCACCCCGAAACAACTGCCGGGAATATTTTTTATGGCCTGGTCAATGGAAGAAAAGCTCTGCAAAGGATGAATGCTGGCAACGAAGGCCCCCGCTTTCTTTGCGGATGCAAGAAGGTCAAGTCCCCCTGCGCCGCTCATGTGAAACACATATTTTCCCGTGACGGACGGTGCGGAGGCGATTTCCCGGCAGGCGCAGGCAATATGATCATCCGGGGTTGTAATCAGAATACAATCGGCGTGTTGAACAGCCTCCGAAATCGTTTTGAACGGTTTCCCTCCGGTATAGGAAACAGCTCTTTTAAGGGCGGTCGAAGATTTGTCGCAGATCGAAACGACGTTGTAACCGGATTTTTTCAACAGAGAACCTATCGCGGTGCCGACCATACCCGTGCCGATGATGGCAAAGTTATTTAAAATTTTTTTCTTCATGTGATCACGCATCGCTGTGCTTCTGATTCACTGAAACATTATTCCGGCCTGCGGCGGGATTGTTCGACTTGCGACTCAAATATCGCTCCGCTCATTTTTGTCGATATTCCACAATCCCCATTCGCTACGCTCAGGGGATAATGCGCTCTGAGACTATAGTCAAGGCTCATTAAAAAAGGCCTTCCGCATAGAGGAAGACCTTAGTTCGACATTTATGTTACCGTCTCAGTCGAGTCAAAAGATCCAAGCGGTTTCAATAGATTTTTAACACCGACCGGGAACATAGTCAAATACTTTTTCCAAGGTTATCCGAGATACCCTCAGCTTTGATCATATCTCTGTTGTCCTTCAAATAAAGGATACCAATATATCGGGATTGAAAAATTCGACTAGAAACATGCATTGCGCTATGTTTATAAATGTTTATTCTCATTACGTCCAACAAATTTCAGCGCGTTGCGCTTCTGAAATTCGGGACTCATCATAAGAAAGAAACTTGTGTTTATTAAAACACTTGGATATAGAGAGACGAGTGATCCATGAAGAAAATAGACCTGATAATATTTGATTTGGACGGTACGCTTGCTTCCACGGGCGATGATCTGGTCCAAGGTGTTAATTATACGTTAAAGACCCTTCTGCTGCCGGCAAAGAGTAAACGGGAAATTATCAGTTTCGTCGGCGATGGGATGAGCAGGTTAATGGAGAGAGCGTTGGGGCAGGATCATGCCGGACGTCATAGCGCAGCGATGCAAATCTTTACGGACTATTATGGTCAGCATCTGCTGGATAACACGGTTCTTTACCCTCACGTGGAAGAGGTTCTGATGCATTTTGAACATACAAAAAAAATCATCCTCACCAATAAACGCTATACATTTGCGTCCATAATCGTCCGCGGATTGAAGATAGAAAAATATTTTACCGAAATAATCGGAGCCGATTCTACGCCGTTTTTGAAACCGGATCGACGTATCATAGATTATGTTCTGGAGAAGAATATCGCGGCGAGAGAAAAGACGCTGATGGTCGGAGATGGTGTTAATGATATTGCGGTCGCCAAAAATTCAGGGATACTCAGTTGTGCGCTGTTGAACGGATTGGGCAACCGCAATGATCTGCTCCAGTTGAATGCAGATTATTACTGCGAGGATATTGGGGAAATCAACTCACTGTTTCATTAGAGAAATTCGTTGAATCGCTATGATTAAAAAAATTCAACAAACCATAGAAAAATACAATCTGCTGAACAAGGGAGAAAGCGTCGTGGTTGCGCTTTCCGGCGGGCCGGATTCCACCGCTTTACTAACGGTGCTTTGCTCAATAGCCGGGAAAATGGATTTGAAACTGATTATTGCGCATTTCAATCATGGGTTGAGAGGAAGGGAATCCGATGCGGATGAGCGATATTGCCGCGAACTGGCTGAGAAATCGGGGCTGATTTTTTGCCCGGGGAAATTGGATAAAAAAGCTGATACAAAAGGTATTTCGCCGGAAGATTTTTATCGTCGTCAGAGATATGAATTCCTTAATAGAACAGCTGAAAAATACAAAGCGCAAAAAATAGCGTTGGGCCATAATTTAAATGATCAGGCCGAAACCGTATTGTTGAATCTTCTGCGTGGCAGCGGGTTGGAAGGGTTGAAAGGTTTTCGTCCCATGCGGGATGACCGGATCATCCGCCCTTTAATTGAAACATCGAGACAGGAAATAATTTCTTTTCTGGACGCATCGCAAATCGCCTATCGTCAGGACCGTTCCAATAAAGACAATAAGCATCTGCGTAATAAAATAAGGAACGAATTAATTCCGCATTTAAAAAAAGAATACAATCCCAGAATTGATGAAAATCTGGCGCAGATGGCTCAAATATTACGGGTCGAAGATGATTTTATAAAACGGCACGTAACCGGCGCCCTAAAGAAATCTGTCCTGCAAAAAGATTCCAGTAGCCTTTCTTTGAAAGTCAATACGGTAAGGCAATTGCCTGATGCCCTCCGGTGGAGATTGTTGAAAACAATTATGGAGGATTTGACTCCTTTGAAAAACGGCATATCGTATGCCCATGTCAGGTCTGTCGATGATTTGGTGCAAAAAAGTGAATCGGGGAGAAAAGCGACGCTTCCATCAAAAATCAGGGCACGACGCGAATACGATAAGTTAATCCTGGAGAAAAAGAAAACCGGTAAAAAGCCGGTTCAATATGAGTATGTTCTGAATATTCCAGGCTCTGTTTATATCAAAGAAAGAAATATGACCGTAAAAGGGAAGTTCTCCAAAAGGGGAAACAGCCGCATCAAAAACCGGGAGAATACAGTTTATCTTGATGGGGATATGATCAAACCGCCATTGATCGTCAGGAACAGACGGGACGGCGACTGGTTTCAACCGTTGGGCATGGCCGGACGTCAAAAGATAAAAAAATATTTTATTGACCATAAAATCGCTGCACCGCGTAGAGATGAAATAATGCTACTGGTGGATGGTCATTCGGTAATATATATAGAAAATATGCATTTGAATGATCGGGTAAAGATTTCAGCGAAAACAAAAAAAGTGCTGGAATTGCAGATAAGTGCTTTAGATCAGTAAAAAATCGCAAAGAATAAATCTCTTTTATTTTAATAGAAAATATTTGAGTTATATCTAATATTATTATAAAGATTATTCATGTTCGCTTTCTGTTGCTGACTCTATTGGCTGCGTTGCCTGGCGTCCTTAACGTATGATTAATACGCCTGCAGAGCTTAGCGTTGCCGTCAGGTCATCCTTTGAAATCGAACGGGATATTATAATGAATCATCATTGACATTTAAGGAGAAAGATATTGAATCAGTTCCAAAAAAATATAGCTCTTGTCCTGACGGTCTTACTCGTTTTTCTGCTTGTCTGGCAGCTTTACAATCAGCCCAAAACGGGAACCAAAGAAATCATTTACAGCGATATGATCACCTTGTTGGAAAAGGGAGATATCAGCGAGGTGACGATTCAGGGTGATAATATTAACGGCAAACTGAAAAACAACAGTCTTTTTAAATCGTTTGCTCCCAAAGATGATAAACTGGTTGAGAAATTCAGAGAGAAGGGAGTCAAGATTACCGCCAAGCCGGTTGAAGAATCCGCCTGGCTGACCATTTTGATTTCGTGGGCACCGATGATTTTGCTCATCGGCATCTGGATATTTTTCATGCGTCAGATGCAGGCCGGCGGCGGAAAGGCAATGGCTTTTGGAAAAAGCAAAGCGCGTCTGATTACCGACAAATCCAAACGAGTAACGTTTGCCGATGTTGCCGGTATTGATGAGGCTAAATCCGAACTGGAAGAGGTGATCGATTTTCTCAGAGATCCCAAGAAATACACTAAACTGGGCGGGCGGATTCCCAAAGGACTTTTGCTGGTGGGTCCTCCGGGAACGGGGAAAACACTCCTGGCCCGGGCTATCGCCGGAGAGGCGGACGTGCCTTTCCTGACCATCAGCGGTTCTGATTTCGTGGAAATGTTTGTTGGTGTTGGCGCTTCGCGTGTTCGCGACCTCTTCAGCCAGGCTAAAAAGAATGCCCCCTGCATTATTTTCATTGATGAAATCGACGCGGTCGGACGTCACAGAGGCGCCGGTCTGGGCGGAGGTCACGATGAAAGAGAGCAGACACTCAACCAACTGCTGGTGGAAATGGACGGATTCGAATCCAACGAGGGAGTGATTCTCATTTCCGCGACCAACCGTCCCGATGTTCTCGATCCGGCTCTTTTACGGCCGGGACGTTTTGACCGGCAGGTTGTCGTACCCTTGCCCGATGTCAAGGGCCGGGAAAAAATATTTGAGGTTCATGCGCGCAAAACTCCCATAGCGGAAGATGTGGATTTTGCTGTTCTGGCGAGAGGAACGCCCGGAACTTCCGGAGCCGATATTGAAAATCTGATTAATGAAGCGGTGCTCAATGCGGCGCGGGCAAATAAAGAAAAGGTTAATATGATCGATTTTGAATTTGCCAAGGATAAAATTCTCATGGGTTCGGAAAGAAAAAGTATGGTGATCAGCGATGAAGAAAAGCGCAATACGTCGTATCATGAAGTAGGACATACGCTGGTGGCTCGTTTGATTCCCGGAACGGACCCCATTCATAAAGTAACCATCATTCCCCGCGGTAGAGCTTTGGGTCTGACCCAGCAGTTGCCGATTGATGAAAAACATACATATCCCAGAAAGTATCTGGAAAACAACATTTCTATCCTCTTGGGAGGCCGGGCTGCTGAAGAGCTGGTTCTTCATGATTTTACCACCGGAGCCGGTAACGACATCGAACGAGCCACGAATCTGGCCAGAAAGATGGTTTGTGAGTGGGGTATGAGTGAAAAAATGGGACCGCTGAGTTATGGCAAGAAAGAGGAACAGATCTTTTTGGGCAGAGAATTTGCAACGCATAAGGATTACAGTGAGGAAACGGCAAAGAATATTGATGCCGAAGTGATTTCAATTGTGACGCGCAACTATGAAAAAGCGAAAAAACTTCTCACCGATCATATGGATGTTCTCCATAAGATAGCGGGAGAGCTTCTGGAAAAAGAAGTTTTAAGCGGCCCCGAAATAGATGCCATGATTGGCGACGCATTGCCCAAGGCTCACAGGAGTGATTCGCAAGCTTCAACCTGATCAAGTTACCGTTTAATCTGTGTCCTCAGAATAACAGAAATCTATATGTTTGGTGATTCCCGGTGAGAATAGTCGATATACGGAACAGGGAAGAGGCTGTTGAGATATTAAAAAGAATAGACGTTGATCCTTACGGTATCGGCGCGATGGCGCCCAAAGCGGTCAATATCAATATTTTGCTGAAAGAACAGCCGTGTAAAATCGCCAATATCCTGAAACAGGAAATGCTGTCTCTTGGCGGCGATGCGGCTGTCGCCAGAGGAAGCGTTGCCTGCAGTGTTAAAACCACGGATGTTTTAATCATGGGTACGATTAAACAGATAATCACACTGGCGGGAAAAATCAGCAAACAACCTTTCGGTCTGAGTCTTATCGCCCATGATATATTGGAAACAATAAAGAATACCGGTCTGGAAAGATTTGTCTGGAAAACATCCAGACGTAAAATAATACTGGGTGAACAAACCAGAATTATGGGAATTTTAAATGTGACTCCCGATTCTTTTTCCGATGGCGGCATTTTTTTCACGACGGAAAAGGCCGTTGAACGCGGAGTGCAAATGGCGGAGGAGGGGGCGGATATGATTGATATCGGCGGAGAATCGACACGTCCCGGCTCAGATTCCGTGCCGGTTCATGTTGAGCTTAAAAGAGTGATTCCTGTCATCAAAACTTTAGTGAAAAAAGTCAAAATACCATTGTCGATTGACACAAAAAAAGCGCGCGTTGCCCAAGAGGCCGTTGATGCCGGCGCTGAAATCATCAATGACATAAGCGCGCTGAACGCCGACAAAAAGATGGCGTGGACGGCCGCGCAAACAAAAGCGGCTCTCGTGCTGATGCACATGCGGGGGAATCCAGCCAATATGCAGAAGGGTCATCTCGGGTATGATGATTTGATGGGAGAAATCACGGATTATTTAAGAGTCAGCATGCAAAAAGCGATGAAAGCCGGAGTCGAAAAGGATTCTGTGGCGGTTGATCCGGGCATAGGTTTCGGAAAGACGTTTTCCGACAATCATAGGATCATCCGTAACCTTGCGGAGTTGAAAACCCTGGGAATGCCGATACTGATCGGCACGTCACGGAAATCCTTTATCGGTCAAATAACCGGTGATGCGCCGTCGGAAAGAATAGAGGGGACTGCAGCATCTGTCGTGGCGGCAATCCTGAAAGGATGTCATGTTATCCGGGTCCATGATGTGGCGGTGATGAAAAAAGTTGCCGCAGTCACCGACGCCATTTTACATGCCCGGCAGGTGACGGAATGATTTGCGGTGTGGGAATAGACCTTGTCGAAAACAGGCGTATGGAAAAAATCATTGAAAAATGGGGTGGCAAATTTATAAGCAGGTTTTTTTCCGATGAAGAAATGGAATATTGCGGTAAACACGCACATCCGGTTCCTCATTACAGCGCCAGGTTTGCGGCCAAGGAATCTTTCCTGAAGGCGCTGGGCATTGGTTTGGGAATGGGCGTCAAGTTAAGTGATATTTCCGTGGCGAATGATCAAAACGGGAAACCTTTCCTTAATCTGTCCGGAGAAGCAGAATCGTATATCCGGGAAAGAGAGATTACACACGTTCACTTGAGCCTGACGCATACAAAGCATTATGCATCGGCCATTGTTTTACTGGAAAATAAGAATTAGCAATCGACACAATGAATGTTTTATGAATCAAAATAACGCGAAGGTAGAGATAATATCCGTCAGCAGTCAAAACACAAGTGAAATAGGACGGTCTGTCGGCGAAAAACTCCACCAGGGGGATGTCCTGGCTTTATCGGGAGAGCTGGGATCGGGCAAAACCTGTTTTACCGGGGGATTAGCCCGCGGCCTGGGAGTGGAAGAAAAATATCGGATTACCAGTCCAACCTTTACATTGATTAATGAATACCCGGCGCGTTATAAACTTTATCATTTTGATGTTTACCGGATAAAAGGTTATCCGGAATTGGATGAGTTAGGCTGCGAAGAATATCTGGGAATAGAAGGCGTTGTGGTGATAGAATGGGCGGAAAAAATAGCTAAGATACTGCCGACGAAAACGATTTTTATCACATTCGAATACGTTGATGAAAATAAAAGGAAAATGATTATCGAAGCGCCGGCAGACAGATTGCAGGCATTGGTCAAGGACATAAAAACGGAGGGTGTTTAGATATGGCGTTAATTGTTCAGAAATTCGGCGGAACATCGGTTGCGGATATTGAAAAAATAAAAAATGTGGCGGAGAAAATCATCAGAGTAAAAAAAGCCGGCAATCAGGTGGTTGTTGTCTTATCGGCCATGGCCGGAGAAACGGACCGACTGATCAATCTGGCCCACAGCGCTTCCGATCTGCCTGATGAAAGAGAATACGATTCTTTGATTTCCACGGGAGAACAGGTTACTGTTACGCTGCTGGCTATTGTTTTGAATGCAATGGGGTATAAAGCCAGGTCATTCCTGGGATTTCAGATTAAAATCTTGACCGATCAGGCTTATAAGAAAGCCAGGATTTCATTAATTGATACGGGAGCGATTAAGAAGGAACTGAAAAAAGGCACCATTATTGTCGTTGCCGGTTTTCAGGGCGTGGATAAGGACAATAACATTACAACGCTGGGTCGCGGTGGTTCGGACACCAGTGCCGTGGCGCTGGCAGCGGCTTTAAAAGCCGACCAGTGCGATATTTACACGGATGTTGACGGCGTGTATACCACAGACCCGAACGTCTGCAATAAGGCCAGAAGACTGGAAAAAATTTCCTATGATGAAATGCTGGAAATGGCCATGATGGGAGCAAAGGTTTTGCAGCCGCGGTCGGTCGAAATGGCTAAAAAATACAACGTGCCGGTTTATGTGAAATCAACTTTTTCTGATAAAGGAGGAACTCTTGTGACCAGAGAAGATAAGGATATGGAAAGAGAAATAATTTCAGGCGTAACGTATGATCGCGATCAGGTCAAAATCACGGTTGTGCATGTTCCGGATCAACCGGGAGTGGCGGCGTCATTATTCACCCCGTTGTCTGATAAAAATATTTTTGTCGATATGATTATTCAGAATGCGAGCTCGGAAGGTTTTACCGACCTTACCTTTACGGTGTCCAAAAAAGATTTGAAGGAAGCTCAAAAAATAGTTGAAAGCACGGCTAAAAAAGTCGGCGCCAAAAAAGTGGAAGTCGATGATCAGGTGGCCAAGATATCCGTCATCGGCGTAGGGATGGCCAGTCATTCCGGCGTAGCGGCGAAAATGTTCAAGACACTCGCTGCGGAAGGCGTCAATATTATGATGATCAGCACGTCGGAAATCAAGATATCCTGCATCATTCAACGAAAGTACATGGAACTCGCCGTATCGGTGCTTCACGATGCTTTCGGATTGGAAAAGAAAAAATAAATTAATGCTGATTTCGGAAAGCAAACTGAAGGGGCTGATTGCTGTCGGTTTAATCCTGGCGATCATCCCCTTTATTGTTTTGATTTTTCGTTCAGCGCTTACATTGAAAATTCCCGAATATGCCGATCAATGCATCCATTGCTCGGTGGTGGAAGTTGTCGGAGATGAGCACGCTTCCGGAATTTATTACGTTCCCCCGGGAACTCTCGTCAACCGATTTTTAAAATCAGCGGGTATCGCGAAGCGGTTTAAAAATAATTTTGAACTCAAAAACGGAATGAAACTGATTGTCCATCCCGGGTCGGAGAAAATGGAAATTGTTGTTGCGGAGATACACAATGCAGCGAAGATTTCCATCGGGATGCCCATCGATATTAATCGGGCCAGCGAAGAAGATTTGGTTTTAATTAAGGGGATCGGTCCGGTCACGGCGAAAAAAATACTGGAATTGCGGCAGAAGTCAAAAGGGATAAAAGATATGAAACAGTTGATGCAAATCAAAGGGATCAAGGAGAAAAGACTCGGGAAAATAGAAAAATATTTATATGTGAAAAAATAAAAAAAAGTATTTCCGGTTACGGCCAACGGTGTTTGTGGCCTTTTTTCTTGCACAGCGATTTATTTCCTTCGTTTGCCGCATCACGGTGTTGCGCGCCCGGTATTATTTTCCCATTGCATCGGCTTTTGGATCCTTCAACCAACCTTTCAGATTATTCTTTGTTCGTTTAAATGCGTCTCACAATATTCGGCAGACTTCAACACACGTCAGTCTCTGAGGGCCGGGGCGTCACGAAACCGGACATCAGGATTATTCGTTACTGTATGATCTGTAGAAACTTAAGACGCGTCTGACGTAATTTTGAGTTTCGCGATAGGGAGGAATGTTATAGTTGTATTTGGCAACGGCTCTTTCTCCTGCATTGTAAGCGGCGAGGGCCAGTTCCAGATTGTTTTTATAGGTTTTCAGCAGGTAGCTCAAATAACGGGCTCCGCCTTCGATGTTGCTTTCCGGATGAAAGCTGTCCTTGACGTTCAGATCGGAAGCGGTTGCGGGCATTAACTGCATCAGCCCCTGCGCTCCCACCGGTGAGACGGCCCGATGATTAAAATTGGATTCTGCTTTAATCACGGCTTTGATCAGAGCGGAATCAAGGTTAAACTTGTCGGCTGCCCTGCTGATAATATGATCATATTTGTTGACGTCAAGATTGGGCTGGAACAGAATTCTCTTTTCTCTCATAATCATAACGTATTTTACGTTAGGATTAGAGGGCACGTTGGTCAGGTGTAATACCCCTTCATGGTCTTCATATTTAAAGATATCGGCGCGCGCACTTTCTGTTGTTGAAATTCCAATCATGATTGAAAATCCAGCCATAACAGCGAACGAAAATAAAAAAATATTGAATTTGGAAGATCGATATCGTTTTTTCCACATAGATGTATAATACTTTATCAATTTCTAAAGTTCAACTTTTTTTTAACGATAGAAACCAGAAGGTTGTCATTTTCTGTCGGTCATGCAAAGGATTATCCGGAAATGTCGGATACGATATATATTTTAAACTAAATGGTCATGCCCCCGTCGACCGCGATAACCTGTCCGGTTATGTAGTTTGATGCATCGGAAGCGAGAAAGATTGCCGCGCCGACCATGTCTTCCGGTTCCGCCGGACGTGCCAGCGGCGTTCTGCTCATGGCGATATTCAGAATATCCTGATTGGACCATAACGGTTCGCTGAATTTGGTTTTGGTCAAACTCGGAGCGATGGCGTTGACTCTGATGTTATAGATCGCCCACTGTTGAGCCATGACTTTAGTGGCCATGATGACGCCGGCTTTGCTGATCGAGTAGACAGGCAGGATGTCGGGAGAGATGCCGGCGACCGATGCCACATTAATGATTTTACCTCCGCTCTGCTCCCGCATGGTGCGTGCGACGGATTGACTCAGGAAAAACAGACCTTTGAGATTCAAATTCATAATGGAGTCCCACGCTCGATCATCGATGTCCATGGCTGAGGCCATGGAGGGATTGGTGGCGGCGTTATTGACCAGAATGTCGATTCTGCCGAATTCCTTCATGGCGAGTTCGACGAGGTTCTTAATTTCTTCAAGTCTGCCGATATGCGTTGCCACCGGCAGACATTTTCTTCCTGTTTGCCTGATATCTGAAGCGGCTGTTTCCAGATCGGCGATTTTCCGGCTGGCGATTATAAGATCGGCGCCCGACTCGGCCATGGCCCGGGCGATCGACCTGCCGATGCCCCTGCTGGCTCCGGTCACCAGCGCCACTTTATTTTCCAGAGATAAATTCATCGTGGTTGCCTCCTGAAAAGAAATATCATATCAAGACTTTGGTTTGAACGTTCATTTGATTAAAGACCTCTGTTTCCTTCCGGTGCATTTCTATGGCTTTTTCCCGGGAGGTGTTTTCATGATTGTAACCCAGCAAATGAAGAATGCCATGGATAAGAAGAAAATCAATCTCCTGCTGGAAGGTAAGATTTCCTCTTGCGGCGTCTCTTTGCGCTGTTTCCAGAGAAATAATGACATCGCCCATGATTTTCGGATTGATGTTGCCGTATTCTCCTTCCTGCATGGAAAAGGATATAACGTTCGTGGGCTTGTTTCTGCCCAGGTAGTGATGATTCAGCCTCTTAATGGTTTCGTCATCCGTGAAGACGACGCTTATTTCTTTATTTGTACAGTCGAGAATTTTGAAAATTCCGGAAATCGCTCTGCGGATTTTTCTCTTGTCGATTTCATACAGGGACTGTCTGTTTTCGATTTGTATTTTCATGAGAGTCTTTCTTGCCGTTGCCTTCCTTTTGCGCGTGTTCAGGATAATCGACGCGATGATGAAAAATCCCCGTAAGAATCTTGGTGAACGTTTCCGCTATCGTATTTAAGTTGCTTAATGTCAATTCGCATTCGTCAAGTTGTCCGTCCATGTAAATGCCTTCAATTCTTTCCCTGACCAGGGACTTGATTCTGGCCGGTGTCGGATTGGATAGCGTCCGGGAGGACGCTTCAATAACATCGGCCAGCATGATCAGACCGGCTTCTTTGGTCTGCGGTTTCGGACCGGGATAACGAAAATCACTTTCCGACAACGAACGGATGGATTCATCCTTGTCTTTTTTTGCTTTATCATAGAAATAACTGACCATGCTTGTTCCATGATGCTGACGGATGATGTTAATAATCGGGCGTCCGAGCTTTGCCTCTTCGGCCAGTTCGCATCCGTCTTTGACATGAGAAATAATAATCAGACCGCTCATTTTCGGCGACAGCTTATCGTGCCGGTTATCCGAATTCTGCTGATTCTCAATGAAATACAGGGGTTTTTTCATTTTGCCAATATCATGATAGAAGGAACTGACCTTGACCAGCAGTGAATTGGCTCCGATGGCTTCGGCGGCGGATTCCGCCAGCGAGGAAACGATGATGCTGTGATGATAGGTTCCCGGCGCCTCAATAATCATTCTCTGAAAAAGGGGTTGATTGAGATTAGCCAGTTCCAGAAGTTTGATGTCGGTAATGAAGCCGAAAACACTTTCGAAAAGAGGGGTGATTCCCGCGACCAGAATGCCGGTAGTGATGCCTCCGACAAATCCCATGATCAGTTTTAACAGGAGATCGTTGAGAATATTCCCCGTGATCAGGTTCAGACAGAAAATGGCGACCATATTGATCATTCCCAAAAACAGGCCGATTTTCAGAAAAACAGAACGCTGGCGAATGCGCACGATCTGGTAAGATGCGGCAATCGATCCGAGAAAAGAAAAAAGAGGGAAAACAATCTTTTCATCGAAAATAAACCCGATCAGGAAGGATGTCAGCGCGCTGATGATCAGAGCGACATTCCTGTTGATTAAAATGGCTGTTGTCATCGCGCCCAGGGCAAAGGGAATAGCGAAAAAACAGGCCTCCGTCGGTATGAAAGGAAAGGATCTGTTGACGGCGATGGAAATAAAAATTCCGATTTTGATAAAAAGGATTTGCAGCAGAGCGACAATGCCGAAAACGAACAGATCGAGATTGGAGCGGTCGGTCGTTTTGCTCCAGTTCCGTGTGCGCCAGAGATAAAGGACGATGGAAAGGAACATGGCCGTCAAGAAAAATCCCAGCATGACGGTGAGTCTGGAGAATCTGTTTTCCTGCGCATCTTTAAAATAGGCGTTTAATTTGGCCAGTTCCAGGTAGCCGATTTTTTCTCCTTCCCGCACGATCATCTCATTTTTCTGCACCTGAAAAAACGTGGATGTCGTGTCTCCCATGAGCGCCATCTTCTTTTTCTCAGTGATTTCCTTGTTAAAAGTCAGATTGGGTTCGATGAGTTTTTTGGCCAGGGAAAAGGCGGTTTCTTTCAAAGCGTTCTCATCATTGCGGAAAATCATGTTGACCGTTTTTAAAAGTGGTTCATCAATCTCATAGATGCTCAGCAATGAAGACGTGTCGCGGATATCTTCTGAAATCTGGGTTTTCAAATTTCTGATGACAATGCCTTTTTGTTTTTCCGATTTGCCAAAAATATCGCTGGTGATAAATCTGTTTTCATAGAAGGAAATAATCAGTTGGGAAAATTTCTGCTGTAATTCTTCGGAAAACTTATGTTCATTTAAAACATAAAATTCTTCCGGACTTAAATAAACGCCCATATTGGATTCCAGGCGTTTCTTTTCTTTATGTAAAATACGGGCATCACCGCTTTTCAATGTGTTGACGTCCCGAACATTATTTTGATTTTCGGCGGCCAGGGCAAAAGACTTTACGAATTTTCTTGCGATGTTGTCGGGGATCTGGCTGTTATAGTTATAGACGGGTTTGATGTTTTCTGCGTCAATGATTTTCTTTTCTTCCGTGGCCTGTTTGTCTTCAACCAGAAAGGCGAAGTCCGCTTTGATGTTTTTAGGAGCGATCATGCCGATCTGAAATTGTGGTTCGGAAAAATTAAGTTCCGGCGCCATGATCAGCGCCAGAATGGAACAGAGGACGACGGCAATGGCCCATCTTTGGAACAGACTGTTTTTTACGAAACCGAAATAAGGTGATCCTTTTTCCAGTGCCTTTTTGTAAACTTCCGAAGCCTTCGTTTTGATGGGTTCAATGTAATTCATAATGATCGTTATGATTGCTTGCCGTTTTTTCGTTGATCAAGATTGGCGTAGGCCTTGATGATGTCCTGAACCAGCGGATGCCGGATAACGTCAATTTCCGAAAAGTGAACAAACCGGATACCGGCGCTTCTCTTTAAAACTTTTTCCGCTTCAATCAATCCGGAAACTTTTTCTGTCGGCAGGTCGACCTGGGTGATATCGCCGGTGATCACCGCTTTGGAGCCGAAGCCCAGCCTGGTTAAAAACATTTTCATCTGTTCTGAGGTGGTATTTTGCGCTTCATCAAGGATAATAAACGAATCATTCAGTGTTCTGCCGCGCATAAAGGCGAGCGGCGCGACTTCGATGAGTCCTTTGTGAATAAAAGCAGTGGCTCTTTCCATGTCAATCATGTCATACAGAGCGTCATAAAGGGGGCGCAGATACGGGTTGACCTTTTCCGCCAGATCTCCGGGTAAGAATCCCAGCCGTTCTCCGGCTTCCACTGCGGGCCGAGCCAGAATAATTCGCTGCACCTTCCGCTCCATCAGATAGGATACGGCCATGGCCATGGCCAGATATGTTTTCCCGGTTCCGGCGGGGCCGATGGAAAAGACCATGTCGGCGCTTCTCATATATTCAATATAAAGTCTCTGCGCGATGCTTTTAGGGGTAATCACACGTTTCTGGGAAGATATTAAAACGGTATCCAGAAAGATACTGGCCAGCTCGAACGTTATATCTTCGGAAAGAATCCGGTGGGCATAATCGATATCGGCGGATTGAATATGCCAGCCTTTTTCCATGATCGCATAAAGCTGCCGGAGCATCGCGCTGATTTTATGGACATTCCCGTTTTTACCAGCCACGGTGATACTGTTGCCCCAGGCCTTGACTTTTACCGGTTCCAGCTTTTCAATGAATTTTAAATTCTTATCATGCTCGCCGCAGAGATTTTTCAGCAGATTCTGGTCCGCAAAGAAAAGTTTCTCAACGCCTTCGCTTTTAGTTGCCTTGATCAAAATAATAATCAGCCTCTAAAATATGTGATAATCCTTCGAACTCAATTTAATGTTAACACCTATCATGTTGATTTATGTAATGCAATACATATTGATAAGCTTCTAAACGCCTGTATTATAATCATCTTCCATCGAAAAATCATCGTTTCGAATAAGGTTTGTCGGAGATTTTACAGATCATTTGCGTAAAAAAAGATAGGCGAAAACCTTGGCATTGCCGATCATATTCCCGATGGGACAGTTTTCATCCGGTTGATGAGCTGTCTGATTGGTTTTTGACCATACCGCCACAGGGTAATTTTTCTTGCGGATATAGGAAGCGACCGTTCCGGCGCCCACACCACCGGCAAATGTTTTAACGCCATACACGGCATGGACGGCTTCTTTTAAGGCTAAAACCACCGGAGCGTCGGAGGCCGTAGGTTTGGCCGATTGAACATATTGCGCCATGGATATTTCTATCTGGACCTTGAATTTTTTTTCAATCTTGCGAACGATTTCCCGAATGGCCGCGAGGACATCCTTTAAATCATATTCCGGCAGAACACGGCAATCCATGCAGAAAACATCCTCACCGGGAATCGTGTTGATATTGCCGACATTAGCCTCTTTTTTCGTCGGTTCAAAAGTGCTTTGCGGAGGATCAAAGAGCGGATCCGTTGAGGGAAACATTTTTCTCAAGGTGACGAGTTTTGTTACCAGATGCGATGCCGCAACAAACGCATTATTGCCCAGTTGCGGATTAGAGCCATGGCACTGCTTCCCTTTTGTTTTGAAGCAAATCCAGAGCATGCTTTTTTCCGCAACTTCAATCAGAGAGCCCTCGGGATTCCCCGAATCGGGAACAACAATCAAGTCGTCACGGCTAAAAAGATTTTCCGTGTGATCAATCATATAAAAAAGCCCCTTGTTGCTCGACGTTTCTTCGTCGGAGACAAAAGCAAGATGGATCGAATTTTCCGGAATCACGCCTTCATCCATTAACGCCCTGGCGGCAAAAATGGAAGCGACCATGTCCTGCTGGTTGTCTTCCACGCCGCGGCCGTAGATACGATCGTCTTTGACGTACGCCTTATAGGGATCACTGCTCCAGAGACGCCGTTCGCCGGGCGGGACAATATCCATATGGGTGATGATCCAGATGAATCTGTTTTTATTTTTTCCTTCAAGCGTCGTGACGAAATTAGGACGGATGCCCGGGGAAACCCTTTCATCCGGCGCGTCGTAATGACGGAAATTTTTAAAACCCATTTTCATCAGGCGTTCTTTGAGAAAATTTGCCTTGAGGAATTCCCCGTCGCCGCCGTTTTCCGGTCCTTCTGCCGGACAGGCGCAAAGCTGTGTCTGCAATTCAATCATCGCGTCGCGATAGGAATCTATTTTTGCGGATACTTTCTTGAATAGTGTTTCGTCGATCATAAGTTTTCCTTTAAGAATACGTTACTCTTCGGGCGTTATCAGGGTAAATCCGCCCGCGGGCGGAGGGTGATCCAGTTTTTTGCTGTCACCCAGAATTAAAACAACATTTTTTTTCTTATCCAGATATTTGTCCGCCGCGTTATTCAGATCTTTAAGGGTGACGCGGTCTATCTGATTCCGATAATTGATGAGGAAATCGGGCGGCAGTTTTTCATATTCGATATTCATCTGCTGCCAGACGATTTGTTCGGATGTGGAGAAAGAAAAAATAAAACCGTCATTGATCGCTTTTTTAGCCCAGTCGAGTTCCCGGGCGGTGACCGAATCGGACTGGATATCTTCCAGAACAGAGTCGAGAAGCGAGAGCGCTTTCATGGTTGAGGATGTTTTGGTAAACGCGTAACTTCCGAAAAATCCATAACCGGGCTTCGCGCGGTAAAAACTTCCGGCGCTGTACGCGAGTCCTTCATTATTGCGCACCGTGCTTAAAATCCGGGAAGGAAATCCGCCGCTGCCGGCAATAAAATCCATTACAGTAAAAGCATAGAAATCGGGATTATTTTTGCTGACGGTAAACTGTCCGCTGATGATTGTGGACTGAGGAATCTCTTTATTGATTAAATACACTGCCGCCCGCGGTTTTTGAGAGGGCGGGGGAATTTCAGCGGGTAACGTTCCTTTTTCCCAACGGCCGAAATATCGCATGAATATTTTAACAGCGTCATCTCGCGTGAGATCACCGCTTACGGCAAACATGGTGGTGTTCGGCCGAAAGAAGCGTCGATGGAAATCTATCAGATCCTCGCGATGAATGTTCGCCAGCGATTTATAGGAGGGGAAGCGTCCGCGCGGATCATTTTGATAAATCAGACGGTTAAATTCCTGAAAGGCAAGCCTCTGCGGATCATCCTTGATTCTTCTTATCTCCTCATTTTTTAGTTGTCTGGCCAGTTCAAACTTGTCCTGTTCGAAAACGGGATGAATCAGCATCTGCGCGAGCAGATCAAGCCCCCGTTCCAGATGACTGCTTAAAACGGAAAAACCAACCTGCGCCGATTCCATTGACATCGTAACGGATACCGCCGCCGCCATAAAATCCAGTTCGCTGTCCACATCGCTGCTTTTTAACGCCGACGTTCCGCCGGTTCTCATCACATAGGCCGTTAACTCGGCGGTGCCTTCCTTGCCGGAAGGATCGTGCATGGTTCCTGTTTTAACCAGGGCTTTTATGTGGATCAGAGGCAATTCGTGATTTTCCAGAATGTAAAGCACAATTCCGTTGTCCAGAACAACCCGTTGTGCCTGCGGAAGTTCAAAATGCAAAGGTTCATACTGAATTTGATCGGGCGCCGGCGGCGCAAAATCGGCGGATGCAGCAACCCGATCGGCCTTTGCGGAAACAATGAGAACGCAGGTCAGAAGCGTAATGAACAGGACCCTGAATATTCTGGAAGAAACATTATGCATAAATCATTCTTTAATTTTATTTAAGAAAGCGGTTGTTCGGTTATTTTTGTTTAAATAAATGTTGGCCGCCTTCAAAATATCGTCAACGGTAACCTGATCGATATGATCGAGATAGTCGGAAAAATACTGATAGTTTCCCAGCAAGGCCTCGTAATAGGACAGGATGGAGGCCAGCTCTGAATTCGAATCGAGGCTCTGGATGTAAGTCATTTTAATATTGTTCTTTGCCTTAATCAACTCATCGTCCGGAATGGGTTGTTTTTTCAAAAAGTCTATTTCCTGCTGAATTTTTTCTTCCAGTTCTGCGTTCGTGTGCGGATGACGGGGTTGGGCAAATATGGCAAAGAGATTGGGAAATCTGGAAGCGGGCAATCCATTGACGGCGCTGACGCTTTGCGCGATTTGCATATTTGTTACAAGCTTATTGTATAAACGGCTGGTTCTTCCCTTGGTCAGAACCGCCTCCAGAACATCGAATACGTAATCATCTTTTGAGGGTGTGTTCGGCTTGTGAAATCCAATGATCATCGATGGATTGGCGTCGAATTTTACGTCGATTCTTCTTTCCTCCATCTGTTGCGGTTCCGCGGCAATTGCGCTGTCTGCCTGTTCACCCGCCGGGATTTTACCGAAATATTTTTCAATTAATGGCAGGGTTGTTTCCGGCTTGATGTCGCCGACCACCGCGATAACAATATTTTGAGGCGCTTTATACCTCTGCATTATTTTTCTAAGGGCATTGGGACTTAAATTCATCAGGTCGTCCGTCCAGCCCACAATCGGGCGGCCATAAGGATGCGTCCTGTAGGCGGCATTCATGAATTCTTCATAAAGTTTTCCGTCCGGATCGGTCTCGACGCGCTGCCTTCTTTCTTCCATAACCACATCGCGCTCCGTATAAAATTCGCGAAAAACGGGATGGAGAAGACGATCGGATTCTATTCTGGCCCAGAGTTCGATTTTGTTGGCGGGAAGGCTGACATGATAAGCCGTAAAATCCTGACCGGTGGAAGCATTCATATCCAATCCGCCGTTCTCGGTGTAAAGCCGGTCTATTTCATTCGGTATGAAATAGCTTTTGTGTTCATTCTGTAAGGCTTTTAATTTTGCGGACAGGTGTTCAAGGATTCGGGAGTCGCCGTTTTTCCCTTTTTGTTTTTCCAGGTCGAGGCGCTGGCCTGTTTTTTCGATTTCGTCCAGTAATTTCTTTTCCGCTTCATAATCGTTGCTTCCAATGGAGGTTGTTCCCTTGAACATCATATGTTCCAGAAGATGAGCCGCGCCGCTTTCTCCTTTTTCTTCATCGACCGCTCCGACGCGGTAACGGATATATAAAGACACGGTGGGACTCAAATGGCGTTCCAGCAGCAACACGGTAATGCCGTTGGACAGTTTTTCTTTCAGGACCTTTTTTTTCAAGTCGAATCCGTGACCTGGGCCGGAGACGAGCAAAATAAAAATCAGGATGAGAACGGGTTGTAAAATATTATGGGATTTCATCTTTGTCCAATCCATTCTGCTTGACTGCCAATAAACGAAAAAAGAAATAAATAATGCCGACGAGACAAACTAAAATTAAAAGCGATGCGGAAAAGAAATACATGAGGAATTCCATGGGATTATTGATACGATAAGAACCCATTAACGTGTTGACGCCGATGATCAGAAATAATACGGATAACAGTAAAATCATAATATTTTTTATCCAGATTAAAATATTCATGCTCGGCAGTCCGTTTGGATCAAAAATTATTTTTAAGTTTCTGCTTTAAATCCCTGTAAACGGCGTAGCTGAAGTCTTCATTCCGGCAGGGAAGTAAAGAGTTATTATGATATAGCGGTTCTCCCTGAATGTCAAAGGAAGAAGCGGCCACCGCATCTGACCACATTTTTGTTCCGGGAATAGGCGAGTATTCCGCCAAGACAGGTTTGGCCCCGCACTTTTGGACAAAGTCAATGCTGTTGCGGACGTCTTCTGCGGTTTGGCCGGGTGTTCCGCAGAGCAGGTATATGCCCAGATCATTCGTTTGGTAACCGGCGTTCTTCAAATGCAGCACCGCTGAACGCAATTCCTCGTTTTTTACTTTGCCGCCCGTTTGCAGCTGTCTGCTGAAATCGGATGTCTCGAATCCGAAACGGATTGTCTTAAATCCGGAATTGAAAAGCAGATTGCTCAATTCTTCATTGATTTCCCTCAGGTGCAGGCCGTTGGGGCAGTGAAAGTGACAGCATAAATTCCTTTTGCGTATTTCGTGCAGCAGGGGGATAATCATTTCCTCGGGGTTTACCAGCAGGGCATCATCATAAAAGCTGAAATTAACCACGCGGGTTTTTTTCTGCCAGTATTCAATTTCGTCAACAACCTTGATGGGATCCCGGCGTCGGAATCGGTCATGAAAAATATGCGAAGCGCAGTAACTGCAGCGGTAGGGACATCCGCTGGATGTTATTAGCGGCAATTGATCAACATGACGAATCAGGTCAAAAGCCGGATAGGGACGGGAATCAAGATCATCCTCGTCAGGCACAAAAGATGTTTGATCGCCGAATATCGTTTGTAGAAGATCAAGAATCGGTTTCTCGCCGGCGCCGGCGATGACATAATCGGCTCCGGAATATTGTACGGCGTGTTCGTAACAAAGAGTCGCATACTTGCCTCCCAGCACAACAGGTATGCGGGGCAGAAGTTCCTTGATGATTCTGATTGCTTCAAAAACGCCCGGATACCAGTAGGTCATCATGGAGGTTATCAGGACGATATCGGCGTTGCGATGATTCTGAAGTTCATCTTTAAAAACGTCAGGTGCAACGCCGTAACGGCAGTAGCTCCTTTCAAACATTTTGAGCGGATCCGGCGTCGGAATAATCTGCCGGAAAAACTTGCCGTTTCCAGAGGCATAACGGCGCGGTGTTTTTAAATTTTTGTTCATCATTTGAGGATGATAGGGATCAAGACAATCGATGAAAGCAATCTGATGGTTATTTTTGCGCAAAAGGGCGCCCAGATATAGAAGACCGAATGGTTTCATCCAGAAGTCATAGGCTGCAAAATCATAAATCCAAGGATTTATCAGAAGAATTTTTCTACTCATCGAAAGATGTTTATCACAACGCCTCATGCTTTACAAAAGGATAAGGGAATTCATCAAAAAATCCCGGACGTATTTCAAAAGAATAAAAAAGAAGCCGCTCGGATTCATTGACTTCACTCATCTTTTGTGTTAATCAGGCAACCTATACATGAAAGTTATTGAAAATATATAGTTATTTGTTTCTGAGGCCTGAAAAGCGTGAAAAAGACGACTTTAACAAAAATTTTTTTAAGGTCTTTTTTTATTCATACAACGCTTAATTTCAAGCGAATGCAGAACATGGGTTTTTGCATGGCCATCATTCCCCTCGTCAGGGAAATGTGCCTGCACAGAAAGCAATCGGAAAGAATTTTGACAGATCACGTGCAGATGTTTAATACGCATCCGTACCTTTCTGCTCCGATCATAGGATCGATTGTGCGTCTGGAAGAAGAAAAGGCTTCGGGAAAAGAAGCTTTTTCGGATACGGTTTCCATCAAGCAAAGTCTGATGGCGTCCTATGCGGCCATCGGAGATATATTTTACTGGGGGGCGTTGAGACCTTTTGCGGCGATTGTTGCGGTCATTTTATCATACATCGGACTGGCTGTTGCTCCGGTTGTGTTTCTGCTGATTTACACACCGGCTCATCTGTGGGTAAGGATAAAAGGCTTTATTGAAGGTTACCGGAGAGGCAAAACCGGTTTTGAATTTATTCGTTCGCTGAATTTGCCGGGTGCAGCCGTGAAAATACGCTGGATTTCCCTGGCCGTATTAATCAGTCTGATGGTTTTGCTTTCAGGGGATGGAACGCAGTGGCCTTTTGCCGAGACCTACGGTGTTTTGATGAAATTGACCGCGTTGGCCATTGTTATGGGTTGCCTTTTTCTGATACAAAAAGGAATTTCTCAAGTTTATATTATTTATGGGGCTGTTGCGATATTCATTATTATTTCTTGGACGGGATTGATGAGTTGACGGAAACTAAAACGTTAAAATTAAAAAACAAACTGGGCATGCACGCGCGGGCGGCGGCGTCTTTTGTGAAAGTTGCTCAACAGTTTAAATCCAGAATTGTTCTCGAGCGTAACGGGCAAAATGTCGATGGAAACAGCATTCTGGACATCCTGACGCTGGCCTGTCCCTACGGCGGTGAACTGACGATCACAGCGGAGGGAACCGATGCGACCGCGGCGCTGCAAGCCTTGGAAACGCTGATCGAAAATAAATTTGGAGAAGAATAAAAAAACAACATGAATCCGGACCAGACAACCAAGACATTTGTGCTTAAGGGTATCGGCGTATCTCCGGGCATTGCCATCGGCCGGTGTTATCGGTTTGATCCGTTGGGCAGTCAAATATCTTTTTATAAATTAACCGATGAATCTTTAATCCCCGAAGAAGTTCTTCGTTTTAAAAAAGCCTTGAAAGATTCCGAGCAGCAACTGCTCGACATTCAAAAAAATCTTAAGAAGGCGAATATTACCGAACCGGTTTATGTCATTGACGTTCACATTCTTATTTTAAAAGATAAAATATTTACGAACCGTACCATAAAGTATATTCGTGAAATGAGCGTGAACGCCGAATGGGCGTTGCGCATGACCCTGGATCATTATAAGCAGGTTTTCGAAGGCGTTGAAGACGATTATATCAGCAGCCGGGTCAGCGATGTTCAATACGTGGTTCAGAGAATTTTACGCAATCTTTCCGGTGAAAAACGGGAAGTAATCTGGGATGTGGGAAACAACGGTGTGATCGTTGTTTCCCATGACATCTCTCCGGCCGACACCGCCCAGATGAAACTGGATAAAATTCTCGGTTTTGCCACCGACAGCGGAGGCCGCACCTCGCATACGGCTATTGTCGCCCGTTCTCTGGAATTACCGGCTGTTGTCGGTCTGGATGACATCACGCACTTTGTCCGCACCGACGATCAATTGATTGTCGACGGCACGGCAGGCATGGTGGTGATTAATCCTTATCCCGACATGCTCAAAAGATATGAGGAAAAAAAGCGTCATTATGATGCCGCCAATGACGAGTATCTGAAATACGGACGATTGCCGGCGGTAACGCTTGATCATTACAATGTCGGAATCGGGTGCAATATAGAATTTGTAGAGGAGATTCCGTCCGCTGTTGCCCACGGAGCGGAAAATATCGGATTGTACCGAACAGAATTTCTCTATATTTACCGTGAAAATCTGCCGACGGAAGAGGATCATTTCAATAACTATCGTCAGGTCGTCACCGATAAAAATTTGTCCTGGTCGACGATCAGGACATTTGATCTGGGCGGAGACAAGTTTCCCAACTATCAGAAGCAAAGCAAAGAACTGAATCCGCAAATGGGCATGAGAGCGATTCGTTTTTGCCTGAAGGAAGTCGATATCTTCAAGATTCAGCTCAGAGCCATCTGGCGAGCCAGCGCTCTGGGGAAAACAAAAATTCTCTTTCCGATGATTTCCAGCGTGGACGAAATCAGGGCGGCAAAAAAATTGCTGGAGGAAGCGCGCCGGGAACTGGTCGATGAAGGCATGAAAATTCCCACCGACATTGAAATCGGCGCCATGATCGAAGTTCCTTCGGCCGTGGTCATTGCCGATAAAATTGCCCGGGAGGTTGATTTTTTCAGCATCGGGACCAACGATCTGATTCAGTATTCCCTGGCGATTGACAGAGCCAATGAACGTCTAACGTATATGTATGAACCGCTGCATCCGGCTGTTCTGAGACAGATCAAAACCGTTGTGGATGCCGCTCACAAGGCCGGGATTAAAGTTTCCATGTGCGGAGAAATGGCCGGCGATCCGATTTGCGTGTTGATTCTTTTGGGCATGGAGCTGGATGAGCTGAGTATGAATCATCTGGCTATTCCCAGAATAAAAAAAATTATCAGGGAATCGACACTGAAGGAATCCAAAACCATGTTAAAGAAAGCTCTTGCCTTCAATACGGCATCGGAGGTGCGTTCTTACGTGCAAAATTATATGGCAAAGCGTTTCCCCGATGAATTTAAGGCTGAAGAGGATTAGCCTGCATAGCCGCCTGTTATTGTTCTCGGAGAAAACCAATGATGATAGAAAATAACAATTCGACAATGTCTGATCATAGCGAAGAATATTATGCCGGACGTCTTTATGACGATCAAAATTTTCTTCAATTTCGTTTAGCCAAGACGTTTCTTTCCCGTGTGTCTATTGCCGACGAATACGTGGATTCCCTCAAAAAGCTTTCACGCGACGGCGTCATCGTTTACGCTTTAAACCAGCGGAGCGAATTGAACAGCCTGATCATATACGAACTTTTCAAGCGTAACGATGTTCCCATTCCGGAATATTGTCACGGTATGAATATGTCCTTCTGGCATCCTTTGCCGCAAATGCTGAAATTCTTCTGGTCATCTTTTTTACGACGGATGGGCCGG
The DNA here is from genome assembly GCA_019136325.1 of Deltaproteobacteria bacterium. Next base: position 33,711 of record JAGVUJ010000154.1, read on the forward strand.
GAACAGAAAGCCTGGCGGGGCAAACTGGCCTATATCGAAAAGACAATCCGGGAGAAAAAAAGCATTGTGATTCATCTGGGAGAATCGGAATTCATAGAAGACCGGTCAGCGGAAAGCGCGATGACAACCCTGCTTGACATCCAGAGAAAAATGGACGTTCCGATTTTTGTTGTGCCGGTGCTGGTTTCCTACGGTCGCCGCCGTGAAAAAGAAGACGAAGATGTGTGGAATATTCTTTTTGGACAAACGGAACATACCGGAGCCCTGCGCCGCCTGATCACCTTTGCGCGCTATTCCAGCAATGCATTTGTCATTCCTGCGGAACCGATCAAATTATCCGACTATCTTCATACAACCAAAAATGTTTCTTCCGAAGCGATGGTCCGTGAACTGCGCGGGGAATTGATCGACCGTATCGATAAGGAAAAAAGCGCGATTGTCGGACCGGCCCTGAAATCCCGCGAAGAGCTTATCGGCATGGTCCTGAGCGATGAGTCGCTGAAAAAATTCATCAATGATTATTCTTCCAGAGAAGAAAAAGACAAAATAAAGGTGAAAAAAGAGGCCCGCCGTTATCTTTATGAGATCGCCGCTGATTACAGCGAGACGATGATTGCCATATGGAAGAAAGTCCTGAGCTGGCTCTGGAACGATATTTACGACGGTTTATCCATCGATAAAGAGGGCATGACCAGGATAAGAAATATTTCCAAAAAAATGCCCTTCGTGATTGTTCCGTGTCATCGCAGTCATATCGATTATCTTCTGATTCATTATGTTTTTTATATGAATAATATACAGCTTCCTTTCATTGCCGCGGGAAACAACTTGTCTTTTTTCCCCATGGGCTATATTTTCCGCAAATCCGGCGCTTTCTTTCTCAGACGAAGTTTCCGGGGCAATAAAGTGTATTCGGAGGTCTTTTCGAAATATCTGGCGACGCTGTTGAAAGAGGGGCTTCCTCTGGAATTTTTTATTGAAGGCGGCCGCAGCCGTACGGGGAAAATGGTTATTCCCAAATACGGTCTTCTCTCCATGGTTCTCCAGGCCTATCAGGAAAAATATTGTGAAAATTTCGCCGCGATTCCCGTTTACATCGGTTATGACCGCGTGATCGAAGAAAAGTCCTACCTGAAGGAACTTGCCGGTGAATCCAAAACGCCCGAAAATACGGCAGAGATCATCAAGACCGGTAAAATATTGACCAAAAGATTCGGCCGCGTTTATGTCAATATCGGCGAGCCGATGATTATGAAGGATTATCTCGCGGCACAGGAAAAGCCGATAGAGCAGATGTCTCTGGAAGAACGGCAGAGTCTTTACCGGAAAATCGGTTATGAAATTGTTCTGGAAATCAACAAAGTTTCCGTGGTCACGCCTTTTGCCTTGGTTGCCTCCGTCATTTTAAGCCATGATCGCCGGGGAATATCATATAATGATTTGGTGTACGTTTTAAATGAGTTTTACGAGTATCTCAGTGTAAAAAAGGTGAAATTTGCGGAAACATTCGCCCATCGCGACAAGGCAATCATTGACGCGCTGAATATGTTTGTTCAGGCCGGATTTATTTCCAAAATCGAAGCGGAAAAAGATGAAGTTGAGGAAATGCAGGAAGTTGTATATTCATTGAAAGAAGAACGCCGGCTGAATCTGGAATATTATAAAAACAATATTCTGCATTTTTTTATTCCCCTGTGTTTTGTCGCCACCTCTATCATTAAAAACAATGAAGATTTTATTTCTCCGAACCGTATTCTGGGAGACTATACTTTTCTTAAAAAACTGTTGTGGAATGAATTTATTTTCGATGAACATAAGGACGATCAGGAAGACGTCAACGAAGTTCTGGACTATTTATACGAAAGAAAAATGATTGAATCGGTCGAGCGGGACGGCCAGGTCATGATTGAAATAAAAGGTCGGGGAAGCAAGAAGCTCAAGCCGTTTGCCGACCTGATTCATAATTATCTCGAAGCATTCTGGATTGTGATGAGAAGCTGTTTATATCTGAAGAAAAATCCTCTGCCCAAAAAAGAATGGCTGAAAAAAATCATGGCGCTGGGCGACAGAATGTACCGCAAGGGTGAAGTCTTGAGGAAGGAAGCGCTTTCGCAGGCAAACTATCAAAACGTCATCATTTATCTGGAAGACGCTGATCTCATTAAATCGTTTAAAGATGAGAAAATCGACAAAAAGGATGTGTCGTATACGCTGACCGAAAACAGGGCGGAAATGGAAGTGCTGCGTCGCCGTCTTTTCAAGTTCCTGTAAATCTGTAAACCATTCTCTCTTCTTGAACAATGAATGAAATGAAAAAAGAAAAAAGCACCAAACTTTTTCTGCATTTGAAAAAATGGCTGGAAAAAGCGGTAATGGATTACGGGATGATCCAAAAAGGCGATCGCCTGTTAATCGGCGTTTCCGGCGGTGCAGACAGCCTGGCGCTGCTGGATCTGCTCGACTCTCCCATGCTTTTCATTCCCGAATTTTCCTTCGTAGCCGTTAATATTGACATGGGCTTTGATCCGGAATATAAAATCTATGCCGCGTTGGAACACTATTTTCAGGAACACGACTACCGTTACGTCATGGAAAAAACGGATATCGGCAATCTTGCGCATTCCGATTTCAACAAAAAGAATCCCTGTTTTTTATGTTCGCGGCTAAGACGCAAAAGAATATTTGAGATAGCCGACGCCGAAGGCTGCAACAAAATAGCGTTTGCCCATCATCGCGATGACATCATCGAAACGCTGCTGATCAACATGTTTTATGGCCGGGAAATCAGCACCATGATGCCCGATCAGAGCATATTCGGCGGTAAACTGCACATTATCAGGCCATTGGCTTATCTTCGTGAAGCATTGGTCAAGAAATACAGCAGGGAGTGCAAGTTTCCCGTGCTGAAAAACGATTGTCCAACCAGTCGGATGTCCAAACGAGTCTATATCAAAAGGCTCCTTGATAATCTGGAAAAAGACAATAAAGAAATCCGCGATAATATTTACAAGGCCATGAGCCACGTGAAGCCGGACTATCTTCTTCCCAAGAAGTAACGGCCTCGTTAAAAAGCCGGATGCGGCGTTGCGCTTCGTTACTCGTCGTTGCAGAGTACGCGAAAAGTACGCCTTACTCCTCGAGACTCGCACGCCTTGCCTGCGACATTTTAACAAGGCCGTAAAAAAATGTACCAATTATGTCACTTCGAACGAATGTGAGAAGTCTTAAAAAACAGAGACAAGAGTCAAAATTAATAATGAATAGAGAAAAATGTTCTATGTTCAACGTTCCAAGTTCAAAGTTCAGAAAACAGTGAAAGGAAAAAAATATAGCAATACTTTTTATTTCATGTAGAATTAAACCATGGCAAAAGAAAACACAGCACAAAAACTGATTGCGTCCAATAAAATGGCGCGTGTGAATTATGAAATCGGCGATATTTACGAAGCCGGTCTCGTTTTATCCGGAACGGAAGTAAAAGCATTGCGCGCCGGGAAAGCCAATCTTAAAGACAGCTATGCCGTCGTCAAAGACAACGAAGTGTTTATTAAAGAAATGCACATCAGTCCCTACGATTTCGGAAACCGATCCAATCATAATCCGCTCCGGATCCGCAAACTGCTTTTGCATAAACGCGAAATCAAAAGGCTCTACGGCAAGTCACGGGAAAAGGGACTGGCTCTCATTCCGCTGAAACTCTATTTTAAAAACGGCAAAGTTAAGGTGGAAATCGGCATCGGCAAAGGCAAAAAACTGTATGACCGTCGTCAGGATATCAAGCAGCGCGAAGAACGCCGTTCGCTATCCCGCGATTTCAAATCCAGGCAAATCAAAGTCTAACAATGAATAATTTGTAAGACGTGGATTAATGTATCGTTTGACAAAACACATCTAAGTGTTTATATTATATAAAAATATGAAAAAGGGGGCGTCACGGTTTCGACGGGGACATTTGAAGTTGTAGAAGCGTGCCGAGGTTCCTACAGGCCTCGTTAAACAGGTAGGAAACATATAATCGCAGACAACTACGATTACG